>DASPOJ010000045.1:0-11074 GCA_035626055.1 Candidatus Methylomirabilota bacterium | reverse complement strand
AGGAAGGTTACGACGACCAGGAACCCTGCAAGAAGAAGCGCGACGTGCCGCGCTCGGTAGCCCACAAGAATCGCCAGCCCGCCGGCCACTTCCAGCAGGATCGTGAGCGGCAAGGTAATCGAGACGAAGGGAACGCCCACCCCTCGCATCGCGCCCGCCACCATGGACCAGCCAGCGACTTTCTCGAAACCGCTGACGATGAATACCGCACTCAGAAAGAATCGCGACGCCAAATTCACTGAATTGTTAAACGTGTTCCCCATTTTGCTGCCTCCTCGTTGAATTCTTCGACTCCTGATGTGAACTGGATTGGCTCGCCCCAGTCCCCGCCATAGACAATCTCCGCGAGAGACTTACGCTCGCGAGGCTTTGCCGGACGCGCGTCAACGCCATCGCCGCCATTTGCTTCCCGGCGTTCCGGGTAGCCGAGGGCAATCACCGCGACGGGCTCCCAGCCCTCGGGAATGTGCAACCTCTCCCTCGCGGCCTTAGGATCGAAGCCGCCCATCGGTCCCGTCACGAGGCCCAACGCTTCTGCCTGCGTCATCAAGTTTCCGGTCGCCAAGCCGACGTCGTGCCACGCGTGGCGATTGGGCCGACCGTTGTGCGGGTAGTTCACGCGCGCCACAGTGACGATCAAGACTTGTGCCGAGGATGCCCACTCGCGATTGACCGGCGCGAGAACTTCAAGAATATTTTCGAAGTGGCTCGCGTCCTCGCGCCGAGCGACCAGAAATCTCCACGGCTGCGCGTTGTAGGAGGAGGGGGCCCAACGGGCTGCCTCCAGGACGGTGCGGAGATCCTGCGCAGTCACCGGGCGGGTCGAAAACGCGTGAGAACTGGCGCGCCGTGAAATCAACTCATGGATGTGGACTTCGCTTGAGGCGATCATGTTGTTCCTCCTACTTCCGTGAACTCGTTTATCGTGATAACAACCATCACAGCAAAAAAAATCAGCTCTTAGAGGGACAGCCCCGCGTGCGCATCAAGGAGAGTAGATTCTTCAACTCCTCCAACTGCGCGGGCTCCAAGTGCCCCAGTTGCTTCTCGTGCAGCTGCGAAACCGGCGCATCCAATTCTTCCAGCAGACGCAGCCCGGCACCCGTAATGCGCGTGCGCACAACCCGGCGGTCCCCTTGCTCTCGTTCCCTCCTGATAAGGCCGCGTGAGTCGAGCCGGTCCAGGAGTCGCGTGATGTCAGGGTCGTGCGTCAACATGCGCTCCCCGATCCCCCCACAGGCCAACCCTGGCGGCCCGGCACCCCGCAGGATCCGCAGGACGTTGTATTGCGTATGCGTGAGCCCTAGAGGCTTTAAGATGGCCTCTGCGTCCTGTACCAATGAATCCGCCACCCGCAGCAGCTCAAGGAAAACCTTCTGTTCAAGCTTGGGCTTCAGAGCGGCATCAGAACCGGCTGTGTTTTTCTCGGCCACGAGCTGACTATACTCGTTTACACAACTATTGTCAAGAGGAATTTTAGGGCTTCTGCGTGGGACGTATAAGTACTTCACTAATAAAGCTTTGCGGGGCCTGCGTCACCAGGGCTGCGACGGCATGTGCAACATCTTCAGGCTGGAGCATCTTGCTGTCGTCCTTTCCAGCATGCGGACTAAATTCGGTCAGTACGGACCCGGGGCAGACCACGCTGACGCGAATGTTGGACGCGCGAAGGTCCTCGGCGAGACAGAAACTGAATCCCTGCAAGCCCCACTTGGAGGCGCAGTACACCGCTCCGCCGGCAAACGCGTTCTTTCCTGCAAGCGAACTGATATTGATGATGTGTCCTCCGCCGTGTTTCATCATTCCAGGGACAACTGCGCGGCAAATCAGGAACACCGACTTCAAGTTGGTGTCTAATACAGAGTCCCACTTCTGTTCGGTTGCCTCATGCCCCGGACCGAAGAAGCCAATGCCGGCATTGTTCACGAGAATATCGATCGGGCCGAGCGTTCGCTCGACTTGCGAAACCAGGCGAGCGACATCTTCCGACCGCGATACGTTGGCGGGAACAGGCAAAACTGCGATTTGCTCGCTTCGCATTGCGGAAGCGGCTTGCTCGAGGCGTTGCGCATCTCGTGCGCAAATCGCGACGCGAGCGCCCATGCGGCCCAGGCGTTGGGCGATCGCCAAGCCGATGCCGCGGCTGGCCCCGGTGACCAATGCAGTTTGTCCGTACAGCGTATCTGGCAAACTCATTCGAGCTTTCCCCGTTTCCGAAAATCTGCTGGGCGACGTTGCATGCCCGCGCGCCATCTTACCATTCAGAGACGTTGTATGGGCCATGCAGAGGCGCACTACAATTCGCGACGAAATGGGAAAGCTGCTTGCGTGGCGCGGACGGATTCCCTATAATCGCCAATCTTCGGTGGAGATGCAGCCCTCTTACCGCGTTTGCCAGTGAGCGCGGTGTGCGAGCGACTTCCTTAGGAGGCAGCGAGGGGTGATGATGCGAATGTGGAATCGAACGAGAGTGGGTCTAATAGGCCTGACAGTCGCGGGGTTGATCGGCGGAGTTGCGGCGTCGGCGGCCGCGCAGGCCCCGCAGCAGGCACCGGCGGAACAGAAGCCGGCTTATACGTTGGCCGAATACAACTTGTACCAGCAAGCCTTCAACGAGCCGAACGCGGGGCAGAAGATCAAGGATTTGGATGATTTCGTCAGCAAGTTTCCGACATCGGCGCTTCTCCCCTACGTCTACCGCACCTACTATCTGGCGTACAACGAACTGAAGAACTATCCGAAGGTGATTGAGTACGCTGACCGGGAAGCCGCGTTGGGCGACAAGGTGGATGCCAAGACGCGCTTTGAAGCGCTCTACTTGAGAACGATGGCTTTCAACTACTGGTTCACGGGCACCGACCCGAATGCAAAGGACGAAGCGACGCAAGCACGCGATGCCGCAAAGCTGGGTATCGCTGTCCTCGCGCAAATCCCAAAGCCGGCGGATCAAACGGCTGACGCGTGGGCGAAGAATTTGCAGGTGCCCACGGCTCTGTTCAATGCCACAGCGGGAATGGCCTCACTCACCCTGAAGGATTTCGCCGGTGCGGTGACTTTCTTCAAAGCTGCGCTGGCCGCGAATCCTGACGATCCGAGCACACCGGTCACATACTACCGGTTGGGTGTTGCGTATCTTTCTACGACTCCCCCGCAAACCATGGACGGGTTCTGGGCGCTGGCACGCTCGGTGTCGCTCAAGGGACAGAGTCAGGCGCAGGTGCAAAAGTATTTGGGGAGCCGGTTGTCGGACTATCAGGGCGGAAACGTCTGCGACAATCTGATTGACGGCGAACTGAACGAACTCGTCACGCTCGCCGGAACAACCGCGGACAGGCCGGCGACCTACACCATTCCGAGCGCGGCCGATCTCGATGCGGCGCGCAACGACGTGGATCATTTCATCCCCTGGCTGAAGGAAGGCGGCGACCACGGAAAGATCATGTGGCTGGCGACCTGCGGGTCCACGTATCCGGATGTGGCGGTTCGCATCATGGACATCGTTCCCGTGGACGACAACAATCTAACGCTCAAGGTCTACCGGCCCCTCGCTACGGATCAGGAAGGAATGCAGAAAGAGATGCAAGCCGCAACGGACGCGAATATGGAAGTCCACATCGTTGGCCAGCCCGAGGCGAAACGATTGCAGAAGGATGACGTGGTTCGCTTCACGGGAACGCTGACCGGGTACACGCAGAGTCCTTTCCTGCTCACATGGGACGCTGCGAAAGTCAATACGGAGGACATCCCTCCGGAGAAGCCGACGCCCGGAACGAGGCGGCCGCCGCACAGAGTGCCTCCGAAACCACCCGCGGGGAACTAATCAGGATTTCGACTAAGGAACGAAAAACGGCCCCGAACCTGGGGTCGTTTTTCTTTTGGAAGGCGGGAACTGCAAGTCCTGCGCCGAAAATTCAGACGCGGCCCTGGCGCGAATCGATCTTGTAGACGCCGATCTTGCGGCTGAGCGTATTGCGATGTATTCCGAGGAGGCGCGCCGCCCGCGATTGATTTCCATTCGAGCGATCGAGTACACGCTTGATAAATCGCTTCTCGAACTCGTTTACCGCCTCATCGAAGAGGATGCCGCGTTCGACCATCTGGCCCACCAGCGCTTCCAGTTGATCTCTCAAAATTGCACGCTCCGCAAGAAGATTCCGGGCCGGCGCCTAATCCAGTTCGCGGCCCGTAAGCAACCGGTACGACTCGCGATACTTCGCCCGAGTTCCCGCGACAACCTCAACAGGCAATTCGGGTCCCGGGGGCTGCTTGTTCCAGCCGATGCGCTCGAGGTAATCGCGAACAAATTGTTTGTCGAATGAGGGCTGTGACCGGCCCGGCGCGTAACCCTCGGCGGGCCAGAACCGGGAGGAGTCCGGGGTCAGTGCCTCATCGATCCAAATCAGCTCCCCATCCAGCAGACCAAATTCGAATTTAGTGTCTGCGAGCAGGATGCCGCGCGGCTCGGCATACTCCGCCGCGCGCCGGTAGAGCTCGATGCTGACGGCTCGGAGCTGTTCGGCAAGTTCCCCACCGACTCGCATTGCGGCCGCGTCGAACGGAATATTCTCATCGTGGCCGCGCTCCGCTTTGGTCGAAGGAGTGAACAGCGGCTGGGGCAAGCGTTCAGACTCGCGCAAGCCAGATGGGAGCGCGATTCCGCAGACGCTGCCGCCCCTCTGATAATCCTTCCAACCGGATCCCGACAAATACCCCCGCACGACGCACTCAATCGGAAGAGGTTGCGTCTTGCGGCAAAGCGTGGCGCGGCCCGCGAGCAAATCCTGCTCCGAGGCCAGGCTCGCGGGAAACTCCGTGCCGCTCAGGACGTGGTTGGGGATGACATCGGCCAATTGCTTGAACCAGAACAGCGAGAGCTGGGTCAGGACGCGTCCCTTGTCCGGGATCGGTGTGGGGAGCACAACGTCGAAGGCCGAGAGCCGGTCGGTGGCGACCAACAACAGTTTTCCATCCACTTCGTAGAGATCGCGCACTTTGCCGCGCGAAAGAAGTCTTGCACCGGAGAGATTCGTCTCCCAGATTAAAGCGCTCATTTGGGGGGAAGCCACGGAGAAATTAGTCCCTCGGAAAACGCCGCATTCTAACTCACTGTGGCTGGATGTAAAAGAAGCGCCCTGTGGAAACTCGCGGGGGGCTGTGCAGAACTTTTGTGCGGCGCGACGCCGACGCGCGGAGGTCAGGCGGCGTTGGTGGCGGCTGCGGCGGCCTGATTCTCCTTCGCCTCGTCCCATCGAACGGAGACGAGCTTGGAAACTCCCGGCTCCTGCATCGTCACGCCATATAGGACCGAAGCCATCTCCATCGTGCGGCGATTGTGGGTGACGACGATGAACTGCGTGCCTTCGCTCATGGAGTGGACCATTTGCGTGAAGCGGCCCACGTTCGCATCGTCCAGTGGCGCGTCCACCTCGTCGAGGATACAGAACGGGCTCGGCTGGAAGCGGAACACTGCAATCAAAAGAGCTAGCGCCGTCAGCGCCTTCTCTCCGCCCGAGAGCAGCAGCACATTCTGGAGGCGCTTCCCCGGCGGCTGCGCGACGATGTCAATCCCGGCTTCGCCGGCGCTATCGGGCTCGGAAAGCCGCATTTCGCCCGTGCCGCCGCCGAAAAGCGTATGGAACGCGGTAGCGAAGTGCTGATTGATGAAGGCGAAGGCCTCCTCGAACTTCTGGCGGCAGACTTGATCGAGTTCTGTGATCGCTTGTTGCGTGTCAGTGATCGACTGCATCAGGTCGTCGCGTTCGCGCGAGAGAAACGCGAATCGCTGGTCGCACTCGTTGTACTCCTCGAGCGCCATCATGTTGACCGGGCCCATGGATTCGATGCGCGCCTTGAGTTCGTGGTAGTGCGCGTCGGCGGCCCGCAAGCCGTCTCCGCTGAGCAACGCCGCCTCGCTTGCAATCAAGTCTTCAGGCTGGAGATTCAGCTCCTCGGCGCAGCTCTGGCGCAAGTGCTCGCGCTCCGCGTCATTGCGCGCGCGCTCAATTTCGTGCCGGCTGCGCTCTTCACGCAGGTCGCCGAGCTTCTGGCGGTTCATCCGCAGCGTATCTTCGATCTCGGTGCTGCGGACGCGGGAAGATTCCCACTCGCGCTCGAGTTCGGTCTTGCGCCCTTCGAGCCGCAATTTTTCGCTCCGCAGCGATTCCACCTGGCGCTGGTGCTCGGCCGTTTGAAGTGAGATTTCGCGTTCTTCGCGTGCCACGTCCTCGAGCTGCCTGGCCAGCGCGCCGCGCCGCTCGGATAATTCCCGATCCTCGAACGCCAGCCGGGCGGACATCGCATCGGCGTTTGCTCGCCGCTCGGCAAGTTGCGCGAGGTCCGCGCGGCGGCCCGCGAGCTGCTGCTGCGCCGAGGCCGCGCTCTGCCGCAATTCCGCCAGCAGCGCGGTGGACTCGGCAATCTCCCGCTCCGCGTTGCTTCGCGAACCGCTGGCATGCGAGTGATCCTGGGAAGCAGCCTCTGCGTTGCGCCGCGCGGCCCGGGCCAGTTCGCGGACGCGCGCCAGTTCCGCCTGGCAATCGGCCAAGTCCATTCCCAGCCGCGCCAATTCGCCCTGCGCCTGCTCGCGGCGGTGCGTTGCGGCCACCGCGGCCTTCTGCGCCTCCAGGTGCTCGGCCGAAGCGGTGACAAGCGTCTGCTCACCTTCCGCAATCTCCCGCTCGATCTCGTGCAGCGCCTCCTGCGTTTCGCCGAGCGCGCGTTCCAGACGAAGCACTTCCACATCCAGCGATCGCAGTTCCCGCTTCATCACCAGCGGCCCCGCTTCCGCCGGGCGTCCGCCGGTCACCATGCGTCCCTGGTAGCAAGTTCCGTCAAGCGTCACGAAGTGGCACGAGGGGTTTTCCCGCGCGAGCCGCTCGGCGAGGGCCGCCGTTTCCACGAGATAGGCGGCGCGGAGGCGCGGCAGGAATTTCTTTGCGGCTGGGCCAAGCGGATCGCGGAAATCGACGAGCTTGTCCAGCCGGGAAACGACGTCGCGCTCGATCTCGAAGGGGACGATCGGCTCATCCGGATCGAGTTTCAACGTGCGCAGCGAGTCTACGAAGAACGTGGCGCACCCGCCGACTTCGTCGCGCAGCAGGCTGATGCCAGCGCGAGCCACATCGAACGTCTCGACGACGACGTACTCCAGCTCCTCCCGCAAGAATTGCTCGACGGCGACCTCATATTGCTCTTCGACTTCGGCGTAATCGGCCAGCACGCCCACCGCGCGGAAGCCGCGATCCGCAGAGGAGCCCTGGGCAGCGAACAGTTTTTGCACGGCCTCGGCTGTGTAGGAGCGATCGTTCAATATTTGGTCGAGTGTGGACCGGCGCGCGCGCACGTCCGCCAAATTCGCGCGGCTCTGGTTCACCTGGGCGCTCGCATCCTGTTGCCGGCTGCGGAGTTCCGCGATGCGTGCCTGCGTTTCGCGCACGGCCGATTCGAGGCTTTGCGCGCGTTCCACGCTCGCGCGCCAATTCAGATCCGCGGCGTGAGCCCGCTCGCGATGGACGAGCGACTCCTCGAGCAATTGATGCTCGCGCTGTTCGCCGCGCCCTACGGCCTCAAGGTGATGCACGAGCGCCTGCTCCGCCTGCGCCTGCTCGCCATGAAGACGCGTCAGATCCTCGGTCAACCGGCTAGTAGCGTCGCGCAGCTCCTGGATGCGCGTCTCAGTGGAAGCGCTTCGCGACTCCAGGCCGGCCGCCTCTTCCGCAATGCTTTGCACGACAAGCTCGAGCTGCGCCGTCTCAGCGACGATCGCTTCCTGCGCCAATTCGTGATCGCGCGCGCGGCTCTCCAACTGCGCGGCCTGCGCCGCGAGTTGTTCCAGGTCGGCGGTGATTTGACGAGAGCGCGCTTCAAGCTCGTCCCCTCGCTGGCGATTGAACACGATGCGATTCTCGCTGCGGTCCAGCTCGAGACCCGCCTGGCCGATCAGGTTTTGGTTTTGCCGCAATTCGCCGTCGAGCTCGTAAATTCGCGCCGAGAGACGCTCGTGCTCGCTTTCGAGCTGCGTCACCATTTCGCCCAGCTGCGCTTCACTCGCGGCCAGATCTCGCAGAATCCCCTCGATGCGCTCAGCTTCCTGGTCGAGTTCGCGGGCTTTGCTGGCAAACACCTGACGCAGCATCCCGCGCATCTGCTCGCGGATTTCCGCATAGCGCCTGGCCTTCGACGCTTGGCGCTTGAGCGAGCCCAACTGTTTTTCCACCTCGACCAGAATGTCGTTCACGCGCGACAGATTGATTTTCGAGGATTCCAGCTTCGCTTCCGAGAGGCGCCGCTTCGTCTTGAACTTCGTGATGCCCGCGGCCTCTTCGATAATGGCGCGGCGGTCGGAGGGTTTCGTGCTCAGGATCTGCCCGATTCGCCCCTGCTCGATAATGGCGTACGTGTCAGGGCCAAGGCCGATGCCCATGAAAAGCTCCTGGATGTCGCGCAGGCGCGCGGGCCGCCCATTCAGGAGATATTCGCTCTGCCCAGAGCGGTACAACCGCCGCCCAATCACGACCTCGCCCGGCTTGAGGTGCATCCCGGGCTTCTCCGCGGCGCGCTTCTTCTTGAGGAACTTGACCGAAGCAGAGACTTGTTCAGCATCCGCTGACGAAACTACCGCCACGTCATCCGCAGGCTCTGACGATGATTCCGGCGAAAAGTCTGCGTCTGCCAAGGAGCCAGCCGGCCCTTCCCCAACTTGCGTGGGTCCTTCCGCCTGCGCCGGGTCGTTCTCGGCGCTTTCGAGGACCAGCCGCGCCGCTTCGGCCAAATCCGGATCCACGAGCGTGAGCGTCACTTCGGCCAGGCCAAGCGGCGGCCGCTTGGCGGTGCCGTTGAAGATGCAATCGGACATCCGCTCGGCGCGCAGGGACTTGTGGCTTTGCTCGCCCAGGACCCAGGAAATCGCGTCCACGATGTTGGACTTGCCGCAGCCGTTCGGCCCGATGATGCAGGTCAGGCCGCTGCCGCTGAAGGCGATGTGCGTCCGCTCGAAGAATGATTTGAATCCGATAAGTTCGACTTTGCGCAGTTTGAGCAAGACTTACCTCATATCCGGATTCCAGGCCGCCGCCCAGGCGCGCGTATAACGGCAGTAATTCCGGTTCCTCGAGAGGGGGTAACTTGCCCGACGCGTCGCATCGGGTCCTGCGACAAAGAGATTGGAAGGGTCGCTGACAGTGGCCCAACCGCCTGGCGCTTCGGATCGGCGGTAACGAACGGAAGATAACACAGCACTCCCGTGCTGTAAAGAAAGTATCTGCCGCCTATTTATTGAGTTACTCCTCGAAATGAGGGTGCGCAGATTCCTTGATCGGGTCAATTCCCTTCCATGTTTGCCCGCCGTCGCTCGTTTGGTATAGGAAGCCGCCGAAGCGCACGGTCCAACCACGCCCGCTGACGAGCATTACCAACTTTGTGAAGACAGGCGCTTGGTTGAAGTTCCGATCAGCCGTAGGAAAGAGGCTATTTCGCGGGGAGAATGCCCTGCTTCGCCAAAGCGACCGCGTCGCGCGTCGAATTCTTCACGTTGTACATGGCTTCGTCGGCCAGGTGCAAAAGATCTATCTTGGTCTTCGCGTCCGTGGGGTAGGCGGCGACGCCGAGGCTGGCCGTGATGTGAATGTCGAGGTGGTCTTCCTTGAGCCATACCGTCTCGCGGATCAGCTTGTGCAGGCGGCGAGCCACGATGGCGGCGTTGTCCTTCGATGCCTGCGGAAGGACGATCACGAATTCATCTCCCCCGTAGCGGAACGCAAAATCAATGAGCCGGCAATTCCCACGCAGCATCTGCCCGATTTCTGCCAGCAACCTTGAACCGACCAGGTGGCCGTGCGTGTCGTTGACGTTCTTGAAGTGATCGAGGTCCAAGAAGACCAGCGAAAACTCGTAGCCATACCGCTGGCTGCGGTAAATCTCCGTTTCGAGAATGAAGTTCATGTGGCGCGCATTGTAAAGCGCCGTGCAATCGTCGGTGATGGTCAGCTCGTGGATGCGCTTTACGTGCCGCGCGTTCTCGAGGGCGATGGCGGCGAAATCGGCCAGGGCTTCCAGCAGCGCGAGGTCGCGCTCGTGGAATCCATCGGCGCCGACGCAATTGATCAGCTCGATGACGCCGAGGCAGTGATCGCGGTAGCGCACCGGCACGGCGACGATCGAGCGCGTTTCCATCTTGGTCTTCTCGTCCACTTGAGAGAAGAACCGGGTGTCCTTGCTCACATCGGGGACGATCACCGCCTTCTCATTTTCCGCAACCCAGCCCGCGATGCCCTGGCCCATCTTGATGCGGATATCCTTCAATAGCTGGGTGTTTTTTCCAACGGCAAGCTCGAAGTAAAGCTCGTGCTTTTCTTCGTCCACCAGGAGCAGCGACCACGTATCCGGCCGCAGAAACTCATCAATCTTTTCCATGATGGTGCGAAGAACTTGATCGAGCTGCAGGGACGACGTGAGCGCCTTGCCCAACTCGTGGAAGACGGCGACCTCGCCCGCCTCGCGTTGCTCGCGGGCTATCGTTGGGTTGCGGCGGCGTTCAACGCCGCTAAACTCGTTTGTCTCAGACACGGCCCGGCTCAACTCCGACAAGACTTGCGGGTCACCCCGAAGGGCTGGGCGCAGGGGCAGATGGCATTATAAGACGCGGCTTTTTCTTCACGCAACGCTGAGTTCACGCTTCGTTCCCGAACCGTAAGTCCGGCGCTCTGGGGGCGCTTCGAAACCTATCCCGGCTCCGCCAGGCGGCCGCGGGACAGGCGGCTTTCAATTCGTCCTGCCGGCCGCAGCAATCCACGCGGCAATATCTCCGATGACATCACCGGAAATGTGGCTTGGTTGCCCGTATTCTTCCGGGGTAGAGGTTCCCGAGCCGGCCATAAAGAGATGGTTCAGCGCGGGGTAGGACTTGAAGGTCACATTTGCGTGTCCCGTCAATCCTTTTTTCCAACCGTCGAAGTCCGTCATCGTCACCTGATAATCCCGCTCCCCCTGCAGAATGAACATCGGAAGCGTAGACTGAGCGGCGACGGCGAGGGGGTCATATCCGCGCAGATTAAGCCAGTACGCCCCGTATTCCTGC
>DASPOJ010000044.1:0-2502 GCA_035626055.1 Candidatus Methylomirabilota bacterium | reverse complement strand
AGCGAATTTGGCATTCGGTAAGTAGTGTGTCAAGCAAACCAAAACACGTGGTGTCCTAAGAATACGCCTGACACTCGGACCGGGCAAACTGCCCCTCCGGCCAGTTTCAGACAAATTTTGCCATTATGTGGGAATTGTGCGTCAGAGAACGGCTAAGAACGAACCAAACTTGCTCCCTATCGCTTGACGCCCAGCCGGCTCCAAAAAGCGTCCACGCGGGCGCGCGTGGCGTCATCCATCTTGATTTCATCCGGCCAGGGACGGAGAAAACCTTCCGAAGCCCATTTGCGCGTGGCGTCAATCCCCATCTTTGAGCCGAAGTCCTGCATTCGGGCTGCGTGGTCGAGCGTATCCACCGGGCCAAGCACGAATTGAACGTCGCGCTCCGGATCAAGGGCGCAGAGAGTCTTCCAAACCACTTCTCTCGGATCCTGCACGTTTACGTCGTGGTCCACAACCACGATGACCTTCGTGAACATCGCCTGCCCGAGCGACCAAATCGCGCTCATGATCTTTCGCGCGTGGCCCGGATAGGATTTCCGGATCGAGACCAGCATCAAGTTGTGGAAGATGCCCTCCGCGGGCATCGCAATGTCCACAATCTCCGGATATTGCATCTGCATCACGGGCAGAAAAACGCGCTCGACCAGATGGCCCATGAAGAAATCTTCTTGCGGCGGCGGGCCCACCACGGTCGTGAGGTAAATGGGGTCGCGGCGGTGGGTGATGCAGGTGACGTGGAAGACCGGATACTCGCTTTCCAGGGAATAGAATCCCGTGTGATCCCCAAACGGACCCTCCGTGCGCATTTCTCCCAGATCGACGTAGCCTTCGAGAACGATTTCGGCGTTCGCCGGGACTTCGAGCGAACACGTCTCGCAGGGCACCAGCTCCAGCGGCTGGCGCCGCAGAAATCCCGCGAATATGAATTCGTCCAGGTCCGGGGGGACCGGGAGAATGCCTGAAAGGCACGTCGCCGGGTCCGCGCCGATCGCCACCGCGACTTCGATGCGCCCGTGCGGATCGGCCGCGCGCGCGCGCCGGAAATGTTCGGCACCGTGCTTCTGCGTTTGCCAATGCATGGCCGTCGTGCGCTCGTCGAACACTTGCATGCGATACACGCCCACGTTGCGCTTGCCGGTCTCCGGATTCTTGGTGATCACAAGCGGCCAGGTGATGAATCGTCCGGCGTCCTTGGGCCAGCACTTAAGAATGGGGAAATCAAGGAGGGAGAAATCGTCGCGGCGGATCACTTCCTTGCAAGGCCCGCTGCGCACCGTCTCCGGGAAGAAGGAGCCCAGTTCCGCCAACTTCGGCAACATCTTGATTTTGTCCAGAAGGCCCTGCGGCGATTGAAAATCAATCATCGAGCGGATGCGGTCCGCGATTTCGCGAGTGCCGCTGACTTCGAGCGCCAGATTCATCCGCCGTTCGCTCGCGAAGAGATTGATGGCCAGGGGAACGCGCGAGCCCTTCGGATGCTCGAAGAGAAGACCGGGGCCCGCATCTCGCAGGACCCGTTGCGCAACCTCGGTGATTTCCAATACGGGATCAACTTCGGCGGAAATTCGCCTCAGTTCGCCTTCCTTCTCCAACCTCGCGATGAATTCGCGCAAATCGCGGTAGGCCAACGATTCCCTCCGCCCCGGCTGGCCGGAGCCGAGTCACTTTAACACGAATGGGAATGGGAAGGTTCGCGCGGCCGGTCAGGGGCGAGATACGCCGCAACGCGAACCGCAATGCGACAGCCAAGTTCCGATGGACGCGGCGCGCGCAGCGCGCCGGCTGGGCGCGCCTGTTGGGCGGCACACTGTTCAACCCCTTGGCCTTCCTGGAAACAACATCGGAGTTCTGGATTTGTACTCCAGATACGACGCCCCAAAGCGAAACTCCAATTCTCGTTCTTCATACACTTTCACGAAGAAAAGCAACGCCGGTGCAAACACGATGAGGACCCAGAGCACAAACAGCGCTGACTGAAACCAGATTCCCAACGACAGGAGAAAAGCCAGAAGTGCAACCACCATGGGATTACGCGTCCATGCATACAACCAATCTGCCGCCAATTTCCGGCTGCGCGCAATGAAAAAGGGTGCACCGAACCCTTTCAAGGCAAGGTTTACCACTGTGAGCAGTGAAGCTGCCCCGGTAATAACGGCTAACACCAAGCCGATTCCAGATGGTATTGGAATTGTCCAGCCAGACCAATCTCGATGAGTGATCACCGCTCTGATGAGAGCTGCGCCAAGCACGCTCCCCACGGCAAACTGGACAAACGTCGTTATCCAGGCGACACCGCCCGTTGTTAGGTGTCGGTCGAGAATCTTTCTCCCGAGCCACACGACCGGGAATACCAAAAACGCCCCTCCCACAATGATCGATAGATTCATGACATTTGAAAGGCGTGCATTGAAGACCCACCGCCAGAGAAAACAGGAAAACCCTAAAAGGGCAATCTTGATGAGCAATTCGACGGCATGTTTCATGGTAGCCACCTGTGAT
>DASPOJ010000043.1:0-9059 GCA_035626055.1 Candidatus Methylomirabilota bacterium | reverse complement strand
ATCTCGCCCCTCACCGGAACACTCGAAACGGTCGGGCCCAATGCCTTTATCACCAAGCTCAATCCCGCGGGCACGGCGCTGGTTTACTCCACGTACCTGGGCGGGAGCGGCGGGACTGTTAATCTTTCGGGCACCCTCTGGTTTGCTGGTGGAGACCAGGCGACCGGCATCGTGCTTGACAGCTCCGGCGATGCCTACGTGACCGGCTACACGGCTTCGCCCAATTTCCCTGTGATGCAGGGGGCGTTTCAGATGGTCAACGAGGATCAAGTCCAGCCCTACTACGTGAACAGTGTCGGCGGTTACAACGCGTTCGTCACGGAGTTGAATCCATCTGGGAACGAGGTGTATTACTCGACTTATCTCGGCGGGGACGGTGCCGGCTGGTCTGGCATGCTGGGGGCGTACGCGCCGGGCGACGGAGCAGGCGACCAAGCCGTCGCCCTTGCGCTCGACAGCGCAAACAATGTGTACGTGGCAGGGAACGCTATCTCCGTAGATTTTCCCGTCACCAGCGGCGCGTTCCAAACGACGCTGCAGTGGGCGAATCCCGGCCCTCTGGTGCAGGGAAATGCCTTTATCGCCAAATTCAATTTAAGTGAGAACTCAAACGCAACTGCCCCTACCGTTACCGTGAAACCCGCATCATCGACCATCACCTCGGCATTGCCATTGACGGTAACCGTTTCCGTCAGCGGTGGAACCGGCAATCCGGTGCCCACCGGCACCGTGAGTTTGGCCAGCGAGCTCTACTCGTCGGCAGCAACCACCCTCAACGGAGGTACTGCTACATTTGATATTCCTGGCGGTTTGCTTGAGACGGACGGAGGAACATTGGCCTGCGGCGTTGGTCCTTCGCCCGACACCTTAGTCGCCAACTATATCCCGGACGCCGCCAGCTCCTTGACCTACAAGTACTCCTCCGCATTGGGATACGTCGACGTCGTCGCGCCGTGCATACTAGTCACGCCAGGTCTCACCACCATTTCCTTGGCGCAGGCTCAAACGCAGCCATTTATGGAAACGATTGCCGTCACCGGTGGAACTGGCGACCCGGTGCCGACCGGAAGCGTCACGCTGACCACCGGGGCTTACGCCTCTGCCGCTACCACGCTCTCTGCTGGCGGCGCGAAGATCACCATCCCGGTGGGTACACTGATTGCGGGCTCGAATAACTTAAGTATCAGCTACTCCGGCGACAGCAATTACACACCGATTCCATCTGGATCGGGCGCCCTCGCGATAGTCGACGTCACCACTGGCCCCGGAACCCCAAGCTTCACCATCACCGGCACACCGGTGACAGTCAAGGCTGGGGCGACCACGGGAAACGCTTCTACCGTTACGGTAACGGCCACAGGGGGGTTCGAAGGAGGAGTAACACTATCGGCTGCTCTCACTTCCAGCCCGAACGGCGCACAGTATCCGCCCACGTTGAGCCTTGTCCCCGTGTACACGGGGCAGAATCAAACAGTGCTTATTGGGCCGGCCCTTACTGGTACAGCCACCTTAACCATAAACACTACGGCAGCCCCTGGTTGCAGTCAGAGCGCGCAAGCACAGCGCAGGGTCCTCTGGTATCCCCTTTGCTGGTACACGGGAGGCAGTGCGGCTTTGGCATGCATGTTGTTCTTGGGCGGCTTGCCGCGAAGACGCAACTGGCGCACGGCGCTTGGTATGCTGGCGCTGCTCATGATTGTCGCGGGTGGTATGCTGGCGTGCGGCGGTGCCGCCGGCTCGAACTGCAGCTCCGGCACAGGAGGTACTACGCCGGGAACTTACACGATTACTGTCACTGGTACTTCAGGCCCAACCGCAGCCAGTGGCACGGTCACGCTCACCGTGCAATGACTATGCATCCACGCGGGCTGGCTGCATACTGCGGAGCTTGCGGCAAGCTCAACCGTCGTCCGTCCATCGGCTCTGAACGAAGAAACTGAAGCATGACAGAGCAAAAGAGTAGACTGGTTAGTCCGTTCCAAAGCCGATTGCGCGCGAATGACGGACCACTCGGAAACTGACCTACTACCCACAAAACGCTTAGCTGCACGGCTGGAATAGTTGGCGCGGGCGAGACCTGAGGAGGCATGCGTGCGGCCCCACCCGCGCCTTGCCGGACCAGAGGAGAGTTCAGTGTGTCACTGCTCAAAGTCTCCGCGTATCATGCGAACACATTCCAAATTAGACTTCAGGGGTTATAGCCCCTCTCTTGTTTCCGTCGCTCAGGCCGGAACTGAAGCTCCGGCCTGCTAGGGGAGAACCAAACAGCAGGACGCCGTTGAAGCTGCCAGTTCGCCCCGCTAATTGTTCTGCTCTTGCCCCGGCGCGGGCGGATCCGACGGCGGTGGCGCGGGCGGATTCTGGTTCGAGTCGGGGCCGCCGCCATGGCCGTCCTGACCGTTGTGACCGCCGCGATGCATACCCGGACCCATGCCTGCGCCTCCTTGGCCGCCCATGCCGGGATGCCTGGTCTCAATCTTGTAATCCGCAGGAACCTGGAAGAGAGACGCAGCAGGCTCCTCGCGCTTGATATTCGTGAGTTGGAAGACGGTTTCGCCGGAGAACGGGTTCGAGCGCTTCGTCATCACGTCGGTCAGAAGATCGGGCGAATACCAGCGCTCGAAAACGATCTCGATGGCCTTCTCGTTGCCGATTGCGCCGGCGGGGATGGTGCGGGTGGTGCGCGTGCCGTTCACCGTTACGCCTTCAATCGTCTTCGTGCCGAGGGAAATCGTGACGGGTTCGCCGCCGCGCATTCCACCGGGGCCTCCCGGGCCGCCGTCGCGTCCGCGTGCGCCGAAATTCCCTTGGCCATCATGACCATCGCGACCGCCATTTCCACCGGAACCACGTCCTTCGCGGCCCATCCCGCCAATTCGCGGAGCGGGACCCAACTCGCGGGCCGTTTTGTCCTTGGGGTTGAGAGCGTAGTGTTTGTGCGCGACGGGATCGTTGATTAGGATAATCGTCGGCGCGCCCGAGGTTGCAAAGGGCCCGATGGCGGGCGGCGTCATTTCGCGCCGAGTGCGGCCCTGGGTGTCGCGCGCGATCTTGCCGGTAGTTTTGCGCTCAACCAAGGTGCCGTCGCTCAAGGTTCGCTTAAATTCATTGACGATTTCGGCTGAAAACGGCGAACCCGTTACAAGTTGGTCGCCGAACATGGCTTCCGTGCCGACGAACTGCACCATATTGCTACGGTACATCGCATTCCCGTCTCCATCTGGTGGCCCTGCGGGAGCCGGCGCAGGCGTTTGTCCGCGGCCCATGGCCGCCATCACCGCGAGGCACAAGGCGAGCGCGGCGGGAATCCATTTTGCGATCGTGATCTTCATTGCGAACGACCTCCCTGGTGAATCCTAAATACGAATCCCGTCCTTAGGGGCGGGGTCAATCCGTTGCAAGCCGAATCGCGCGCAGCGTGCCGTCCTGCCCAACAACCACATCAGCGGGAATCAACTGATCCCCCTCGGCTCCAGTGGTCGGGAGCCCTAGCGAGGCAAGTGCCGAGGCCGGCATCTCGATGCGCAAGATCGCCCCGCCATCGAGAGAGTCGCCGGTTGCGCTATCGGGCAAAGCTACAAATCCGTTACTCCAAGCAGCGTCAGTGCTGGCAGATTGGGCCGAGTCGGCCGCCGGCGATGCCAAGAGAGTGGCAGCGGTTGGGGCCGCTTGCGAGCGAACCGGCGAAGCTTGGGGAGGGAGAGTATGCGCTGTGATGCTCGGGGCCTTCTTGTGATGGATAGCGCCCACAACCAGCAATGCCACGGCGGCTGCGGCGAGCACTGCGGGAGCGGCCCAACGCCGGGAAGTTGCCGCCGCCCAGAAAGCCGCGGGCTTGGTCAGCTTCCGATTCCATCGAGCGCGAAACTCAGCCAGGAGAACATGCTCCACACGGGGCGGCGCCTCGGATGCGGCGTGGAATGCAGCAAGCTCACCCAGTTGTGCATCGAGCATTCGCTCGGCGGCAAGGTACGCGGCGCAATCCTCGCAAACGAGCGCATGCGCCAATCCAAGACGCACCGATTCCACTGCGGCGTCCTCAGCGTGCAACAACTCGTGCGCGACATCACGGAATTCCTTGCAGGTCATATTCATCCTCCTGCCCGGAGCCGCAGAAAAGCGGCCCGCTCGCGGCCAGCGGTTCGCTCTCCCGCTTCGCGCGAAACGGCCGTTCCCGAAAGCTTTGCCATCACTAGCGCGCGGGCCCGGTTCAATCGGGAACGAACGGTTCCCACCGGGCAGTGCAATTGTTCCGCGGCGTGCGCGTAGCTCCGCTGCTGCAGATCGCAAAGCACCAGAACCTCACGATAGGGTGAGGGAAGAGACAGCACGGCGCGGCGGACGCGATCGATTCGCTCGGCGCGGTCGGAGCGCTCCGCATCGGCCTCGGCGGCCGAGGCAGAAGGCAGGTCATCCACAGTTTGCTCGCCGGCGAGGGTCTGGAGGCGCCGATCTCGCTCAAAGGCGCGGCGCACTTGATTTCGCGCGATTCCAAACAAGTAGGCCAGTACGGGTCCGCGCGTGGGATCGAAGCGCTGTGGTTCGCGAATCAGCGCGAGGAAAGATTCCTGCGTGACTTCTTCCGCGATCGAGTGGCTCCCGCTCATATGCAAAGCAAACCGGTAAATCTCCGCCTGGTGCTCGCGGTAAAGCGCCGTGAATGCCGCTTCGTCTCCCGAGCGCAGCCGCCGGATCAATGCGTCATCGGTCGGGATGGAGGCCTTCTGAACCATGCACCGTCTTAGACGCCCTGCAATTGATCCTCGTTACTTATTCAGTCCGGCAGGGGGAAAAGTTCCAATATTTGGGGCAGGACGGGAGGAATCCTCCCTGCGTTGAAAGAGTGCGGCGCGGGACAACAGCGCGAACGCAGCGATTCGGCGTAACCCCTTTTGCGGCGAACAGGCAAGAATTCCTGTCCTGCTGGAACCTGCGCGGGCGTGGCCATCAGAGTGAGAGCAAATCTACTTGCCGCGATGGCGGCTGATCCTCGCGCGGTCGAGAATCGAAAATCACGCGTTGCGGCGCTAGTTTCGGCCTCCGGCGTACGGGGCGATCGAATTGGCCGGGGAGGGCGGCAAATCGAAGCCGAGAATCTGGCCCTCCGCGGATGTGCCAGGGATCAGCGTGTCATGCGGCACGACGCCCGTCCGAGCGTCGGCAATCGTGATGTGGTTCGTCTCGAGAGTCGCGGCCATGGCAGCGTCGAGATTCACTTGCGCTTCGATCAGATTCGCCCGGGCACGGACCTCGGCGCTGGCGGCGGCGGCTAGTGTGGTCTGGTCCGTAACGACGTTGAAGATCGTGGAGGCGCCAAGCTTGAGCTTCTTTTGTTCGGCGTCTAGGGTCTGCTGATCGAAATCGCGCGTTTTCTCAGCCGCTTCTACGGCGGCCTTGCCCTGCACAACAGCGATTAAGGCGTTGCGCACGGCGACGAGCACACCGTTGTCGGTCTGTTGCAGTCGAGTTTCGTCCTGACGCTTCGTCAGGAGAGCGTGGGCGGCGTCGCCTTCGGCTTGACGATTGCGGATTGGTATCGAAAGCGTGATGGCCAGTGTGTAATCGGGGAATTCGTTGTGGATGAATTCGTTGAACGCATCATTTAATCCTGAGGTTGCAGTCGTGGACGTAGTGGTGTATGCCGTCGGAATGGAGCTGTACTCCTGAGCCTGGGAGACTGGGTTCAGGATCGGGTTGCCCTCGGCGTCGAGAATCGGATCCGCCAGGTTCGGCGCAAATGCCGTGGGCGTGCTCGTCGTTGTCGTCCGGTTGCCCGCCAAACCTGTGGTGCCGTAACTGCCGGTCAATTGGAGCACGGGGAGGAGGGCGTTGCGCGTAGTTTTCACGTTGATCTCATCTGCTTGCACGGTGTACTGCGCCTGCAGCACGTCCGGGCGCTGGCCGAGGGCCCGCCTCACCGCGTCATCGAGCGTGGGTACGGGTGCTTCGAGCGAGGGCTGGAGCGGGTCGGTGGGCACGATTTCGGCGGAGAGAAGCGTCGAGTCATTCGCATTCTTGGCGATGAGGTAAATCAGATTGGTCTCATCCTGCTGCTGCAAGGTCTGGTCGTTGATCAGGGTCTGCTGGGCCGTCGCGACGTTTGCCTCCGCTTGCACCACATCGAGCGGGGCCATGGTGCCGATTTCGACCTGCTTCTTATTGTCCTCGTAAAGTTGTTGCGCGAGGATGACCGACTGCTGTCCAACATTGACGTTTTCGCGTGCGTAGGCCAATTCCCAGTACGCGTTCTGCACGGCCGTGATGGAGGTGATGACCTGCTGCAGGAATTGCGCGTCCGAAATCTGCTTGTTGAGCTTGGAGATTCGGATGCTGCGCGTATTGACCAGGATTCCAAAGCCATTCAGCAGTTGCTGCGTCAGCGAAACTTGCAGCGTGGATTGCACCGACGGATTGAATGTGCTCGCAGTGGAGTTTGAACTCTGCCGAGTCGAATCGAGCGAAAGAGAGAAATTGGTGCCCGTCTCAAATCCCTGGGAATAACCGAAATTCACGCTGGTCTGGTGGGCCGTGAGGGAAGTCAGGCCCAGGCCCGAGCCAGTGAGGAACGGGTTATTGACGGGAATATAGTCGTCGGTGATCGTGGTGGAGGCGGAAACCACGGGGTCGAATTGCACAGAAGGGAGGTTTCCCAGCGCGAAGGTCGCGCCGCCTTTGGCTTTGAGGACATTGGTTTCGGCGAGCCACGGGTTGTATCGCTGGATGGCGATATCGAGATTGTTCTCCAGAGCCAGTTCGATCGCGTCTTGGAGGCTGAGCTGGAGTTTCCCGTCCTTGATCATCTGGTGCAGGCGGTCGGAGTTCGCCAGATCCGGCTCGGGAACGCTAGCCGGCGAGTAGGGGCCCAGGATGTTCGGAAAGGCCGAGTTCCCGTGCGTGTAGTCGGGAGTAGATACGGCAATTGTACGAGCCGGAATTTGAGGTTCGGGCGCGGCCGGCGGCTGCGCAGGAGCTTGAGCCTGCGGCTGGGAAGCAGCCGGAGGCTGGTCCTGGGTTTGACCAAATGCGGGAGCGACCGGTGCGAGAGCTGTCGCGCAAACGAGAGCCAGCGTCAGGGACTTGCGGCAGAAACTTACGCTCATTTCGTCTTTACCTCATTCCTTCGTGGGGTTTACACAGCCGATCATAAGTGCCGTTGCAACTTGTTGCTCCGAATTTCAGAGAGCCGCGACGCGAGCCGCCGTCCGAAGTGGCGACTTCCTCGCTTAGGCTTCCTTTAAGGCTCCCGTCGGCGCGCATCCTCCGCGCTCCAACATGCTTCACATTGGCTCATAGAGTTGGAACGGCACAAGCACGCCACTTAATAGAAACGGTTACCGACGGGCTTCTGTTTCAACTTTCTTGGGGAAAAAGACAATTCCGGCTTGATCGCGGCGGCAATCATTGTAATCCGCCCGTTACCAGGGCTCCAACCCCGGCCGGCAAGAGAAAGAGTCTAACTGGCCCGCGCTTCCTTGACAATGCCGAGGCCAGGTGACTAGGCTACCCTCGTCCTGAGCCCCTCGGCGCCCATGGGCGGGGCTGTCGGCGCAGGCGACGCCTTTCAGCCCAGTGGACGGGAGCCACATGGAACCCTCAGCCATTCTCAAGCTGCTCGAATCGGTCGGGGCAATTCGGCAGGGGCATTTCGTGCTGTCCTCGGGTCTGCACAGCGGAAGCTATGTGCAGTGCGCGGCGATCTTGCAATATCCCCTGCACGCGGAGCGATTGGGGCAATCGCTGGCATCGGAATTCGGCGGGTTGGACATCGGTTGCGTAGCGTCTCCCGCACTCGGCGGGGTGATCCTGGGACACGAAGTCGCGCGGGCGCTGTCGGGGAAACGGCCAGGCAAACCCGTCCGCGCGATATTTGCCGAACGGGATGCGAGCGGCGTCCTGACGTTGCGCCGCGGCTTTGGCGTCACACCGGACGAGCATGTGCTCGTGGTCGAAGACGTTTGGACTACCGGCGGCTCGACCCTCGAGACAATACGCGTGATCGAAGAGGCCGGCGGACGAGTCATCGGCGCCGGCGCGATCATCGACCGTTCCGGCGGCGGGATCGAGTTTGAGGTGCCGTCGCGCGCGCTACTCGACATGAAAATTGACAGTTACGATCCGGACGAGTGTCCATTCTGCCGGGCGGGCGGGGTAGCGACGCGTCCCGGCAGCCGGTTCGAGCGCACTACGTCCTGAGTTTTCCTTCTTCGCGCTCCCTGCTGAACCTGCATGCTCCTTGTGCCATAATTCCGCTGCGCGATGCACAACATCAAACTCACTCTCGCCTACGACGGCACAGATTTTCACGGCTGGCAGATTCAGCCCGGACAACCGACGATTCAGCAGGCGATCACCGACGTGGTGGCGAAACTTACCCAAGAGCGGCTGACGATTCATTCAGCCGGGCGAACCGATTCCGGCGTGCACGCGCTGGGGCAGGTGGCGCATTTCAAGACGCGCTCCGAACTGACGCCGCTGGAATTTCAGCGCGCACTCAACGCCTTGTTGCCACCGGCGATTCGCGTGGTGGCGGCGGAAGAAGTCGGGCCGAATTTTCACGCGCGCTGGAACGCAAAGGCGAAGACGTATTTCTATCGCATTCATCGAGGCAGGGTCATCCTGCCGTTTGTTTGCCGCTACGCCCTGCATGATCCCTTTCCCTTGGATTTTGAAGCGATGCGCGAAGCCGCGCGGCTGTTCGAGGGCGAGCATGACTTCACTTCGTTCGCCGCCTCGACGGGTTCTGAAGACGACGACCACGATCGAAACGTCACGCGCACGATTTTTCGGTCGGAAGTTCTGCGCGGGGAGGAGGCTGGCCAGCGTTTGCCTGCGCTGGACGCGCTCGGCATTGCGCGGCCCGGGCCGGAAGAATGGGTCTATGTAGTGCGCGGGAGATCTTTCATGCGCTTGATGGTCCGGAAAATCACGGGCACCCTAGTGGACGTGGGCCGCGGCCGGTTGCGTCCGGATGATATTCCGAAGCTTTTCGAGATGAAGGACCGGTCGCGTTCGGGGCCGACGCTTGCGCCGCACGGTCTTTTCCTTCTTTCGGTGGAGTA
>DASPOJ010000042.1:0-13614 GCA_035626055.1 Candidatus Methylomirabilota bacterium | reverse complement strand
TCGCGCACTGCCCAATGCTACTATCGGCGCCACTGCGCCCCTTGAACTTCAGCCGCAGAATCCTATGAGGAGGGAAAGTTCATGCAGAAGAAACTCTGGACAGCCGCGCTCATTATCGCGGTGGTGATCGCTCTGGCTTTGCCGCTTGCCAACTTCGCCACTCCCGCGGACGAACCACATCCGGTCATTCGCCACGCCATCGATAGAATTCAGGACGTCCGCTCCGACCTCGTGAATGACGCCGACCGCGACTTTCATGGCCATCGCGCAAAGGCAGTCACCCATTTGGATGAGGCTCTCAGGGAATTGCACGAAGCGCTCGAATCCGACCACCACTAATTACTTCGGGCTTTGCGGTTCGGCCCTCGCCACGGCGAAGCCGGGCTGCACTCGCTTCGTGTCTCGGGGCAGCCTCCCACGCTGCCCCATCAACGCTGTTGAGATTCCGGCGCGCCGGGTACCAGCTCGCTCAGCGCGCCGAGATGACTCTCCTGAATTGGACCGTCAGGCTTGCGCCGCATGCGCAGCGCCGGAGAAGCGTACGACAACGAGCGTGATGTCGTCGGCTTGGCTCGCACCACGCGAAAATTCGCTCACGGCGTTGAGCACGTCCGCTTGAACGTCTTCCACCGACTCGTGTCGCCGTGATTCCAACACTTTCTTCAAGCGGCCCATCCCGAATTCTTGCTGGTCGGGATCCATGGCTTCCGTAACGCCGTCGCTGAACAGGACGAGCGTATCACCGGGACGCAACTCGCGCGATTCCACTTCATACGTGGCTTCCGGAATCAAGCCGACGGGAAAAGATTCCGCCGCAAAGGGAGCTTCGGCCTTGCCGTCACGCACCAGCACCGGAGACGGATGGCCGGCGTTGATGTAATCCAGCCGCCCGTCCGCGCCGAGGATTGCAAAAAACATCGTCGCGTAGCGTTCGAGCCGGGAGTGGCTGCACAGAAAACTGTTCACGTGGGCGAAAACGTCAGCGGGCTCGTGTCCGATGGACATTCCGGAGAACGCGCCTTGCAGCATCGTCGTCAAGAGCGCGGCGCCGAGTCCCTTGCCCGAAACGTCGGCAATCAGAAACGCCGTCCGGTCGGGCGCGAGCTGCAACACATCGAAGTAATCGCCTCCCACGGTGAGACACGACTGATTCATGCCTGTGAGTTGCAGGTGCTGGCTGGTCTCGAATTCGCGCGGCAGCAGCGCCTGTTGAATCTCGCGCGCGATCCCGAGTTCCTGCTCCAGCCGCTGGCGCTCGCGCTCCCGCTCGACCATACGCGCGTTGTCCATGACGCTGGCGGCTTCCACGGCCAAGGCGTCTAAGATTTGCCTCTCGAGCGCCGAGAAACCCGCCGGGCGCGTGCTGTCGAGATAAAGCATGCCGAGCAGTTCGCCGCGTTCTACGTCCGCTTCAGCCTCGGTGCCGCGGCGCTGCGCGAACGTATAGAGCGGAATCACCACCAGCGAACGCAGCCGCTGCGCGATGATGCTTTGCGCAGCCTTCAGGTCCACGTGGGCTTGCTCCATGTCCTCGGTGATGATGCTGCGCTTTTGCTCGAGCGCGTAGCGAATCGCCGTCTGAGTCGGCTCGAGGCCCTCGACGGCCAGCGGTTTTCCTCCGCGCTGCCGCGCGAGGCGCGCCCGCATTTCGCCCTTGGCGTTGCGTTCGAGAAGCAGGCCGCGGTCGGCGTCGGTTAGAGCGACGGCGTGATCCACCATGTTGCCGAGGATCGCGTCGAGCGGCAAATGGGAATGCAGCAGCGCGGTCGCTTCGAGCAGCAGGCTCAGTTTGCGGAGGCCCGCCGTGCCCGCGTCGCTCGAAGAGAGGTCCTCCATGCGGTCGAGAAGGTTGGGAAGTGAATCGGCGCTTTCATGAAAAACGAGCTCGAACGAATCGCTGAGGCCGAAATTGACGACGTCGCCTTCCTTCAGCGGCGCACGATCCACTTTTTCGCCGTTGACGTACAGTCCGCGCCGCTGGCCGCGGTCCTCGATCGTGAATACACCGGCGGCATAGATCAAGGCCGCGCACACGCGGGAGATTCTGCGGTCGGGAAGCTGCAGATCGTTGCCTGTTTCCGCTCCGCGCCCGATCAGAAAAGGCGAATGCGTGACCCGCATCATGTGGCGTCCCCCGCCCGGGACAACAACTTCCAACACGGCTTCGTTGAACTCCGGAGATTCAGGCATGGGCTCCGCCTTGCCGGGGAATTCTATCATGCGGACCGCCAGCGGAATCGTTCAGGAAGGGGGTTTCGGGCTGGGCGTGGTCGCCGGAGCGGCCGGCGCGGCGGACGGCGAAACGGTCGCAGGTGGAGTTGAAGCCGGACGCAGCGGCGCAGGGGGCGAAGGTTTCGGCGCTGAAGAAGCCGAAGTGGGAAGAGTGATGACTTTCCAGCGATCCGCAACGTGCTGGCCCTTTTCGTCGTGATAGTAGATGCGTGCGCGGGCCCCTTTCGCGAGATCGGCGGGTGCGTCGGAATGGGAGGCGAGAACAAAGGTCCAGCGGACTTTGTTTCGTCCGAATTGCCGCAGCAGAATGATTCGCGCCGCGTTTGCGGAGACGATCGTGCCGGTCGCCTGATGCTTCGTCGGTTGCTGTGAGAATGCAGGGCGAGGAAACACGGAGAGCAAGGTGAGGCCGATCAACAGCGGAGCAAGCCTCTTACAAAACAAAGAGAAATTCATGGGGCGTCCTGAAAAATTCAAAATCAATCATCTACCACTGTATGCAATGAGGGTCAAGGGGCTTCGGGGGGCGGCTTTCGCTTTACGGAAGAAACTGGTTATTGCCCGGGACGAAGGCGGACGGCGGTCCATGTTCCAGCCGTGTCCGCGGCCTTGTAGGTGCCCTTCATTCGATCTCCGCTGACCGTGCCGGAATAATTCACATCAATGCTGCCCACTTCCATTGCCAAGGACGCGTCGAATTGGATCAAGTCGCCTTTGACCTTGCCCTCGACCTGGCCATCTCCGAAATTCGTTTCCACTGTTCCGTGGATAGAGTTGCCGTTCTGTTGGAGCACGAGATCGCCAGTGAAGTCGCCTTGCGGGCCTTTGGAAAGCATCTCCCAGGTGCCGACGACATCGGCGGCGTCTTTATCGGCAAGGAGCGCGACGCCGCAAGCGGCGAGCAACAGAGAACTCACCGTGAAGGCAAGCAAAACGCGTTTCATCGAGCGATTCTCCAACGATTTTCGTTCCTTCATCGCGCGGGGTCATCCCCTCAAACTCTCTCTTCGAGCGCGCGAGTTCAATGAGGACTCTCGAGAAGAGGACTACTTCTGGCGCGTGGCTGACCACTGCCCGGAGAAGTCGGCGTTGCCCTGCATTTTGAATGTGCCTTTCATCGTGTCGCCGTCCACCGTCCCAGTGTGCTCGACGTCGAAATCGCCGTTATCGCTCTTCACATGAACGGTGAAATCAATGGCATTTCCTTTGACCGTGCCTTCGAGCGGCGACTCGCCGAAATCGGATTTCGATGTTCCCTTGATTGTGCCGCCATCTTGCTGGATGGTGAGCACCATCGTTAGCGTCCCTTGCCCGCCGTCCACGGACATTTGCCACGCGCCGGCAACGTTCGCCGGCTGGTCGTCGGCGCGGAGGCCAAGGGCACCCGCCGCTAGCAACAAGGCCAAAACACCCCAAAACGCATGATAACGCTTCATAGAGTCGTCTCCTCCCAGTCGATGAATAGTTGGGGAACCCGCGCAAACACGGGATTCCCGGCAAGGCTACTTCTGACGCGTCGCCGTCCAGTCGCGCGTATTATCTCTCATTTTGCAGGAACCTTTCACGGAATCTCTCCGATGTCCTCAGTGAGCGCTTCGCGCAAATTCCTGGGGCCGCGCGACGCTGCGCAAGCGAGCCGGCCACGCACATTGAGTGACGCGCCGCACCCGAGAATGGTTGCAGTTTCCCTGCCTCGGCCGGGGCTACGGCGGGCAGGCCTGTCTGCCGCCTGCCCGCCGGCAGGCAGGAAGAACAGGCCCTGGACTGCGACAGGAAGGCAACCTGAAACGCGGCCATCGCAATGAAAGCGGGTTCTCGCCGTGGGAGCATCGGCGGCGCCGATTGCGGCACTCCAAGAATAATTTCTTGCTATAGTTAGCCAATGGCGACGAATCCAAACGCGCCCAGAAAACTGGCCCCGATCTGGAGGGCGCTGGTTGAGATTGGTTTCATTATCTTCCTGTTCTACTCCAATCTATTGATGGGCGAATTCGAGCATTCAAATGGCCACGGAAAGAGCTTCGCTTTCGCCATTCGAGATATCTTCACCGCGACGAATTTCGCTGTTGCCGCCATCTCCGGAATGATCGGTTACTTCGTTTTTGAATACCTCCGAAAGCGAGTCTAGACTCGCCTCGCAATACTCTTCCATTTGGCCGCCCCAGAAAGAGCACCCCCCTCCCCCGGTGTTTTCATTTATGTGTTGAATCCAAAGGACTTGCGAGGAGGAAACACGTAAGTGCTGATTATAAAGGACTTGGCAACCGTTTATTTTCAATGAGATAGGGAAAGTGGGGCGCGAGTTTGTAAGTGCTGATTCTGAAGGGCTTATAGGCGCGCTAACTCTTTTGCTGTGTATCACTTTTCAGAGGTGTAGGGCTTGTTGCAACTTGCGTTGCAACTGAGGTGGCGCGCAGGAGGGAATGGGAGGCACGGATGGGCACCGAGCTACGCGGATGGGGAAGGCCAACGGTGGAGAGTTCCGGGCGGCGAGAGGGTCGGGGTTGAGACTGACCAACACGGAGCAGGTTAGCAGGGGGCGTTTATCACGTCAATATGTAGTTCTGTGGAAATTATTTCAAATGAGGGAGCAGGAAAGATCGAGAAAATCCCCACCTTTGCAAACATCGCAAAGATGGGGCACTCGCGCATTGAGGAATGCAAAGCGGCGTCGAGACGCCGCACTCCATAGGGAGAGTCTCGCGCCTCCGGCCTACGTGCTACATCGTTGCGCGTTAGTTTCCCGCGCGGACTATTTGGCGGGCGCGCGCTGCGCGGCGTATTCCTCCATGTAATTGCGAAACGCGCGCTCGAGGCGCTGCGTAACCGGGCCGGGCGCGGCGGAGAAGGTGTGTCCGGCGACTTCGCTGATGCCGAGGAGGCTGCGATTGGTCGAGGTGATAAAGACTTCCTCGGCGGCGAAAAGATCGTCCGGGCGCAGCGTGATTTCGACGACGGGCGCGCCGTATTTCGGTCCGATATCGAGCAGAACGCTGCGCGTGACGCCTTCGAGACAGCCCGAATTGAGCGGCGGCGTCAGCACTTTTCCTTCGCGCACGCAAAAGATATTCGCGGCCGTGCATTCGGAGACTTCGCCGCGCTCGTTGAGGAGCACGACCTCGTTGTAGCCGCGGGCCTGCGTTTCGGCGAGGTTCCAGACGTTATTCAGCCACGACGTGGCTTTCACTCCGGCGAGCGGCGACGCGGCATGCCGGCCGTGTTCTTGGAGGTCGAGGCGGCTCGGTTCGTGGTGGGGAGGAAGATCGGCGGTGCAGAGGAGCAAATCGGCTTCGGGGGCGGCCTCGTCACTCTGCCAGAGCCCAAACTTGTTGTAGATGACGTAGATTCTCGCCGTGCCTTCGGCGACGCGGTTCGCGCTCATGAGTTCGGAAAGCTGTTCGCGAACGCAATCGGCCTCAAACGGGAAGGGGAGCCGGATGCGACTTGCGTCCTTCTGCATGCGAATCCAATGGCGTTCGTAAGCGAAGGCTACGCCGTGGAAGATGCGCAGAGTGGTGAAGATGCCCCAGCCGCTCATGAGGCCAGCCTGGCCGGGAGAGAGACGTACCTGTTCGAGAGAAAGGACGCGGCCGTTATGCACAATGTGACGATGGATCATCGGTTGATTGACCGGCGGTTATCGGGCGGCGGGCGGCATGATGCGCCGGCCTAAGACGCCAAGATGCGGTCCTCCGGCAGCTCGACTTCGCTGACACCCCTGAAAGTGAATAGCAGCCGCACAATGTACTTGGGCGGATCCTGAGATGTTTGCCGGACCACCCGGGCCATGGCAGCCGTGACGGCCTGGTGGAACACCACCGCGCCCACTTGAAGCCCAGACAGATTGACACGCACGGTTGCGCCAGGCTCGAACACGCGAAACCCTCCCTTGGCATTTTGCCGCCCCGCCCGGCGGATTGCAAGACGGCTCCAAGACCATCAGAGGGGCCTGGCTTTCTGCTGTAATTCGTGTGATTCCGGGCACATCCAGTGTTCCAGACTGGGGCAATTGAGGGGGTGTTTCACAGTGGACAACAAGCGCAAAACCAGATTGACAATGAAAAGGCCCACCTTTACGGTGTAAAATAGCCTAGGTGGAGGCTATTGTGTGTACACTGTTTAAGTGCGGAACTGCCGCTATTCTTTGCTTGGCGCTGACATTCAGCACTGCGATTGCGGCCCCTTCCGCGTCAATGGGCGTGGTTCTGCAGGAGGATCGAGCGACTTTGGGATCGGTCCCGATCGCCAATGGCTCAGCTATTTTTGACGGCGACAGTCTTTTGACCGAGGGCTCCGGGTACCTGCGAGCGCGGCTCGGGCAGTCGCAAATTTACATGCTGCCCAGTTCCGCCATCCAGGTCCATCGGATTTCGAACGGGTTTAGCGCGTCACTGGGCTATGGCACGATCGTGCTCTCCTCGGCTGCCGGTGAGAAGTTTCAAGTACTCGCCAACGGCGCCACGATTCAACCAGTGGCAGACAAGCCCACACTGGCGCAAGTTACGTACATCAGCGAAAACGAATTGATCGTGTCCAGCCGGCACGGCGATCTGCTGATCAGCATGGGCGACGAATCTCAGACCGTGAAGGACGGCACGTCCTACCGGATGATGATTAGTCCAAGCGACGGACCGGGCCCGCAGGGCATCTTGAAGCCAGGCAAGAATAAGTTCGTACTGATTTTGATTGTGGCTGTTGCCGTCGCTGCGACGGTGGTCACGGTTCTGGCGCTGGAGACGGATGTCGTCCCCGAGCCTTAACCAATAGCCGTCATTCATTTTGCGAGAGACATTTCGAAGGGCTCCGGCCATGCCGGGGCCCTTTCCTGTTGCCGGGGGCAGTTGCCGCACTTCCGCTCAGTGGGGCTCTCAATCGTGCGTGCAGAGAAGCGTCTGCTGCGGATCGATGAGAAGGCGTTTCGGACGGCTCGCGACGAGGAAGTGGAAATGTGTCTCCTTCCCGGAAGTGACCACGGTTCCAAGGAGGCTCTGGCGGCCCGTGGCGCTCTGCCCGTAGATCGGCACGGCGGCGAGGAAGCTGTCCGGCACGCCGTCCTGCGTGAGCGTTCCATCCAGCGAGAACGCGCTTCCACGCGGCAGCAGGTCGTACCTAACGGAATAGTGCGGCATCCCCGAGCCGTCCACCCATTGGTCGAAAAACCAGGCCATGGAATGTTTCTCTTCCAGCGCCATGGATGGCGTCATTACGTTTTCGATGGCGTGTTCCAGATCGGCATTTGAGAGCGGGCGATGCCGGTAATCCTTCACCAAAGCGTGCAGAAAAGCGGTGAACCGCGCGTCGGGGTCCCGGGCACCAGGGTCCCGGAGCATCATACGCAGCATGTGAAAGATCCACGTGCCCTTGCCATAGGCGATTCTCTGGTAGGCGTCAGGCTCGTGCGATGAATTGAGGCGTGCGCCCAGAGTCACCGGCCCGATATCGACAAGGGGGCTGCCGTCGGCAGAGGGCCGACTCAAATCGTCGCGGAATTGGTCGAGCCAACGCCGCAGCAGATGCTCATCCGGCTTGCGGCTGTCCGCGGCGAGCAAGCCAACATAGTTCGCGAGCGCTTCGTTCATCCACTGATCGCGGTAGCTCTGCCATCCCACGGTATCGCCCCACCACTGGTGAGCGACCTCGTGGAACGGGACGATCTCGCTGAAACTCTGTTGAATGTCGCCGCTGAGGCCGACATGCTGCTGCTCGGCTGGGGACAGAAACGTGAGGGTGGGCAAATAGAGCAGACCGGGCCAGCCTTGGCCGAAATTGCCGGGAATCTGCGTGACCTCGAGGCGCGAGAATGGAAATGGCCCTAGCCATCGCGCTTCGAGGCGCACTGCATCCGCAATCTCCTCTCCGACCTGGTGTTCAAGCGCCGCGGGGTCCGGCTGCTCCTCTGGGGCCGGGGTCTCAACGGGAATCCGTGTGCCCGCCGCGTTTGGGGAAAGAGGACCCACCGAGGCCCCGGTAGGAGGAGCCGGCGCCGGTGGAAAAAGCGCGGCGAGGGACCTCTCCAGTTGAGAGTTGGCAAGCACCTCGATGTGGCCGCCATCGGGCAAATTCACGGAGTCCGTGCGGTATTCGCCCAAGTTAAAGCCTGCGACCGGGATATCGCTGTCGGAACGCCATCGCCCGGTAGCCCAGTCGCCGTCCACTTCTTGGTTCTGGGGAGTTCCGGTGGCAATCAAGCGCAGGCGGCGTGGCCAGCGAAAGGTGAGGTCGTAGGGCGCAAAGTTTCCGAATCCACTAACGTGTGGATACCAGCTTCCGCGGTCGCCGACAAAGAGCACGCCGTTGCCTGCGTCGCTGATCACGCTTCCGCGGTAAGAGATGCGCAGCTTGACAGTTTCGCCCGCGCGCGGAGCTTGTGCCAGCACCACAACAATGAGGTCATTGCCTTGCTCGGCCACCTGGTGGCGGCTGAGGGCCTCGTTTTGAAAACAAGTCAGTGCGTTGCCCGCAGCGTCTTCGACCGTTTGGACGGTCAGGAAACGCGAGAGTTCGAGCACGACCACTCGCTCGCCACCGCTTCGGGCGCGGAGCGTGATTGTGGCGGCGCCTTCCAGCGTACGATCCGGTTCGATTGTTGTTGAGATTTCGTACCCCAGGGGCTGAAAGGGGTCCACGGGGGCGGACTCGACATCCTCCCGCGAGAAGGAGGTCCAGATGTCGTAGTACTGCATGCCCTGCGACCAGCGCGCTTGGCCGGCCAAGATCTGCTCCGCGTCCCGATCGTCCACCAGAAGATCGAACATGCCGAGGGAATCGCTCCAGAGATTGGCAAAGAAGTAGGGAACGGGGCGATCGGACAGCAGGTCGGTCAGGATTCGCAACGAGTGGCCGGAATTCAGGCTGGCCGCGTTTTGGTTCCACTTGGCCACAAACTCCGCGTTCTGGATCGTTTGGGCCTGCGAGGACTGGATTTGGTCGAGCAATTCCCGGGCGGTATTGTCCGTAAAGCGAAGGTAGGCACTGGTGATCCTTTGATCCAGTATGGGCACGCCGAAGAATCGAGCGAGCGAGTGGCGCTCGCCCGATGCGCGTGGAATCAGCAGAACGTGGCCGCGCCCGGTGAAGACGGCGCCGGTCACTTTGCCCTGGAAATCAGCGAAGAAACCCAGTGTGCCGTCCTCGAGAGAGAGGTCGACCGCATCTCGATGGAGCCGCAGATCATGAACGGTGTAGACCGCGCCGGGGTTGATGCGAAGGGCGTTCAGTGCGTCGTATGTCTGGCGGGGAGTGAGGTCTTCGGGGGGCGCGGCAAGCGCATAGAGGCCGGCCGCGGCCACCAGGCCAGCGCATGCAACAGCGCAGCTCAGGCGGTTCATGAGTTGACTGTAGCAATTTGGACATCCGGCGGCAAGCGAGCGCGAAGGGCCTGCAGGCGGCTTGCTAAAATAGTGGCATGCGATTCTGGCGCCTGCCTGCGTCATGGATTCTAGCGGGGGTAGCCGCGCTCTTAGTTCCCGCTGCCTGCCTGCTTGCGGACACGATTGTCCTGAAGAACGGCCGGCGTATCACCGCGACACACGTGCAAGAGGCCGACGGGCGGGTCACGTACGATACTCCAGCCGGCCAGTTGAGCTTGCCCGAAAACATCGTTGCGCGGGTGATCCACGATGCGGATCCCCCCGATGCGCAAGCGCGCCCGGTGAACGAGCGCGCGGCAAACCTGCCACTGGCTCCCCCGGAAAGCCTCACGACCGCGACCAGCAACGAAGTGACGCGCGCCGCCGTACACGACGGCGCGGTGGACCGCGATTACCTCGACCGTGTTGAAGGCGACGCGCAGGGCGGAAGCCCCGGCGCGATCGCCCGCGCGATCGTGGCGGAATCGGCGGCCGCGGAGTTCGAGATCGGGCAGGGCAAGCTGGATCTGGCGTTGCAGTATTACAAGCGCGCTCTCGATTTCGCGCCCGAGAATCTGCATTTGCTGCTCAACTCCGCCTACCTGCACTTGCGGCGCAGCGAGTACAGGGAAGCGCTGGACGAACTTGACCTCGCCCGGCAGGGGTCGCCGGATTCACCCGACGTCGCGAAACTCACGGGTTGGGCCTATTACGGGCTGAATCGCCTGGATGACGCCGTCAGTGAGTGGAAGCGGTCGCTGCAGCTTCATCCGGACGCCGAAGTGCAGCACGCGCTCGAAAAAGCCGAGCGAGACGCGCAGGAGGAGGCCGGTTACCGCGAAAACGAAACGGCGCACTTCGAGCTCAAGTTCAACGGCGATGCCACGCCGGCGCTCGCGCGCGAGGTTCTCAACACTTTGGAAGATCACTTCACCGAGATCAAAAACGATCTGGATTACACGCCGCCGGAGCCCATCGCCGTGGTGCTCTACACCAGCGAGCAATTCAGCGACATCACGCGCGCGCCGAGCTGGGCGGGCGCGCTGAACGACGGCAGGATTCGCGTGCCGGTGGACGGCTTGAGCGGGATGACCGACGCGCTCTCCCACGTGCTGAAGCACGAACTGACGCACAGTTTCATCACGCAGAAGACGCGCGGGCGATGCCCCGTATGGCTGCAGGAGGGTGCTGCGCAATATGAGGAGGGCCGGCGCAGCGCGGGCGCGGCGAAAGCTCTTCTCTACGAGTACGACCAGCACATGGACCTGTCGCTCCGTTCCTACGAAGGGTCCTGGTTGAATCTCACGCCGGATGCCGCCGCAGAGGCATACGAATGGTCGCTCGCGGCGGTGGAGACGATGGTGGATGCGGGCGGCCTGCGCCAGATCTCGGCGATGCTGGATGAAATCGCGGCGGACTCGACGACGGAAAATGCGCTGCGCGATGTGTTCGGAATGAATTACGAGCAGCTCGCCGCCGCCACGGCCGAGTATCTGCGCAGGACGTACCCCTGAGCTGATTCCGTTCTCACTGCGACTTCAGCTACAACTCCAACAACAATGACGCGAGCAAAGCAGCGCGCTCCGGCAATGTGCGCAGAAGAACATGCTCGTTTGTGCTGTGCGCGCCGTCGCCCACGCCGCCGAGGCCGTCGAGCGTGGGCACGCCAAGCGCCGCAGTGAAGCAGCCGTCCGAGCCGCCGCCCACGGCGCATTCGTCGATGCGCAGGCCGAGAATGGCGCCGATGCGTTTTGCTTTGAAGAAGAGCGCGGCGCTCATACGTCGTTCGAGCGGAGGGCGATTGAATCCGCCGCTCACCGCGAGTTTTGCGCCCGGCAGAATGGGCCGCAGCGCGCGGAATTTCTTTTCGAGTGCGCGGATGTCGCGCGCGTTCGAGGCGCGGACGTCCACAATCGCGCGCGCCCTTTCGGCGATTACGTTGGCGCGCGTGCCGCCCTCGATCACGTCCGCATTCACCGCGATGCGGCGCTCCGGTCGATTGAACCGGCGAATGCGCGCGATCTGAAGCGACAATTCCTCGACGGCGTTAATGCCGTTCTGCGGATCGAGACCGGGGTGCGCAGCGCGGCCGGTGACTTCGATCGTGACTTCGCCTACGCCTTTGCGCGCGGTCTTGAGCTTGCCGTCTTTTTGACCGGCCGGCTCGAGCACGAGCACCGCTGCGCTGCGGCGCGCTTCGCACTCGATGAGTTTACGCGAAGCGTGACTGCCGATTTCCTCGTCCGAGGTCCAAAGGCCGACGATCGCCCGCCGCGGTTCGAGGCCGAGACGCCGCAATGCGTCCACCGCGAAGAGCGCGATGACGAGGCCACTCTTCATGTCAAACGTGCCGGGGCCCCAGGCGCGCCCGCCGCGGATCTTGAATGGCATGCGCGCGAGCGTGCCGATTTCGTAGACGGTATCGAGATGGCCGAGAAGCAGGATGGGCGAATTGCCTCGCGCGTTGGACGCGCCGGGCGAGCGCCACTCCACGCGGACCTGATCGCCTGCGCCAGATTGCTGGATGAGCTTCACGCGCGCGCCGTGGCTGCGCCACTCGCGCGCTAACATTCGCGCGAAGCGGTCGAGCGCGGGCTTATCGTCACTCGGCGATTCGGCGCGGACGAAGCAGCCAAGCAAGCGCACCATCTCGGATTCGCGCGCCCGCAGCGCCTTCAGCAGGGCGCGCAATGATGTTGCGCGCGATGATGTTTCGGCGGCACCTCGTGGCTTGGTGACTCTTGGTGGCACGGCGGCAATCGTAGCACGCCAGCGGAGTCGCGGAGAGCGCGCCTACTTCGAGGCATGCCACTACGACAGCCAAGAGGGGGTCAGTGTGGACCCAATTCTGAGAAATACCGTTCTAAAAGGCCTCTTTTCGATCATCTATCTGGCTCGCGGCGTATCCGGGATGGCCGCCCAGCTTTATCAGTGTATGAACGGGTAGATCTCGTCGGCGATCCAATAATTTGCCAGAAGAATCGCGATGAGCATTCCCGCCAGCCACAGTGCCCAGCGGCGACGCTGCCAAACGGAGCGAAGCGGTGAGAGTTGCATTGGTATATCCACGAGATACGCGGCGCAGTAGCACACGTTCGCAATCAAAGCGAGAGCAGCAAGTGGTAGAAGCGATGACCTCACCAACGCTGGACGGAAATGGGGCCAAGTCTCCACAATCCAAACGATGACGACCGCGGCGAGGACAAGATTATAAAGAAGGCGACCCGGCTCCCAAAACCGGAGCGCACGGGTCACGACTTGCCGAAACGATCCGCGCGAGGAATCGCCAATGCGCTGCGGCTGAGCCGGCTGCATGGTTTGCATCGGCGAGTCTCCTATCAGCAGGTTGTCGAAAAACTCCGCGAGCGAGTCATTCCGAGGAGTCCGCAGCCTGCCCGCCGCTCGCAGAGAACGCTCGTGGTGAACCGTGGCGGGCGGCGGACGACGACGAATCTCTGTTATCTTCGGGTTTTACGCCGAAGAGGGATTCCTCACCCGCTGCGGCGGGCTCGGAATGACACTCGATGAGATGGTCCAGCAAGCTCTTAGTTGATCAAGGCTGACGGGGCTAGGATACGGCGCTGCTTCTTATTGTCAAGTACTTTTCATTGCAAAGCCAACTCGGCACACTTCACTTGCGCGAGCGGCACGCGAGCGGGAAGCGGACGCATTGCCACCGCCGACGTCATTCCCTGATCTTGTCGTTTCGCATGACTGGCTTTGCCGGCTTTCAAGCGTTCTGTGGCATTGGGCGTTCGTGGATGATCATCCAGGAAGTGCCGAACTTGTCGCGAAGCATGCTGAAGCGGAAAGCAAAAAACGTTTCCTGCATGGGCATGAACACTTGACCGCCCTCGGAGAGCAGAGCATGAATCCGCTCCGCCTCGGCTGCGCTGGCGACGCCAAGTGAGAGATAGACACTGCGCATCGGCTGGAAGCGTTCCGGCGGAACATCGTTCGCCATAAGCTCGGTTCCTCCAAGGGACATACAAGCGTAAAGGACGGCCTTCTCCTGGCCGGCGGGTACGTTCTT
>DASPOJ010000041.1:0-8359 GCA_035626055.1 Candidatus Methylomirabilota bacterium | reverse complement strand
GCGGAGAGCACCGGCGGCGTTCACCTGCAAAGCATCCTGTTGAATGGCCAGGCGGTGGTATCGCTGCTCGACGGCAAGTTGGAGTTGGGGCCGTGGCAACATATAATCTACGCGGAACTCGACGGCCTGCGCCCGAAGCGAATTCTCATCAAGGTCCTGGGCGAATAGTCGCGGTCGCGCATTCGCCACGTTCGCTGCTGGATATATTTTCGCCTGCGATGCGTACTAGCAGGGGAACGAGGGTGGCTCGGCCCTGGCATTTGGGACGTGGGAGCTTCAGCTCTCACGAACATGATCGAAAAGGATGAGGGCTTACGCGCCTCTTGCGTCCCGACGTTTTAGGTCGGGAAGCCTCTGAGGTCGCTCAGCATTCTTCCATGGACGTTGAAGACACATGATCGAGACGCGACAACTCGGCAAGCGCTTCTACGACAAGAAGCGCGGCGAAATTCACGCCGTGGACGGCGTGAGCTTTCGCTGCGAGCCCGGCCGCATCTACGGCCTGCTCGGCGCGAACGGAGCCGGCAAGACCACCACGCTGCGCATGCTCGCCACGATTCTCGAACCGACCGAAGGCAGCGCGACGGTCGCGGGATTCGATGTCCTCACGCAAGCCGAGGAAGTCCGCCGAAATGTCGGCTTTCTATCCACGGCCACGGCGCTCTACGGGCGGCTGACCTCCGAGGAAGTCGTGCGCTATTTCGGGCGGTTGCACGGAATGGACGACGCGGCCATTTCGAAGCGCGCGGACGCGATCTTCGCGCGCCTCGAAATGAATGACTTTCGCGACCGTCGCTGCGACAAGCTTTCCACCGGGATGAAACAAAAAGTTTCCATCGCGCGAACGCTCATCCACGATCCCTCCGTGATGATCTTCGACGAGCCCACGCTCGGCCTCGACGTCATGGCCGCTCGCACGATCGTCGGTTTCATCCGCGAATGCCGCGATCAGGGCAAGACCGTTGTCTTCTCGACGCACGTGATGAGCGAAGTCGAAAAACTCTGCGACACGATCGGCATCATCGATAAGGGCCGGCTGCTCGTGGAAGGCTCGCTCGAGGAATTGCGCAGCCGCTACCGCCACACCGATCTCGAGGAAATCTTCGTTCAGGTGGTGGAGTCATGAGCCTGCGAAATGTCGGCGTCGTTTATCGCAAGGAGTTGATGGATTCCCTGCGCGACCGCCGGACTCTGATCTCCATGATCATCGTGCCCATTTTGATCATGCCGCTGCTCACGATCGGCATGGGCGTCCTCATGTCCGAAATCGTGGGAAAAGCGAAACAACAGATTCCGAAAGTCATGATCCTCGGCGGCGGGGACTCGCCGCAAATCATGGCGCAATTGGCCGCGCTGAAAGACATCGAAATCGTTCCCGCGCGCCCGGACTACGCCGACGAAATCTCCAACAAGCAAATTCGCGCGGCCATCGAGATTCCCCCGGGATTCGACGCGGCGATTCAGGCCGGACGGCAAGTCACCCTCAAGATTGACGACTATCAGGGCGATCTCAACTCCGGGATTGCCGCCGACAATCTCCGAAAGGAGCTGAGTGATTACCGCGACACCACTGTCCGCCGGCGCCTCGAATCGCGTAATCTGCCGGAGTCCCTGATTACCCCGTTCGATATTACAGAGCAAAATGTTGCATCACCTGAAAAAGTGACCGGCGCGGAAATCGGCGGGATCATTCCGTACATCGTCATCCTGCTCTGCTTGACTGGCGCGATGTATCCCGCAATCGACCTCACCGCGGGCGAAAAAGAGCGCGGCACGATGGAGACAATTCTTTCGAGCCCCGTCTCTCGCCTCCACCTGGTGCTCGGAAAATTCCTGATGGTGTTCACCGCGTCGCTCTCCACCGCGGCGTTGGCGGTCGCCTCGATGGGTGTGTCGTTCGGAATTGGCAAGCGAATGCTGATGAGCATGGCCTCTGGGGGCGATTCCAACGCGCTGCAATTGTCGGTTAATCTCAAGTCCGTGCTCGCCGTTTTCGGAATGGTCGTGCCGCTCGCCGTGCTGTTTTCTGCGGCCCTGCTCGCGATTTCGCTCTACGCCAAGAGTTACAAGGAAGCGCAGAGCTATATCTCCCCGCTGATCCCCATCGTCATCATTCCTGCGGTAATCTCGCTGCTTCCCGGCGTCGATTTGAACGCGCACCTCGCGCTCATCCCCGTGTTGAACACGAGCCTCGTCAGCAAAGAGATCATCACCGGCACCTATCACTGGAAATTGATCGCTCTGATTTTCGCGTCTTCTTGCGTTTACGCCGCCGCCGCCCTCGCCATCGCCGTGAAACTCTTCCAGCGCGAAGACGTCCTCTTCCGCACCTGAGGCGAAGCGGCGCGGCATCCGCGGAAGCAGCCGGACCGCGTGCCGCGGTTTTCTCCATGTTAGAATCAATCTCTCATGGCCGACTCCCCGCTGATTTTCGTGCGGGAACTCACGAAGACGTTCCGCAGCTTCCAGCGCCGCGAAGGCTTGTGGGGCGGCATCGTCAATTTATTTCATCGCGAGTACCGCGAAGTCCACGCGGTGGACCACATCGGTTTCGCCATCGAACGCGGCGAAATGGTCGGCTACATCGGCCCCAACGGCGCGGGAAAATCCACAACCATCAAAATGCTCACGGGTATCCTCGTCCCAAGCAGCGGCGAGATTGTCTCGAACGGTTTCGTCCCGTGGCGACAGCGCATGCACTACGTGCGCACGATCGGCGTCGTCTTCGGGCAGCGCACGCAGCTTTGGTGGGACATCGCCGTGATCGAATCGCTGAAGCTGCTGCGCCGCATCTACGACGTCTCTGAGCGCGATTTCGCCGAGCGCATGGAAACGTTCAACGAAATCCTCGGTATCCGCGACTACCTCAATACGCCCGTCCGCAAACTCTCGCTGGGCGAGCGCATGCGCTGCGATCTCGCTGCGGCGCTGCTGCATAATCCCCCGCTGCTCTTTCTCGACGAGCCTACGATCGGCCTCGACGTCGTCGCCAAAGACCAAATCCGCCAGTTCCTCCGCGCCATCAACCAGCGCTACCAGACGACCGTTCTCCTCACCACACACGACCTCGACGACATCGAAGAGCTTTGCCGCCGCATCATGATCATCGATCACGGCCGCCTCCTCTACGACGGGCCGCTCGCAACGCTCAAACGCCAATTGCTGCGCACCAAGCAGGTGAAGTTCGCATTGCGCGATCACGCCCAACTCGCCGTCCTCTCCGCACTCGAGCGCGACGGCCTCAAGCTCGAGCGCGTGGACGGCATGACCTTTTGCATTCGCTTCGACCGCTCCCGCACCTCCACCGCCGATCTCGTCCGGCAAATCCTCGGCTTGGCCGAGGTGCACGATCTGCTCATCGAGGACGAACCCATCGAAGAAATCATCAAGCGCATTTACGCCGGCGAAACCTTGCACGGGGTTTCCGCCTGATGGCTTCCGCCCCGCAAGCCTTAACCGCGCGCGGCTCGGCGTTCGGCCCGCATCTCGAATTCGCGCGCATCGGCTTCGTCAACATCCTCGCGTTCCGGCTGCGCTACTACACCGGCGTTCTGACGTACGTCTTCAATGTGACCGTCTATTACTTCATCTGGCGCGCGGTTTACGCGCCGTCCGCCGCGGCCGCCGCGCCGCACTCCGGTTTGCTCGCGGGCTACAGCCTCCCGCAGATGCTGACCTACGTTTCCGTCGGCTGGATCATGCGCTCGTTCTACTGGAACACGATCGACCAGGAGATGGCGTACGAAGTTCTGGAAGGCAAGATCGCGATGGAACTGATCAAGCCCGTCTCGGTGCAATGGATGTGGATCTTCCGCGCCGCCGGCGAATCGCTATTCCGGCTGTTGCTGCTGACGGCGCCGGCGGCGGTAGTCATCGCGCTGATTTTTCCGGTTCGCCCGCCGGCCGCGAGCGCGCAAATCGCGCCGTTCCTGCTCGCGGTCCTCGCCAGCTTTCTCCTGATGGCTGCGATCAACTTTCTGATCGGCACGTGCGCGATTCCGCTGAAATCGATCCTCGCTTTGATTCGCGCGAAATTCTGGCTGATTGAATTGCTTTCCGGCCTCTTGATTCCCATTTCGTTCTTTCCGCACTGGGCGCAAGTCGTCTCGCACTTCCTGCCGTTTGAGCGCATCGCTTACACGCCGCTGCAGCTCTACCTTGGAAAACTCACCGGCTGGTCGGCTTGGCGAGCGGTGGGCTTCGCGTGGGCGTGGGTCGTCGCGCTGCTCGCGTTCGGCCGTTTCTGGTGGGAGCGTTCGCTGCGGAAGATCACGATTCACGGAGGCTGAAATGGGCGGTTTCCGAAAACATCTCGGGCTGCTCGGCAAATACTTCGCGCAATACCTCAAGGTGCGCGTCAGCTATCGCGGCGATTTCCTCATCGGACTTTTCACCAGCCTGGCCGCGACGATTCTCTCTTTCGGCTTCGTTTGGGTGCTCTTCAAGAACACCAGTTCGCTCGCCGGCTGGAGCTTCGGGCAAATCCTTTTTCTATACGGCTTCTCGCTGATTCCCTACGGTGTTTTCAACGTGCTCAGCCCGAACCTCTACGATTTCGGAAGCGAATTCATCATGGAGGGAAAGTTCGACCGCGTCCTGATCCGGCCGGTGGCTTCTCTCTTTCAGGTGATCTTCGAGAATTTTCGCATCGAGTCTTTCCAGGAAATCATCACGGGTGCCGGCGTGATGATTTGGGCAGGCTGGAGTTTCCACTACCACTGGTCGGTGACGGGAATTCTGCTGGTCGTCCTGTTCGCCCTGTGCGGCGGCACGATTTACATTTCGATTTTTCTGATCCTCAGCACGTTTTCGTTTTGGTTTGAGGACCGCATCGGCATCCACCCGCCGGTGTGGAATCTGATCGCGTTCGGACGCTGGCCGCTTTCGATTTACTCCGTCTACATTCAATTCTTTCTGAGCTGGATCGTTCCCTTCGCCTTCGCCGCGTTTTATCCGACCGCGCGATTGCTCGGCCGCCACGAATTCCGCAGCTTTGCGTACTTTGTGCCTGTGGTAGCCGGGGCGACTCTTGCGCTGTCGCTTTGGTTCTGGAACCTCGGTGTTCGCCGCTACTCCTCGACGGGCTCCTGACCCGCGCTTGCTGTTGCGAACGATGTCGATCATCGCCGCCACCAAACTCAGCGTCACCTTGGAAAGATCAACGTTAGCGTTGCGAACCGGCGAGATGAGCGGCTTCGTGACTTCGCGGATTTCGGTGATTCTCACTCGGCCTCTCCAATTCCGGCGACGTACGCGCGTGTGAAACGCGCACCCTGCCACCGGTTCGCCTACCCGTTGCCCGATGCGTTGGCCGGCGATCAGGCGGAGCGAACGTGGTCGTGGCGCGATTCCCAGGCGTTGGAGAGGCGGCGCACGGTGTCGCGCAGGCGAACGGCAAGTTCGGCAATCGTTTGCAGCCGTACGATGGCGGTGGGCGGCATGCGGTCTCGCCGCGCGAGCAGCAGCTCGGCATTGCCGAGAATTCCAGTCAGCGGATTGTTCACTTCATGGCGGAGAATCTCTCCGAAATCGCCTTCGAGTTCTTCTCCGGGGAAGTGGATGAGTCCCTCGGCGCGCTCGGCGAGGCGCACGCGCCGCTCAAGCAATCCCGCGACGATTGGCACGAACTGGTCGGTGCGCGAGACGAAATCCACCGCGCCCGATGTGATCAAGAACGCGAGCTGGGACTGCTTCTCCGGCGCCGCCGCCACGACCACCGGCGCCCACTCCGTCAGCAGCGCCACGGCGGACGCGAGGTTCTCGTCCGCGGGCTCAGGCTGGACCGCCGACTCGTGCAGAAAAATCACGGTCGGCGAGTGCGCGGGAAACATCGCGCGCGCGATTTCCGGCGACACTGCCAACGGCAACTGGTACTGGCCCCCCGTGGAGACAATCTCGCGAATGCACTCCCGGGTGACGTCCGGGTCGGCGCAAATCAAGAACATATTTCGCTCTGCTGTATTCATCGTTTCCTCGATGCCGCCCGCGGGGCGGTCTTGCCGGCCGGCCAGGCAGGGATTCCGCCGGAAACGGCCGTCGGCATCCGTGCGCTCGTGCCCGCGGACGCCTGGTGCACGATCTGTTTCAGTTCCTCGACCAAAAAAGGTTTTGCGAGATACGGCACGCCGCTCGATTCGAGGAAGTCGAGCGTGTGCGGGCTCATCGTATCGCCGGTCACGAAAATGAGCCGGTGCTGCAGCGGATTGCCGGCCTCCGTCAAGGCTTTGTAGAAGGCCCGGCCGTCAAGGTGCGGCATCTTCAAATCGCAGATCACGAGATCGTATTCCTGCCGGCCAATCCCTTCGAACGCATCGCGGCTATCGAGCATTATGTCCACGCGGTACCCCTCTTCGCTGAGCACGTCGGAGATGAGTTGCGCCACGGTGGGTTCGTCCTCCACCACAAGAATGCGCTGGCCGCGGGCGGCGCTTGCCGAACGCTCCGGGGATGCCGCCGCGGATTGGGACTTCCGGGAAGTGGTCTCGGCCGTCAGTATGGCGGGCGGGACCATCGCGGCTAACGCCTCCTCCGGAGACTCCAGTTCGGGCACGGCCATGACGGGCAGCTCGATCGTGAAGCACGCGCCGTGCCCCGGCTGGCTCTCGACGGAAATATCGCCGCCGTGCTCCTGCACAATCCCGTAGGCGATGGAAAGGCCGAGCCCGGTGCCGACACCCACCGGCTTGGTCGTGAAGAACGGATCGAAGATGCGGGAAATGATTTCCGGCGGGATGCCTGGCCCGTCGTCGGAAATCTCCAGCGCGAGCCGCTCGGACGAGCACCGGCGCGTGCGGATGCGTATGGTCCCTTGTCCCCGGCCCTGCTGGATTGCCTGCTCCGCATTGACCACGAGATTGAGCACCACTTGAAACAGCTGTCCGGCGTCGGCGAGAATCGGCGGCAGTCCTGATTCCAGCTTCATGTCGGCCTGGATGTTTTCGATTTTCAATTCGTAGCTCCGCAGGGTGACCGTGCGCTCAATGATTTCGTTCAGGTCCACGGCCCGGCGCTCGGGCTTGGCTTCGCGCGCGAAAAGCAGGAGGTTCTTGACGATTCTTCCGGCGCGCTCCGCTTCCTGGCAGATTCGCTTGGCGTCCGCCGCGCGCTCCAGCCCCGGCCTGCGGCTGAGCAGCAATTGCGCGTAGCCCTGAATGCTGGTGAGCGGATTGTTCAACTCGTGGGCGATGCCGGAAACCAATTGTCCCAACGCGGCCATTTTCTCCGTGCGCAGCAGCTTGGATTGGAGCAGGCGCTGGTTGGTGATGTCGCGATAGACTTCGATCCAGCCGAGAGGCCTCCCTTGCGCGTCGCGCACGGGCCGGGCCAGTCGTTCCACAACTTTGCGCACGGGCAGCAGGAATTCCAGTTCGTCCCAGGCCGCTTCGTCCGACCGGCGCCGCCGATCGCGCCAGCGGGCAAGGAAATCGGCGCGTTCGGCGGCGTGACCCGACAACACCTCCGACAGGTTGTCGAAATCGCCGAGTTCCCGCAAACGGCGCGGATCCAGGCCCACCACCTGCGCGAACCGGTCATTGGCGGCGCGAATCTTGCCCATTTCGTCAAAGACCAGCACGCCGTCGTCGAGCGAATCGAGCAGGTCCCGCAGTTCCGACTCGGTCCGCGCGCACTCGGCGGCGGAGTTCTCCCGCGCGTTCAGGTCTTCGAGGCAAACGAGCCAGCGTTTTGGGGCCGTTGCTAGGGCACCGCCGGAACGCGGCGGATGCTTGAGCTCCATCCGCGGGCTGATTCGCACTGCCGAGCCGTCGCGCAGCAGAACCTCGATTGGGCGCAAGTCTGCATCCGCGGGCTCTGCCGACAAGGACTCCCGCCACTCCCTGAGCGCCTTCCGGGCCCCGGGCACGAACAAGTCCTCGAGATGCGCGAATCCGCCGTGCATCGAATACAAATGCATGGCTATGCGGGCCGCGCGGCTGGCCTCCTCAATCGAACCGTCGTCATCGAGAATCAGGAGCCATTCGGAGGTGGAATCCAGCAGCGCTTCGAGAGTGCCCTCCAACTCGGCCTCCCGGCTCTTGCGCGCCGCACGCTCCAGGACCAAGCTTGCCATCGCCAGGTACGAATCGAGTTGCGTTGCAACCGCTGGCGTGTCAGCCGCTGAAAATCCGGCCAGCAGCACGCCGAGTGGCCGGCCCTCGAACGTGCCGAACGGCCAAGCGGCAACACGGCCCAAACGAACGGGATGCTCGTCGGTGGCGGCTTCCTGCCGCGGCGCACCCGTTGGCGCCCTGTCCGGAAGCAGCGTCACGGCCGCTTCCACCGGCCGCGCCTCGGTGAGAGCTGCGCGCCAGACGCGGGCGACCGCATCGATTTCCAGGGCTGGCCGCCAATACTTTTCTCC
>DASPOJ010000040.1:0-6505 GCA_035626055.1 Candidatus Methylomirabilota bacterium | reverse complement strand
CGACCACGGCGCTGGCCTCGACCGCCACGAGCTACGCGCGCATCGTCGGCGCGAACGATCGCGTCGGCGTGGGCATTGTCGGCTTCTCGGATCGCTTCCGAAGCTCCCTGATGCCATCGTTCCACAAGGTTTCCGGCGACCTGAATTTCGAGTTCGTCGGCGTCTCCGACATCTGGAGCATGCGGCGCGATCAGGCGCAGGCGGCGGTGCTGAAGTTGACTGGCACTCCGATCTTCGCCGCGCGCAACAACGAGGAGCTCTATAGCCACAAGGAAGTGGACGCGGTTTTCGTCGCCACGGCTGATTTCCAACACGCCTACCACGGCACCGAGGCCGTGCGCGCCGGGCGCGACGCCTACGTTGAAAAGCCTATGGCGCACACGATGTCGGACGCGCGCACTTTCCGCGAGGCCGTGCACGACAGCAGGCAAATCGTCGCCGTCGGCACGCAGCGCCGCAGCTCGTCGATCTACCAAAGTGCATGCGATTACGTGAAGTCGGGCAAATTCGGCGACATCGTCTGCGTCGAGATGACGTGGAATGTCAACCAGCCCGGCCGCTGGCGCCGCCCGTCGTTGTTGCCGCTGCTCCGCGAGCAAGACACCGACTGGAAGCGCTACTACGGCGCTTCCTTCGACACGAATGGCGCTCCCGAGAATTTCGATGCGCGGAAGTATCTCGAATTCCGGCTCTTCTGGCCGTACTCGTCGGGGATTCCCGATCAGTGGCTCGTCCACCAGATTGACACCGTTCACTGGTTCACCGGCCTGCCGCGTCCGCGCAGCGTCGTCGCAAATGGCGGCATCTACCTCTGGAAAGACGGCCGCCGGAATTGGGACACGATGACCGCCGTGTTCGATTACGGCCCGCTCGACGACAAGACGAAAGGATTCCAGGTCATCTATTCTTCGCGAATGACGAACGCCGCCGGCGACGTCAAGGAAATTTACCGCTCAAACGGCGGCACGCTCGATCTCGTCAAAAACGAAGTCACACCCGAAGGCGGCCTCACCGAGCGCTACGCCAAAGAGATGAACATGCAGCCCAACCTGCTGCCGACCGTGAGCCTCGCGCAGCAGGCGGCCGAGACGAGCACCGGCGCCGATACCGGCGCGGACGATATGACTGTGGCAAACGTCCGCAACTGGATGGAGTGCGTCCGCAGCCGCAAGACGCCCAACGCGAGCATTGACGCGGGATACAGCCATTCGATCGCGCTGTGCATGAACGTTGCCGCGATCCAAACCAGCAGGCGAGTCACCTTCGACGACGCCAGGCAAGAAGTCGTCGTGGGAGACTGACCGCCATGCGACTCCTCGCCGGAAGCCTCTGGTTGGGCGTCCTCGCGGGCGCGGTGTTGCTCGTCGCGTCCAGCGCTCCCGCTCAACCGCCCGACGACGAGGGAGTGCAAATCGTGCCCAACGAAGCCGCGCACCGCGTGGACATCCTGATCGCTGGAAGGCCGTTCACCTCCTACATCTTCCCGGACACGATCAAGAAGCCCGTGCTCTTTCCGCTGCGCACCGCGCGCGGCACGATCATCACGCGCGGGTTCCCGCCGGGACCCGGCGAGCGCGCTGACCACCCGCATCACGTGGGGCTGTGGTTCAACTACAGCGACGTGAACGGCTTCGACTTCTGGAATAACTCCGACGCCATTAAGCCCGAGCAGCGGCTTAAGATGGGCACGATCTTCCAGCGCAGAATTGTGAACCGCGTCCCCGGCGACAACGTGGGCTCGCTGATGACGCAGATGGACTGGGTCGCCGCAAACGGCACCGGCGCGACGCTCATCCAACAAGACGCGTGGTACACGTTTCGAGGCGGCGCCGATTTCCGCATCGTGGATTTCTTCACGACGCTCACGGCGCAGGACGATCCCGTGGTGTTTCACGACAATAAAGACGGCCTGCTCGGCTTGCGCGTGCGGCGCGAACTCGAACTTCCGACCGCGCAAGGCGGTCTGTACACCGACTCGAACGGCGTCGTGACCAAAGTGGACAAGATGGATAATACGGGCGTCAACGGCAATTACATCACCAGCGAAGGCAAGACCGGCGAGGCCGCGTGGGGCACGCGCGGGCGCTGGTGCGCGCTCGAAGGCAAAGTCGGCGACGAGCCGGTGACGATCGTCATCTTCGACTATCCGAAAAATCCGGGCTTCCCCACGTACTGGCACGCGCGCGACTACGGCCTCTTTGCCGCGAATCCCTTCGGCGTGAAGGATTTCACGAACGGCAAGGAGCAGATGAATTTCACGCTTCCGCCGCACCAGAACGTGACTTTCCACTATCGGATCTTGATTCTCTCCAAAATCGCCACTGCCGACGAAATCGAAAGAGAGTACCAGCGATTCGTCGCAGCGTATCCGTGAGGCCGCGAGCGCAAGATGAAATAGCGCAGGAGAAAGTTCCACCGCAGAGACGCAGAGAGCACAGAGGAAACGCAGAGAAATGAAGATACGAGTTGGAATCGTTGGCGGTGGAAATATTTCCGAGACGCACGCGCGTGCCGCGCGGGCGATTCCCGGCGTGGAGACCGCCGCCATCTGCGGAAGTAACAAAGAAAAAGTCGAGCGACTCTGCCGCGAATACGGCGGAGTTCCCTTCACTGACTACGAAAATTTCCTGGGGCACAGACCGATGGAAATGGTTGCGCTCGGCAGCCCTTCGGGAATGCACGCCGAACAGGGCATTGCGGCTGCACGGCATGGCCTACACGTCCTGACCGAGAAGCCGATTGATATCACTCTCGCTCGCGCGGACGCGCTAATCGCCGCGACCGACAAGGCCGGAGTGAAGCTCGGCGTTTTCTATCAGGACCGCTTCAAAGCTGACCTGCGCCGGGTGAAAACTTTGCTCGACGGCGGAATCCTCGGCAAACCGATCCTCGCTGAGGCGCGCGTGAAGTGGTATCGGCCTCCGGAATATTACTCCGGCTCGAAATGGCGTGGTACGACAGCGCTCGACGGCGGCGGCGCACTGATGAATCAAGGCATCCACACGGTGGACTTGCTGCTTTGGCTCTGGGGCGACGTCGTGGCCGTGCAGGCGAAGATGTCGAGCTCGCTGCACAAAATCGAATCGGAAGACACGCTCGTCGCGCTGCTGGAATTTGCGAACGGTGCGCTCGGTACGCTCATCGCGACAACTTCCGTCTTTCCCGGCTATCCGCGGCACGTGGAATTGAGCGGCTCGGAGGGAACGCTCGCCATAGAACAGGATTTGCTCGTGCGCGCCGATCTGCACAAGTCCGATCCGAGCCTGATGCGCAACGAAGCCGGCGACCAGAATCCGAGCGCGGCGTCGCCAACCGTCAGCGACATTCGAGGCCATCAGGCCGCACTCGAAGATTTCCTGCGCGCCATTGAGACGAATGGTCAACCCGCTTGCAACGGCCGCGAGGGGCGCCGCAGCGTCGCGCTGGTCGAAGCAATCTACGCAGCGGCACGATCTGGAGCGCGAGTGAGCGTCTTGCGGTAGAGGCGCTTTCCTTCCTAGAATTTCCCCGTCTCTGACCCGTATATATATGTCTGGGCAGGGTTTAGCAGCATATCCTTAAGCAAGGCCAAAAATATAGTTGACGAATCAAAGCGGTAGCGTGGCCATGCTGTTGTGGGAAGGAAGAGGCAGGAAATGAATGAGACAAAGGATTTCTGACCCCCAATGGGATTATTCTCTTCCCTTGGCGGTTGCGCCGGAGGAGTTCGTGGCTCATTTTCACATTTACGCCGACGAGAGCGGCAAACTAGCGCAGAGTGATTACACCTCATTTTGCGGATATATAGCGCACGTCTCTGAATGGCAAAGATTCAGTCAGGAATGGAACAATTGCCGTCTCGGATGGGGCGTCCCGCCACTTCATCTGTCGAGAATCATGTTCCCACAGCGAAAAGACGATGAGTGGAAGGACATCTGGCTTAAATGGGGTAAAGAATGGGAAGGCAAAAGAGACTTAATGCTAGGAGATTTTGCTTCAGTTGTTCTTGGTTCCCAGATTGTGTGTATCGGGGCGGTCGTTGACGCTGACCACTTCCGGTCGTTGCCTGATTGTGAATTCAAGAAAGAAGCCAAAAACCCGATCCTACTTTCCTTCCAGAAAGTCCTTATGGAAGGAATAGAGAAAACCGAGGTAATAGACAAACACTCTCCAATCAGCGTCGTGATTGACGATGATGAAGAGTACGCGATGGATTGCTATAAGTGGCTGAGCGACTTAAAAAAAGATGCACGCCTCCAAAAAGTTAAAGACAGAATTCATGGGATATGTTTCGTGAACGATGCGGATTACCCCGGCATCCAAGTTTCCGACATGATTGCATTTGAAGCGCGGCGTTTGATGGTTGAAAGGATGAAGACGCCAGGTGTGTCTCCATCGAAGTTATATTCGGCCTTGACCAAGCATGGAATCCATCAACCGCAGTTAATGACCGCAGAGTTTCTGGACCGACTCTCAAGGAACGTAAATGAGGCGCTCAAGCCGTGAGTACGAGAAGTTTGACCGCACTATCCGCCAGATCGTTCAGGTTTCTCACAGCGCCATTAAAAGCCAATTGGATGCCGAAAAGGACGCGAGGAAACGAAAGAAATCTTCAAAGTCTATCGCTTCCCGTGCGGCAACCTCCGGACGAATAACAAACCAAAAACCAACCACACCGCAAGCGTGCAAATGAGACCCGTGTAGCCGAACAGCTTTGCCTGGGCTTTGCCGTCCATGTTGACGATCGCTCCGGCGCCAATGCGAAGCGGCCGGCGGCAGTTGCAAGAAGAATGTGATGCTATCGAACCGCTTCGTCGCAATGCTCGAGCGAAAACTCCGCTGCCGGGCACGGCGAATCGTGCCCGCGTTGTTCACGTCGATATCGAGTGAGCCGAACGCCGCAATCGCGTCTTCGACGACTCACCCTTTCATATGTAGCGAAGATCGCAAAGGATGAACGCTGTCTCCGCGCGGGCTCTCAGCCTGCAGCCAGACTGGCTGCCTTCACTTCCGATCGCTTTGAATCAAACCCCAGCTCCGAGGATAACTCCCTTGCGGCTCTGCCCACGCACTCGGCCACGGCCAGAATCTTGCTTTCCGTCAGGCGGAAAGAAGGACCAGAGATGCTGACCGCCGCGATCGCGCGGCCCGAATGGTCATGCACGGCCGCTCCGACGCATCGCACACCCTCCTCAAATTCCTCGTTGTCCACCGCGTAGCCACGCGCGCGAATCAGCTTGAGTTCGGCTTTCAAGACTTCCGCCGACGTGATCGTTCGCGGGGTGAATGGTTTGAGTTGCGTCTGACGCAGAATCGCATCGAGTTCTGATTCGGGAAGCTCGGCCAGCATGGCCTTGCCGACGGCAGTACAATAGGCGGCGTGGCGGCGTCCTACGCGTGATGCCATGCGCACGCTTCTCTCCGGCTCCATCTTTTCCACGTAGACAACATCCCCAAAATCGAGAACGCAAAGGTGCACAGTCTCTTGTGTCTCCTGGAGCAATCGGGTGAGGTAAGGACGCGAATGCTCGCGCAAATCGAGGGTCGCGATTGCCTTACTGCCCAACTCGAAGAGCTTGAGCCCCAAACGGTAGCGCCCGTTTTCCGGGTTCCTGCTCACGAGGCCATGGCTTTCGAGCACCATCATCAGACGGTGGACTGTGCTCTTGTGTAGACCCAGAGTGCCGGACAACTCGGCGAGGCTGAAATCCTCCTGGCGTGCGGCGAGGGCATTCAATATGGACATCGCCCTGTCCAAAACTTGGACACGATAGCGGGACGAGTTTGTCTTATTTTGTGGCACAGACCCTCGTATATTGAGATTAGCTATGATTGTCAAGAATTCTTGTCTTACGATGGGCCTTATGCCATTTCCATTCAAGCAGGCTGAGACTCCGGCCTGGGAACTTCCAACACTCCGCTTCGCCTAAGCCATAGAATCTCGTGAAGCTCTGCGGCGCGGCCAAGAGCCCAGGTGGACCGACTGCCTTTGCGACCTTCCTCCTAAGGCTCTCTCGTATCGCCGCCAGCGCCGGGCCGGGTCTCGCAGCCGTCACACCCACGAGTGATGCATGTCACATCCGTTAAGCCTGCAGGCTGCGAGACTTACATGGGAAACAGTCAGGTAGAAGCCAGACGCCATGCTCGCCGCGGGGTAGGAGGCGGATTCCAACCCCCTTCCGCTTAAAGCGCATGGCTGCCGGACTCCGGCCACAAGGCAAGTTACTTAGGAGTTATGGCCGCGCACGAGGAGGATCCCCATGGCCCGAAGCACCGAGGTATTGGACGGAAACGAGGCTGCCGCCTCGGTTGGTTACCGCCTGAACGAGGTAATTGCTATCTATCCGATCACCCCATCTTCCCCGATGGGCGAGTGGGCCGACCAGTGGAAATACGAAGGGCGAAAGAACATCTGGGGCCTCGTGCCGGACGTCGTCGAGATGCAAAGCGAGGGAGGTGCCGCGGGCGCCCTGCACGGAGCGCTCCAAGCCGGCGCGCTTGCTACGACGTTCACAGCCTCGCAAGG
>DASPOJ010000039.1:0-2833 GCA_035626055.1 Candidatus Methylomirabilota bacterium | reverse complement strand
GTGAATCTCGCCTATCGCTTTTGCCGCGACCGCGCCCGCGCCGAGGACATGGCTCAAGACGCATTCCTCCGGGCCTTTCGAACCTTGGCCTCGTGGCGCCGCGAGGCCGCCTTTTCGACCTGGCTTTTCGCGCTCGCCACAAATCTTTTTCGCACCGATCTTCGCCGTATCCCGATTCACCCGCTCACGCTCGCCGACATCCCTGAGCTGCGGGATCCACGCGCCATCGACGGCGGTCTGGAATGCGAAGACCGCGACCGCGTCGTCCGCGAGGCCGTGTATGCCCTGCCAGCCAAGTATCGCGAAGCGATTCTTCTTTTCTATTTCCACGAGATGGACGTCCCTGCGGCCGCGCGCAGCCTCGCCCTGCCAGAGGGCACGTTCAAAGCGAGGTTGTTTCGCGGCCGTGAAGTTCTTCGCAGTAAATTAGCCCGAGTCCGTGTTTCGCCCGGCCTGAGCGAGGAGGTTCCATGACGAGTGACGAGTTGGATCGCATTCTCTCGGCGGAAGACCGAATCGTCCCATCCTCGGGATTTGCCGCTTCCGTGATGGACACTGTCCGCCGCGAAGCTGCGACGCCTCCGCCAATTCCCTTCCCTTGGACGCGAGCGCTTCCGGGCCTTGTGGTTGGCATCGCCGCCCTCGCCGGGCTCCTTGTGGCCGGATTCGCGCTGCTACGTCCCGCAATTGCCGCGGTCAACCCTGACACTTTTTCCCTGGCCCAATTGCTCGCTGCCACGCGCGTGGCGGCCCAAAAGGCCGACGGCGCCGGCTGGATCGCGTTGACGTTACTGCTGACCCTGGCCTCCGTCTATTTCTCCTTCCGCGCCACCGGCTCCCGCAATTGACCCAGCGGCCTGAGTTTCTCTCAAGGCGGGGGAGGCGATTCCGGCCGGGTCGCGGCGGATGGCGGACGAAGGGGGAGACCTCCAAAGAAAATTCGTCCGGCAATTTCGCGAATTGGCGAGATGGGTATAGAATAGGCGTTGTCTTAGAGACGGAAAAGGAAGCTCCGGGCAAATGTCAGTCCATGTGATGCTTTTCCTCGAACGCTACAGCGCGCTGCGGAGCGTGTGCCCCTGCGCCTGTTGTCGCCGCACCGGAAGGGCTTGTGGCTTGCGCGAGGGACCTTGGAGGACTTGAAGTAACCGGCAAAACAAGGATTCTTCCGTGGCCCACGAGCTTTTGATCGTGGGCCGTTTTATTTTGGAAGGCTATTTCGCTTTGAATGTTGCGCCACGAATCAAATAGAGACACGCGAGGAGGCAGGAATGAAGGTTGCGAAAGACATTACCGAGTTGATTGGGAATACCCCGCTGGTGCGTCTGAACAAAGTCACAAGCGGGAGCAAGGCCACGGTGCTGGCTAAGTTGGAAAGCTTCAACCCTCACGCCAGCGTCAAGGATCGCATCGGCGTGAGCTTGATTGAGGAGGCGGAGAAAGCGGGGAAAATTCGTCCCGGCAAGACGGTCCTCATCGAGCCCACGAGCGGCAATACCGGGATCGCGCTCGCCTTCGTGGCGGCGGTCAAGGGGTACAAGCTGGTCCTGACCATGCCCGAAACCATGAGCCTGGAGCGACGCGTGCTCCTGAAGGCGCTGGGGGCCGAAATTGTCCTCACTCCCGGCCCGAAGGGCATGAAAGGCGCCATAGCAAAGGCCGAGGAACTCCTGGCGGCTGCGCCAAACGGATACATCCTGCAACAATTCGACAATCCCGCAAATCCAAAGATCCACTTCGAGACGACCGGGCCTGAGATATGGAACGACACGGATGGCAAGGTCGATATCCTCGTCTCCGGCATCGGCACCGGTGGGACCCTCACGGGCGTTTCAGAATACATCAAGCCGCGGAAGCCATCCTTCAAGGCCATCGCCGTCGAACCGACGGAGAGCCCGGTGCTGTCAGGTGGGCAGCCGTCCCCGCACAAGATTCAGGGGATCGGCGCTGGGTTCATCCCGAAGGTCCTGCGAACGGACTACATCGCTGAAGTCATCCAAGTCTCGAGCCAGGATTCCATCGAGATGGCCCGCCGGTTGGCGCTCGAAGAAGGCTTGTTCGTGGGCATTTCCTCGGGGGCTGCCGTGGTCGCTGCGCTTCAAGTCGCAAATCGCGAGGCCAGCGCCGGCAAACTCATTGTGGTCGTGCTACCCGACTACGGCGAACGCTATTTGAGCAGTATCCTGTTTGAAAGTTTGAGGAATGAAGCGCAACAAATGACCGCGGCTACGACGTAGCTTGGTGCAGCCATGCTGAAATCCGTGCGAGAAGATATCCGGTCGGTGTTCGAGCGCGACCCGGCGGCCAAATCGGTCGTGGAGGTCGTTGTTTGCTATTCGGGCTTGCACGCGGTCTGGTTCTACCGGCTGAATCACGTACTTTGGAAACATCATCTGCGGTTGCTGGCCCGGGCGCTTTCGCAATTCGCAAGGCTGCTCACGGGGATCGAAATTCATCCCGCGGCGCAGATTGGGCGCCGGTTGTTCATCGATCACGGGATGGGTGTGGTAATCGGCGAGACCTCGATCGTCGGCGATGATGTGACGCTCTACCAGGGCGTCACGCTGGGCGGCACCGGCAAGGAAAAGGGCAAGCGGCATCCCACGGTCGGAAGCGACGTCGTGATTGGCTCGGGGGCCAAGGTCCTAGGCGACATCCGGGTCGGGGACCGCTGCCGGATCGGCGCGGGCTCTGTTGTACTCAGAGATGTCCCGGACGATTCCACGGTTGTGGGCGTTCCCGGGCACATCGTCTTCCAGAACGGCCAGCGCGTCGTGATCACCGATCCGAAGCAGATCAATGACCCGCTTTCCGCCGCCCTTTCCGTCGTGGC
>DASPOJ010000038.1:0-18508 GCA_035626055.1 Candidatus Methylomirabilota bacterium | reverse complement strand
CTGGCGGCTGCGGGGCTCGGACGCGTGACCGTCAGCCTGGATACGCTGCGGCCCGAGCGATTTCAGCAGCTCGCGCGGCGCGACTCGCACGCCGCGGTCTTCGCGGGGATCGAGGCGGTGCGGCGCGCGGGCCTTGCGGGCGCCAAGCTCGATACAGTGGTCGTGCGAGGCGCAAATGACGACGAGTTGCCCGATCTCATCGAATTCGGCAAGCGCGCGGAAACGGAAGTGCGGTTCATCGAGTACATGGACGTGGGTGGCGCAATCGAATGGGCGATGGACCGCGTCGTCCCGCGTCAGGAAATGCTGGCGAACATTTCGCGGCGCTACGGCGCTGTCACGCCACTCAGCGAGAACGGTGCGGCCCCCGCGCGACGTTATCAGCTGCCCGATGGCACTGTCTTCGGCATCGTCGCCTCGACGACCACGCCGTTCTGCCGCCGCTGCGACCGCAGCCGCCTCACCGCCGATGGCCTGTGGTATCTCTGCCTGTACGCCACAAACGGAATTGATTTGCGAGCGCCGATGCGCAGCGGCGCTTCGGACGCCGAAATCGGCGCGTTGATTGCTTCGGCTTGGCGCGGCCGATCCGATCGCGGCGCGGAAATGCGTCTGACGGAGCGGCATCGCGGCGTGTTCGTGCCGCTCGAACAGCTTCGCCGGGATACGCACCTCGAGATGCACACGCGCGGTGGCTGAGCGAGGCCTTCGTCCCCAATCGTTCTCATGCCAACGCCACTCACCCCCGAACCCCAAATCTTGCACGTGCTCCTTCGTTAGCTGCTTGCCGATATCAGGTGGCCCATGCTGGAGCGGACGCTCAGGTCGTCGCTGCGATCGGCGAAGTAACGAGAAACAATCTCCTCGAGGCCCAGATCTTCAATGCTCCAGAAGCCGATCCGCTGCAGTTCCTGCGCCAACTCGGCGGGATCGAAGAAAGAGCGGAACGCCTCGCCCGCCTGCGCGACGCGGCGCGCGAGCGCGTCGTAGGCCAGGCGCTCGAAGAAGCTGGCCGAAGAACGCGGAACCCCATAATCGAATACGACGCCGTTGCCCGGACACATCGTGGCGATGGTTTCGAGCGTGGCGAATACAGTCTCGCGGTTGAGATACGGCACGACCCCCAGCCAGGAAAAGAACGCGGGTTGTCCGGGCGCGAAGCCGGCGCGGGCGAGTTCTTCGGCGAATATTTGATGCTCGAAGTCCACCGAGACGTACGTGACGGAATCTGGAGTTGCGATGCCGGCCGCTTTCAGACGCCCGCGCTTCCACTCTTGCGTGGCGGGGTGGTCCACCTCGAACACGCGCAAATCGGCGTGGGGATTGCGATACGCGAATGTGTCGAGCCCCGCGCCAAGCACTACGTACTGGCGTATGCCGCGCGCGACGGCGCGCGCCAATTCGTCTTCCGCGAAGCGGCTGCGCACGGCCACGAATGCGCGAAGCCCGCCCATAGGCGGCGAATTGGAAGCCGCGCGGGAGCCGGGCAGTCCGGCCGCCGCCTCGGAACCGATGATGCGAATCGCGAGCGGGTCCTCGAAAACGAGGGGGCGATCGAAGAGTTGGTGCGCGGCCCGGCGTTCGGCGACGCGCTGCGCGGTTCGACTGGGGCGGCCTTCTCTCATGCGGGGAGATGAAGTGAAATCGCCATTGGTGAACTCACGAGCCGATTTCGAGCGTGGTCTTGATGCCCACACCGCGCTCGTTGAACCACTGGCGGTGTTGCTCCCACGATAGACGGTGCGTAATCATTTTCTCGAGCGCGCCGGGGCAATGGCGCTCAATCTTCACGAAATCCTTCGCGCCCAACTGAAAATGGCGGGGGTGCGCGCTGACGCTGCCAAACACCACGTTGTTGCGCAGCACGAGGTCCTGATTGATCTGGTCGGTCGGGACCGGCTGCGTCTTGTAGCCGCCGGTGACGCTCAGCAGGCAGAGAATGCCGGTGGGCGGCAGCATCTGCATCGCCGCAAAAACCACGGTGGAGCTTCCGGTCGCTTCGATAATGAAATCGAGCGGGCCCATCTGCTTTGTCAATTCGTTGAGCGGCGTCTTCTCGACCGAGATGTACTCCGCATTGAGTTGTTTCGCCAATTGCGCGCGGACGTCGCCTTCCGGATCGCGCCCCGCGATGAGCGTGCGCAGGCCGCGCACGCCCAGCACGGCCGCAGCAAGGAGGCCGACCGGCCCGGCGCCCAGAATCAAGACGGTCTTCGGCTTCCACAGCATGCGCTGCTGAATGCGAAAGGCCTGGTCGATTCCTTTTTCCACGATGGAGAGCGGCTCGAGCAGCACGCCGATCTTATGCACGGAAGGCGGAATCTTGATCATGTACTGCGGGTCCTCGACGTAGTACTGCGACATGTAACCGTGGCGCTTCACGATGCCGCGTTCGGTGTATTGTCCCGACGTGCAGAAATCCTGATCCCCATGCTTGCAGTTGCGGCAGATTCCGCACGGCCGCCGCACGGTGGAGACTGCGAAATCTCCGCGCTTCCATCCGCGCACTTTCTTGCCGACTTCCTCGACCACGCCGAAATTCTCGTGGCCGAGAATCAGGTAGCTCGATCCTTCAGGCGCTCTTCCGAACAGGCCTTGGTTGATTTCGCCGTCCGTGCCGCACAGGCCCACGCGAATCACGCGGACGCGCACCTGATCCGGCCGGAGCGCCGGGTCCGGAACGTCGCGCATGTGAATGGAATCACGCTCGCCGGGCTGAACGACAATCGCCTTCATGTGTTCCTCAATCAGAACGGAATGAGCGCGGCCTGCTGCGAGACTTCACCCCCCGCACGGCGGTGAATTACGAGCGGAGGCCTGCGCCGGAAGCCAGTCTAGTTTACGCGATTTCACCCGTTTGGAAGGATGTTGAACATTCTTCGAGGTGTCATTCCGGGGAGTCTGCCGCTTTCCCGCCACAGCGGGCGGCAGACGGCGAGGAATCTGTTCTTGCCTTGTGTTTCTCGCAAACAAGCAGATCCCGCGCCCGCTCTGTGGGTTTGGGATGACACCGATCATCAGATTGTCAGTTTGCTGTGAGGCTTTAGTCCGGCGGGGAACGCCACTACGCGCTGGTGAGATGAGGAAGCTGGTTTTCGTTCTGCAGCGCGCGGACGATGGACTCGCGCGTCACCATTCCCACCACGTTGCCATCCGCGATCACGGGCATCTGCTGCACGCCCGCGCTTCGCATGCGGTCGAGGAGCGTCAAGGCCGGTTCCTCCGGCGAAGCCCAGACCATTTTCTCACGCGGAGTCATCGCGGCCTGCACGGAGGTCACGCACCAGTCCTCGCGCGGGACTTTCGTGAGCGCCTCGGTCGAGATCAAACCCACCAATTGCGCGTGCGCGATCACCAGATGCGAGCCGCGTCCCGTCGCTGCGACTTCGCGCGCGTAGTCTTCCAGTGAGATCTCCCGGCCGACCGATGGCGGCTCGGTACTCATGATGTCGGACGCCTTCAGGCCTTCGAGCACGGTCCGCGTTTCCGCCTGCGCGAAGCTCTGCTTCGCCGCGCCCAGCAGGAACCAGCCAATCAACACGAGCCAGACGCCTCCGATAGCGCCGGAGAGGCTGCCTTCCGCCTGCCACCCGCGCACCCCCAGCCAAACTCCGTAAGCCATCATGCCGTAGGCCACCACTTGCCCGCCGCGCGCGGCAATCCGCGATGCCTTCGTGTAACTCTTCGTGATTCCCCAGATGATCGCGCGCAGGATGCGCCCCCCGTCGAGAGGAAACCCCGGAACCAAATTGAACGCCGCCAGAATGGCATTGGTCCCCGCAAGCCAGATTCCGAGCGCGTTCGCCATCGAGCCTGCCGGCGCTAGCATGGACACGCCGCGAAATCCCGCCGCCAGCAGAAAGCTGGACGCCGGCCCCGCCGCCGCGATGTTGAACTCCTGCAGTGCGCGTTTGGGATCGCGGCTGATCTGCGCCAAGCCGCCGAAGAAAAACAGCGTGATTGAAACTACCGGAATCCGGTAGTGCCGCGCCACGACGCTGTGCGACATCTCGTGAAAGAGCACCGAGCCGAAGAACAGTACGCTGGTCAGCACGGCCGCCGCCCAATGCTGTCGCGTCGTCCAGTCCGGGCGCGTGTCGGCATATCCACTCGCGATGGTGATGGTGATGAAGGCGAAAATCAGGAACCAGCTCGAGTGGAGATAGATAGGAATCCCCAGCAATTTCCCGATTCGGATGGACCGGCTGCGAAGCACCACGGCAATCCCTCAACGCCAGTATACCTGAAGGACCAGCGCGGGAGAGCGCGGGCCGTGAGCCACACTCGTGTGCCGTGTTCCACGTGAAACATCCGGGCGCCTACCGCAAGCCCTTTTCTTGCAGCAGCTTGCGCTTTGGCGCGGCGCCTGCATTTCGAACAAAACGCCGGGCGATCGTCCGGCAGGAGGCGGCCATGCGGGACTGGATGGAAATTGGGCTACTGGTGGAAGCGGGATTGTTCGCAGGCCTGTTGGCGCTGTTTCTCGCCTGGCTGGGGATGCGCGTTGTTTTCACGCTGTTGCCGTCATCGCCGCGAGCCGCCGTGGCGCGCGCTTCGGAGCGTTTCCCGCGCAAGACCGCGCGAGCCGCCTAGGGGCTGCCATGGGGCGCTTCCACAAGGGTTCGACCGGGGCCGGGGGTGCTGCAATGTACTACATTCGGGATTTCGCTTTGCTGTTCGCGAGCTTGCTCGTGGCAGGCACCGTGGCCGTCGTCGGGTACGACGTCTATCTTGCGACGCGATACCACAGGCTAGTCGTCGAAAGAGCGCGTCTGATGCGCGTGCTTTCTCGTCGGCTGGAGCACTGACTTGATTTCACCGCTGGCTTAACCCTTGCGGGCAGCTCCTGGAGCCGGGGACGGGGACCGCCGCCCCCGCGAACGGTTTCCAGGGGTTGCCCAGCTGGCGGCTTCGGCCATATTCAGGGTGCCGGCGTTAGTTCTTTTTCGGGTATTTCGGGCGCGGCGGAATCGGTTTCGTCGTCTTCAAGGCATCCATCGCTAGCTCGACCGCTTTTTCGAGTTGTGGGTCGTGCCCTGCTACCACCAGATCGGGGCGCTGGGCCACGACGTAATCCGGATCCACACCGTGATTCTCGACGATCCATCCGCCTCCATTTTCCGGCGACCAGAAGGCAACCTCCGGCGCCGTGACGTAACCGCCGTCCATCATCGGAATCTCGCGCCGGTAGCCGACGAGCCCGCCCCAGGTGCGCACGCCGACGATGGGTCCGATCTTTTCGTGCTGGAAGAACCACGGGAACATGTCGCCTCCCGAGCCCGCCAGCTCGTTGACGACCATCACCTTGGGGCCGAAAACGGCCTGCTGCGGAATCGGCAAATCCTTGCCTTCTCGTGGCGCGGCAAAGCCCAGCAATTGCCGTTGCAGCTTCTCTGTGTAGAAGTCAGGCACGTGGCCGCCGTGATTGAAGCGCTCGTCCACGATCAGCCCCTCTTTGCCGATCTGTGCGTTCAGGTACTTGTCGAACATGATGACCCCGGGGATGCTGGTGTCCGGCACGTGCATGTAGCCGATGCGCCCGCCCGTTGCCTTCTCGACGTATGCGCGCCGCGACTCGACCCAAGCGTGGTAGCGAAGCTGCCCTTCGTTTCCGATGGGCTTCACGTTGATCTCCCATGCGCCGTCGGCGGAAGGCTTGTCATTGATCGTCAGCGTGACGAACTTGTCCGCCAGATTCTGGAAGTAGGAGTAGATTTCGGCGGTCGTGCGCACGGCGACGCCGTTCACCGCCACCAGGTAATCTCCTTCTTTGATCTTCAAGCCCGGCTCGGCCAGCGGCGCGCGCGTTTGCGGGTTCCAATCCTCCCCGCGGTAAATCTTCTTGAAGCGGTAGAAACCCTGGTCCGTATCGTAGTCGGCGCCGAGCATGCCGACGCTGACGTGATGCACTTCCGGCATTTCGCCGCCCCCGACGTACGTGTGCGAAGTGCTCAGCTCGGAAATCATCTCGCCGAGGATGTAGTTCAAGTCGCTGCGGTGCGCCACCCACGGCAGCAGTGCGGCGTAGCGGTCGTGAATCTTCTTCCAGTCCTGCCCGCCCATCGCCGGATCCCAGTAGAAATCCCGCTCGATCCGCCACGCCTCCTCGAACATTTCGTTCCATTCGGCGTGCGGGTCCACCAGGGTCTGGAGTTGTCCCGTCTCGAGCCTCCCCTCGCCCACTTTGGCCTTTCCGGGCACCGCGTCCGTGATCCCGAAGGTTTTCTCGCTTTTGTACATGAGCTTGCCGCCGTCTTTGTCGAGCTGGTAGTCATCGATGCGCTCGAGCAAAGGCTTGTCTTCGCGCTTCGCAACGTCGAAGACGTGAAGCGTGTTCGCCGGCGGCTGAGGCGCCGGTATACCCATCTGCTGCGATTCCAGGGCGGCGGAGAGATAGAAGAGATTTCCTCCCCGCGCGTCGAGATGTCCCAGGATTCCCGGCTCAATCGGAGCCTGGACGATCCGACCGCCGATTCCATCGAGATCGATCTGAACCGGCTTGGGCGGTTTCGGTGTCTCCTCTTTCTCTTCCGGCGCCTTCGGCGGGGCGGCCGGCGGCGCGGCCCCGGCGTCCGGCTTGGGCGCTTCTCCCGGTTTTGTTTCCGGTTTCACTTCCGGCTTCGGCGCGGCGGCTTCCTTTTCTTCGTCGCTCTGCGGAGCGAACGGAGACGCCGTGTCCGCCTTCAGGGTGATCGCGAAGACGCCGGTCGTAATGTAATAGTTGAAGCGCTCCTCGAAGTGGTCGCTCGAAGGGTAGTAAAAGCGGTCGGAGAGGAAGTAGAGATATTTCCCCTCGGGATCGAAAACGGGATTGCCGTCGTTGTAAAAGCCGTCGGTGACCTGCGTGACCTTTTTGGTGTCGAGCGAGTAGAGGAACAACGCGTTCGACGTGTTGTCGAGCGTCTTCGAGTACGCGATCCACTTGCTGTCGGGCGACCACGCGCCGTCGCTGGGCGCGTCGTACGTGCCGCGATCGACCTCGACCGGCTGCTTCTGGTCGATGTCCACGTACCAGAGGCGATACGTCTTGTCCCAGTAGAGCAGCTTCTTGCTGTCGGGCGACCACACCGGCCCGAAGCGGTAGACGCTCCCGTCTGTGGTGACGCGAACTTCGTCGCCGCCCTTTTGCGGGCGAAGGTAGATTTCAAATTCGCCGCTGCGGTCGGAGAGATACGCCACCCACTTGCCGTCCGGCGACCACGCCGGATTCAATTCGTGCACGCCGGGAGACGAGGTCAAATTGCGCATGCTGCCGTGCTCGACCGGCAGCGTGAAAATATCGCCGCGCGCCTCGAACACCCCGCGAACGCCCGTCGGCGAAATGCCCCAGCCCCGAATTTGGTCTTCGACGGAGACAATCTCGGGGCGCGCTTCGATGTCGTCGCTTGCAACGTTGATGGCGATGTGCGCGATGTGGCCGCTCTTCAAATCGTAGGTGTAGAGCAGCCCGCCATTCTCGTAAACGATAGCGTCCGCGCCCAGGCTCGGCCACTTGATGTCGTACTCCGTGTAGTTTGTCAGCTTTTCGGTCTTCTTCGTCCCGAGGTCGTAGCGATAGAGATTCATCGTTTTGTCGCGGTCGGAAATGAAGTAGATCGAGTTGCCATGCCACATGGGAAATTCGTCCATGCCCTCGGTCTTCGGCAGCTCCTCGTACGTGTTGTTCTTGAGGTCGTAGATGCCGATCGGAGGTGCCCAGCCGCCACGGTAGCGTTTCCACGTGCGGAACTCCTGCGATGTGGGCAGATATGCGATTTTTTGGCCGTCCGGCGAGAGGGAAGTGAGATCGGCGCGCGGCACGGACAACATCTCGGCCGCTCCGCCTTCGACGGGAACCTCGAACAGCCGCGTGTAATCGGGAAGATCGCTCAGGCGGTTCGAGCGGAAGAGCACCTTTTTGCTGTCCGGCGTCCAGCCGAGCACGATGTCCGCGGACGGATGAAACGTCAAACGGCGCGGCTCGCCGCCGCCCGACGGGATTACGTACACATCCTGGTTGCCGTCGTATTCGCCGGTGAACGCGATCCACTTGCCGTCGGGGGAAAATTTCGGAAAGACCTCTTCGCCCGGAGACGCGGTCAACCGCCGGGCCGTGCCGCCGGTCCGCGGCGCGAGCCACAGATCTCCCGCGTAGCTGAAAACGACGCTGTCCTGAGAGATATCGGGATAGCGCAGCAGATGAGTTTCTTCGGTGGCCGCCGCCGCAAGGGACGGCCCGAGCACCGCGCGCCCGGACGAAGCCGGCCCCACCATCGCCACCGCCAATGCGAGCAGCAAAATCGCAGGCAATGCAATCTTTTTCATTTTGAATTTCTCCCCCAGAGTCCCACAAAGCATACGCGCCATAGGAAGATAATGTTCCCGCGCGGCCACATCCATCTTGGAGCCGCACAGCATACACCGTTTCCCTCTCGCCTGCCTCAACGGGCCTCGCGCGGATTGAGGCGTGCTGCTAATCGGCGACGCACAAGAATCCGGAATCCCTAGATCCGCCATGTCAAAGCGCATGAAACCAACCCCGTGGGGAGGGACACAAACCCTGAATGGCGTCACCCGGGCAATCTTGGCCGAGCGTGCTATGATGTCGCCGGGGAATCTCCGGCCGAACCGCTCGCTTCATTCGCTAGCTGCGCCGGAGAACACCACGCCCGGATGCCGCGTATCCGCCGAAAACTTCCTCGAATTTTCGCAGCGCTACTCTTTGCCTTATCTATTGCTTGTTTGCCTGCGCCGCTCGTTCGGGTTGCACGGGCCGCCGGCCAGGCTTCGCCGTTGCCCGCGCAGAAAAGCGCGCTCGATGCGCCCGCGCGTGAACTCGCGCGCCGCATCGCCGCGAGTCTGCCGGGCGGAACGCGTGTGGAGATCGAAGTGCGCAATCAATCCAGCTTGAGCGAAGACGAGGCCGCCGCGATCCGCGCCGCGTTGGACGGCGAACTGAGCGCGCGCGGTTTGCGCACCCGCGACGAAGGACCGGGCGCGGCCAGCGTCGTCGTCACACTTTCAGAAAATGTGCAGAGCCTCGTCTGGGTCGCGCAGATCCAGCATGGGGACGATAGCGCCGTGCTCTTGCAATCCGTGCCGCGAGAGACGCCCGCCGCCACCCCGCCCGAATCGGAGAAGATCGTGCTTCACAAGGAATTGCTCTGGAGCGGTCCCGCGCATGTCCTCGACGCAATCGAGGTACCCGCGTCGGGCGGCACCCCAGCGCGCTTGCTATTCCTCGTGCTCGAAGGCACGGAGGCTTTTGTAACTGACGCTGCTGGTTCGTTTCGGGCGCAGGTACCGGCGCCGACGCTCAGAGGCCGTGATGCCGGGGGGCGAATGGTTCCTCTTTCTGGGGAATCCATCGGTGTCTCTGTAGGCGATTCACTGTGCACTGTCCCGCTTCAGTCCCCGGCGCAAGCCACATGCCAGCGTCCTGTTGCTATTCTCCGCGCACAACCATTGCCTGGACTTGGAAGCGGGCGACTGGATGCGCATCTGCCCTGCGGAGAAGATACTTCGCTCGCCACCGGCCCCGGCGACGATACGCAAGCGGACTTCCTCCGCGCGTTTCACATGCGGGGGACAGAGCCGGTTGTCCTGAGTGCGCCACTTTCGTTTTCGGGTCCCGTCGTGAGTCTGGTCCACGACTATGGCGCGGGTACAGCTATCGCGATAGCGAAGAATCTAGAGAATAGAAACTATGAGGTCTACCGCATCACGGCTACGTGTAGGCAGTAGGTCGGCCGCTGTCCTCGCGGCGCTGATCTTCTGCGTAGCGCTTGCTCGCGCTTCTACGCGCCCGAAGTACGGCGGCACGCTCCGCGTCGAACTGGCCGCACGCGTTGCGACGCTCGATCCGCGCCAACTTGCGTCGAGTCCGGCCGCCGCCCTCGCACAGGAGCGGCTCGACGCGCTGCTATTCGATCGCCTCGTTCGCTTCAATGAGCGCGGCAGTCTCGAGGGAGTCCTCGCCGCAAGTTGGAAATCGGAGGAGCAAGACAAACGCTGGCATTTCCTGTTGCGCCCCAACATCAAATTCAGCGACGGCACGCCGCTCACCGTCGACATTGTCGCGCAGTCGCTTGCCTCAGTCCTCGGCGCGAATTTTCAAGTCAGCAGCAGCGCCCTCGATTTGGTCATCGAAGCTTCGCAGCCCGTGCCCGATTTGCCCGAGCTACTGGCCACCGGCCGAAATTTCATTTTCCACGTCGCAGCGGATGGCTCGCTCGCCGGTACGGGCCCATTCACTCTCGATACGTGGACTCCCGGTGGTCTGCCCGGCCGCGCCGTTTTCGTCGGGAACGAGAATTGCTGGATGGGCCGACCGTTTGTGGATCGCATCGAAGTCAGCCTCGGGGTGGACCCTCAGCGCATCGAAGCCGATCTCGAATTCGGCCTTGCCGACGTGGCCGATCTCTCTCCGGCGGAATTGCGCCGTGCAACGCAGCGCGGTGCGCGGACATGGTCTTCGAAGCCGGTCGAATTGCTGGCCCTCGTCTTCGATTTGCAGAGGCCCACCGTGCAGGACGCGCGCCTCCGCGAAGCCATCGGGCTCGCGATCGATCGCAACGCACTCGCGAGCGTCCTCCTGCAGCGCCAGGCCGTTGCAGCGGGCGGTTTGTTGCCGCAATGGATTTCCGGCTATGAGTTCCTCTTTCCCACTGCGGTGGACGTGGGCGGCGCGCTCTCGCTCGCCCAGTCCGTTACATCGGCTCGCGCCCTAGGATCCCCCGCGCCCGCGCCGCTCGTCTTGGTCTATGATGCAGGCGATGCCGAAGCGCGTGCAGTCGCCGAGCGAGTTGCCGTGAATTTGCACGACGCCGGAATCGCGGTGCAAGCCGAAGCTGCGAACCCCGGAGCTGCGCCGGCCGACGTGCGTCTTGTTCGCGTGCGCATCACCTCGCCCGAGCCGCGCGCCGCGCTTCTGCAATCGTTCGATGCCCTGGACATTTCAAATGTTCCCAGCCCCGCCGACAATGGCCCCGAGGCGCTCTACTCCGCCGAGCGCGCCGCGCTCGCGGACGATCGCGTGATTCCGCTCGTGCACGAAATGGAGAGTTGCGGTTTGAGCGCGGCCTTGCGAGATTGGATGCCGATGGATTCCGGCGAGTGGCGCTTGGATGATGTTTGGCTCGCGCAGAACGCCGAGCCCTCCCCGGCGGCCTCACCCGCGTCCGCGCCGCCCATCCCGGCCGAAGGCGGACACCCATGAGTTTCCGCGTCAAACTTCTGCTGATTTTCACGCTGACCGTCGCGGCGTCGGTCGGACTGGTGGCGTGGGGCGTTTCGCGTTCGACGCAGCGCGCCTTCGAGCAATTCGACCAGCAGCGCACCAACGCGATCGTCGCGCAATTCCGCCGCGAGTTTCAGCAGCGCGGCACGGAAATCTCCGCCCGCGTCCGCGGGATCGCCGATAGCGAAGACACGCTCCGTATGGCGCTTGACCTCAGCCGCCCTGAAGCCGACGCCTCTGTTTACGTGAACGCCGCGCACAATCTCGCCGGTTCATTTCAGCTCGATTTTCTCGATTTCGCCACCACGGACGGCACACTCGTTTCCTCCGCCGAATGGCCCGCGCGATTTGGTTACAAGAACGATTGGGTTGCGGCCGGAGAAGACTGGAACAACCAGAGCGCGTTTCTCGGCCGCGTGGAACTCGCCGACAACGTCCAGCTTGGGTTGTTATCCGTGCGCGTGGTGCCCGTTGGAGATAAGAAGCTCTACGTCATCGGCGGCGAGCGCCTCGACAAAGCGTTTCTCAGCACGCTCGAGATGCCCGCGGGAATGCGCGTCCTGCTTTACAGCAATTTCGAGCCCGATTTTTCGCCCGCCGCCTTGACCGACGCGTCGGGCCCCGTGATCGGCGCGGATCGCTTCGAGCCGCTGATCGAAAAGGAGCGCCGTCAGCCCGGCATCGCGGAGCAGCGAATCGACTGGTCCCCCGACCCCGCCGGCGCCGAAGAATTCACCGCGATTCCGCTGCAGGGTCGCGCGGGCGAACTGCTTGGCGTTTTTCTCGTCGGGAGTTCGCGGCGCGAATTGGTTGCGCAGTTAGTGTTCATCCGCTCGCTCGCCATTGTCGTCGGCGGCGCGGGCATTCTGCTCGGCGTCATCCTGAGCTGGTGGATCGCCGCGCGCGTCACGCGGCCGATCGTGCGTCTCGCGCGCACCGCGGACGCCGTCGCCGCGGGCAATTGGGACGCGCGCGTTCCCGTCCGCTCGCGCGACGAGATCGGCCGGCTCGGCCACGCCTTCAATAAAATGACGCGCCAACTCGCCGATCAGCAGGAGCGGCTCGTGCAGGCCGAACGCGTCGCAGCCTGGCGCGAATTGGCGCGCCGCCTCGCCCACGAGTTGAAGAACCCGCTCTTTCCGCTGCAAATCACGGTCGAGAATTTGCAGCGCGCGCGCGAACAGGGCGGGGAACAGTTCGACGAAATTTTCTTCGAGTCCACTGCGGCGCTCAAGGCCGAGCTGGAAAGTCTCAAGGCCATCGTCACGCGATTCAGCGATTTCGCGAAGATGCCGGCTCCGGAATTCGAGCGCGTGGACCTGAACGAAGTCGTGCGCTCGGCGGTGCGCGTCTTTGAGCCGCAGTTCTCCGCGCTTGGCCGCCCGCCCATCGCCGCTGAATTCTCACTGGACGAGCGCATCCCGCTGATCGAAGCCGATCCTGTGCTCCTGCACCGCGCTCTTGAGAACCTTGTCTTGAACGCGATGGACGCCATGCCCTCCGGCGGCACGCTCACGCTGCGCACCGCGGGGAAAGACGGCCGCGTCGAGCTCGAGGTCACCGACACGGGCGAGGGCCTGCCCAAAGAAGAGTGCGAACGCCTGTTTACGCCGTACTACACCACCAAGCGCCACGGCACCGGACTCGGCCTCGCCATCGTGCAGTCGGTCGTGAGCGATCACGCCGGCACGGTCGCGGTTTCCTCCGCGCCGGGGCGGGGAACGACGTTTCGCGTCGAGCTGCCGGTAGAGCAGCCGCGACCGGTGCAGTCTGCGCATCCGCCGCGAGAAGAGGCGGCAAGCTGAACCGCCGCATCGGCGCTGCGAATCGACGCGAAGATGAAGCAGTCTAACAAGCGTGTTCTTCAGTAGGGCACGGCTTCAGTCGTGCCGAAAAGCGGCGCGAAATCAGGGGTTCTAACCACTGAAGCTCCTCGGATGCACGGACGCGGGTATTTGTGAGATTGATCGATTGCCATGAGGACAAGGTGGCCGCAAAAGCGCATCTGCTGGTGATTGACGACGATCCGAACACGCTCGCCTCGCTCTCTCGCGCGTTTCGCTTGGCGGGCTATGAAGCCACAGTGGCCGATAACGCCGCGCGCGCCCTCGATCTGATTCGCGGCGGCCGTTTCGATCTCATCCTGTCCGACGTCGTGATGCCCGGCAAGGACGGCCTTTCGTTTCTCGAGGATCTGAAACGCGACGGCGTGGCGACGCCGGTCATCATGATTTCCGGCCAGGCCAATATCGAAATGGCGGTTCGAGCCACGCGGCTCGGCGCGCTCGATTTTCTCGAGAAGCCGCTTTCGACCGAGAAGCTGATCGTCACGGTTGAAAACGCGCTGCGTCTCACGCGCCTCGAGGAGGAAAACCGCGATCTGCGCCAGCGCCTCGGCAAGCACGAACTGGTGGGCTCCGGCGCGGTGATGGAGCGTCTGCTGAAGCAGATCGAGCGCGTAGCCGCGAGCGAGACGCGCGTCTGCATCGTCGGCGAGACGGGCACGGGCAAGGAACTTGTCGCGCGCGCGTTGCACGATCGCAGCCCGCGCCGCGCCGGGCCGTTCGTCACGCTGAATTGCGCGGCGGTTCCCGCCGAGCTGATCGAATCCGAATTGTTTGGCCACGAAAAAGGCGCGTTCACCGGCGCAACCGGCCGCCACGTCGGCAAATTCGAGCAGGCCGGCGGCGGCACGCTCTTCCTCGATGAGATTGGAGACATGCCGCTGCCCATGCAGGCCAAGCTGCTGCGCGTGCTGGAGGAAGGCGAGGTCGAGCGCGTCGGCGGCGACCGCCCGATTGCCGTGGACGCGCGCGTCGTCGTCGCCACGCATCGCAATCTCGAGGAAATGGTCCGGCAGAACGCCTTTCGCCCGGATCTATTCCACCGGATCTATGTCTTTCCGATTGCGTTGCCGCCGCTGCGTGAACACACCGAGGATATTCCAGTGCTCGCGCGGCATTTCTCGCGCCAGGTCTCCGCGCAAAATGGTTGGAGGGAGAAGACTTTCTCCGCGGGCGCGCTCGACGAACTCGCGCGCTACGCCTGGCCGGGCAACGTCCGCGAGTTGCGCAACGTCGTTGAGCGGCTTCTACTGATTGCCGCGGGCGAAGAAATCACCGCGGACGACGCGCGCCAGGCTCTGCCCTCGAGCGGCCCCGCCGGAACCGCCGCCGCAGCGCCGCGAAGCGCTCCTGCTTCGAGCGGCACGCTCGCCGAGCGCGTCGAAGCGTTCGAGCGCGCGACGATCCTCGAGGAGCTTCGCCGCCACAATCACCACATGACCAACGTCGCCAAAGCCCTCGGCCTCGAGCGCAGCCACCTCTACAAGAAATGCCAGCAGCTCGGCATCGATCTCCGCGCCGTCCGCAAGACGGAATAGCCATCGGCAATCCGAAAGCGAATTATCTGCCTGGAGATGGCGGGGCGGCTCCAGTCCCATTCGTTGGTTGTTGGGGTGCAGCGGGCGTCGGCGCTTCGACGGGTTTCGGCGCGGCGCGCAACGCAAAATAGTTTCGCGCGAATGCCGCCTGCTGGGTGCCCGCTTCAATCGTGATGGCCTGCAGCGTATAGCTGCCCTTGGCGAGGTCCGTAAGGGGCAGGCTGATCCGGAACGACGCCGCGTGCGTCTTGGGGTCCACTTCGTCCGGCGCGACCATCGGCGTCTGGCTCACGCGCGCGCCGTTGCGGAAAAAGACCAGCCCCGCGCGTAGCGACGCCGGATCGGATTTCGCCGGCGGGTACGCCTGGAAGAAAACGTACATCGTCTGCTGGTCGGTGAAAACCCGCGTCACGCTCGGCACGATGCGCTCTCCCCCGACGTCGAGCGGCGAGGATTGCATCTTTGCGTTCTGCGCGAGCGCCTGCGTTTTCACTTCCGATGTCTTCTTCACCTCTTCGAGCTGGCTCGAGAGCAGCACCGAGCTGAGCTGCAGCCGGTCCGGCTGCGGCGCGGCAAGCGACAGATTCTCCTCGAACGTGCCGATTCGCCCAGACTCATTTTCGCGCGTGAGAAATTTCAGCTTGTAGTTTCCGGGCTGGAGAATGAAGCCGCCCTGATAGAGCAGCGCCTGCTGCTGCACTTGCTGGAAGCGCTCCGTATCGAGTTGCACGGTGATTGTGTCGCGCAGGGCGCCGACGACGCGATTCGTGCCCGCCGTGCGGATCTCCGCCGCGAAATCGAATTCGGTCTGGCGGTGGCCGCTTTTTTTCGCCCATTCGAGCGCGCTCGATGCGATCTTCGCCGCGATGGGCACGAAGACTTGCGTGTCGGAGAGCCGGAACTGCGCGGTCTCGACCGCAATCGGCAGCTCCACGAGCGGCGAGTCCGAGTCCATCGCGTCCTCGATTTGCCGCTCGCGGTCTTCCGTCGTGAAGACGCCGAACTCTTTCGGCGCGTAGTAGCCTTCTCGGTAGCGCACGTGCGCGCCCGACGGAAGCCCGCTGACTTTCACCTTCACGTTGCGCCAGCGGCCGTCGCGCGCCGAATCGCTGCTGTAGTAGCCAAGCAGGTAGTAGCCGGTGCCGTCGGCCTGCACGGCGGAGAACGCCTCGCCGAAATCACCGATATCGAAAAACGCGCGTCCGCCGGTGTCGCTGGCGAGCGTCGAAAGCGTTTCGCGCGAATCTTCGCGCGACTGCGTTTGCGTAAACACCGCGTTCCCGGAAAACATCGAAGTGCCCGAAGCCGCTCCGGTCGTCGTGTCTCCGCCGGGAATTTCCGCCAGCAGGCCGCGCGCGTCCACTTCGTAGATGGAAACGTTGGCGCGGGTTGCGGCATTCGTCGCGGCCTGGAGCTCCGAGCGATTCTCCTCGCCCGTCTGCGTGATGCCGCCGGTGAACTCGATCACCGCCTTGCGGCCCGGAAGATTCGCGACGACTTCCGATACGGATTCGATCGCGGCGAGCTTGCGATCGGTGTTGAAAATGTTGAACTCGGTGTTGTCCGCAGTGAACGCCGCGTCCGTGTCCTCGCTCGAAGAAAAATAGTCGTCCGAGGCGGACGCCGCGTCGGCCAGAGCCGAAAGCTGCGATTCCGCTCCGGGCCGCAGCGCGGCGATGGCTCGCTCGAGAAAATCCTTGTCGGTCGTGAAATCGGAGAGCACGCGAAGCCGAGTCCCGAAGTAAACGATTCCGACCAGATCGGCCGGCGTCATCTGCGTGCGCACGAATTTGTCGGCCGCGTCGATCGAGCGGATCAATTGGTCGGGTTCGAGCGAGGTCATGTCAAAAAACAGCACGATGAGCCGGCGGTTGCGCAACTGTTGCTGCAGCTGCTCGGGCGGCGCAACGCTGCCGAGCGGGATCGTGAGCGGAGCGCGGTCCTGCGAAGCCGCAGTCTCGATCGCCGCGACGTCGTAGTAATCGAATGTCGAAACCTTTTGAAGCTTGCTGTCTTCGCTGACGCTGAACTGCTCCGCCTTCAGCCCTTTAATCGGCTTGCCGTCGCGATCGGTCACCTGCACGTCGATCTGGACGAGGTTCACTGTGGCGTGAATGGTCGCTTTCTGGTTCGCCGGCTGCACTCTGGGTGGTGGCGGCGGACCGGAGCTGGGGGTGGCTTGCCCTTGCGGAGTCTGCGCCCGGATTGCGAGGCACGCGCAAGCCCCGAACCATCCCAGCACGAAGAGGTAAGCCGCGAAATTGTTTCTCGGTTTGCGCATCAGAAGTTCACTCGTGCCAGAAAATTCATCGAGCGCATGGCCCCCACGCTCGTCACTTGGCCGAACGTGGCGGAGCCCAGCGAGGTCGAAATTCCCGAATATGTCGGCGAGTTCGTGACGTTCTGCACGTTCCATTCGAGGTCCAGACGCCGCAAGCCGTCCCGCCCGAATTGAACTTCGCGGTTCAATCCCACGTTCCAAACAAAACTTCCGGGGCCGATCAGCGAATTGCGCGGTGCGTCTCCGATGCAGCCCGTCGGCAACGAAAACACGCTCGTATTGAACCATTCCGCGAGCGTTCGCTCGGAGGAAGGCAACTGCGGATTCCCCGATTGATTGGCCCGTTCTGACGCGACGCCCGGCAAGATTTCGCATTGCGCGGTCGCCGGTGTTTGCGCCGCTAGCACCGTGAAAGGCGAACCGCTGCGCAGTGTGATGTTTCCCGAAAGCCGAATGTCGCTGAATGCCTTGCGCTTCCATCCGTGGGTGAAATACGGCTCGCGGTCGCCGAAGGGCAATTGATAGGAATAATTCACCCGGAACTGGTTGCGAATGTCGAACGAGGAAAGTCCGTACTGGCCCGGAACGTTGTGAAGGTCCTGCACGATCACTTGCGCTCCGCCGCCGATCGAGCTCGCATCGTCCAGCGATTTTCCGTACGTGTACGTGCCGTTGATCATTAAGCCTTTCGCCATGCGCTTCTGCACGCGCACTTGCAGCGCGTTGTAGATGGAGTTCGCGCCGGAGGTGTCGTACGTGAAGCCCTGGGTGTTGGCGACAGTCGTGGTCTGGCCGCTTGCGGGAGGATTGAGATTGGTCGCGCCGGCGATCCCGAACAGCAGATCGAGGTCCGTTCCCTTTGTGCCCGTGTAGGTCAGCACGAGTGAGGTAGTGGCGGTGAGCTGCCGCTCCGCGCTGATGGCCCAAATCTGTGCGTAACCGATCTTGTAATTCGGATTGATCGCGACTGTATTCGTCAACGTACCCGGCGACGAGCCCGAGGACGGAAATCCGTCGGCCAGCGTCAGACTGTTGGTCGCATTCGCTTGAAATGTCTCCGCGAAAGCAAACGGCGGCTGGTTCGCCATCTCCCGCGCGAGTTGCTGGTAAATCGATTGGTTGTAGAAAATTCCGTAGCCAGCGCGGTAGGTCGTTCCGCGCTTCCCCGCCAGCCACTTGTTCGTCGGGCGCCACGCGAGCCCGAGCCGCGGGGAGACGTGGTCGTAGTCGCCCCGAACCAGCGATCGGGGAAACACGCCGTTGAACGGTCCCGTCTGCCCGGGCAGCACGAGCGCAACCTCGGTGAAGCTCGAATTCACGTCCAGATCGGCGATGTGGTTGTAGAGCTCGCTCGGCGGCGTGAAGCCCTCGTAGCGCAGCCCGTAGAGCAGCGTGAAATGCGGAGTGATTCGCCAGTCGTCCTGCGCGTAGCCGATGAAGCCCCAACTCCGGAAATAAGTGCCCGGCGTGCCGTACTGAATCTTCGTGGCCTCGGGCAGACCGAGCAGAAAGTCCGCGAGATCGTAGCCAGTATTCGCGACCGGCAATTCGCCTGGCCCGATCTGCGAGGTCAGCGAACCGGAAAATGTGAAGGATCCGTTCGGCGTCGGGTCGCTCAGCGTATTCG
>DASPOJ010000037.1:0-8339 GCA_035626055.1 Candidatus Methylomirabilota bacterium | reverse complement strand
CCCACTCCTATGGCTACTTTCTTCCATGTTTTCATCGAACTAGACCCTTTTCTAATTCCTTAGACGCACCTAACCCACAGAGGTTGTTCCCATATCTAGTACGTCGAAACGGCGCGATTTGTTTCGTCTGGACCTGCGATTTCACTGCTGGTCCGGCGGGCACGGCGTTGTGGCGAGCAGCCAATGCCGGGGGCGAATGCGCTCCAGGGAACTTTGACCTGCGCCCGTTCCTGCTCAGTCGAAACATTCTATTGCGGATTGGCCTCCAAGAGAAGAACGACTTTTCCTAGCGCAGTCGTTCACTAGCACACTAACACTGCGGCGAAGGCGCTGTGGAAGCGTCGGCCATGTTCCAATTACGCACGCCGCCCCGATTCCAGGCAACCCAGCAAGGAATGCAAGACTCTGTAGATGTATCGAGGGATCCCAAGGGGTGTGCGCGCTCCGGGGTATCGCAGGGGCTCCCAACCCATTGGAACCGCGAAACTTGGTTGACGTAGCGGGATTGCAAGAATAGAATCCATCTAAGTAGCAGGGTCGAGGTGTCTGTATGGGTCATTCAAAGCGGTTGATTCTTCTTTTGATAGCCGGCATCTTCCTCGTCCCAGCCGCACTTCCTGCGCAAGACGCTCAAGATCAACACAATAGCTCAACACCACCGGCCAACGAGAAACAACAGAAGCAGCAGGAGCACAAGAGCTTCGGCAAGCTCGAAAAGGAGTTGCCGACGCCCTACAAGAAGTGGCTCGAAGAGGATGTCACGTACATCATCACGGACGAAGAGCGCCACGCGTTTCTGCAATTGGCGACCAACGAAGAGCGCGAGCAATTCATCGAGCAATTCTGGCTGCGGCGCGATCCCACTCCGGACACTCCGGAAAATGAATTCAAAGAGGAGCACTATCGCCGGATCGCGTACGCCAATGAACACTTTGCTTCCGGCAAGCCCGGTTGGATGACAGATCGTGGACGGATCTATATCATCTGGGGAAAACCCGACGAGATCGAGTCCCACCCCACGGGCGGGCAGTACACCCGGCCGCAAGATGAAGGCGGCGGAGACACTTCGACCTTCCCGTTCGAGCAGTGGACCTACCGGCACATGGACGGCATCGGCGACAACATCATGCTGGAGTTCGTGGATACCACGATGACCGGCGAGTACCACTTGACGATGGACCCGGGTGAAAAGGATGCGCTGGCGCACGTTGCTAACGCGGGGTTGAGCGAACTCGAACAAATGGGAATTTCGTCCAAGGTCGATCGCTTCTCGCGGACTGATGGTTCGACGGCGCCTCTTTCCGCCAGCGGGATGGATCCAGAGAACCAACAGGAATTCACCAGGCTCACGACGTTCGCGAAGGTTTTCCAACCGCCGCCGGTGAAATTCAAAGATTTGGATGAGATCGTCTCTCATCGAATCGTGCGGGACGAAATCAAATTCAGTTATCGCTTCGATTTTATGCGCATCACGAGCGACACCGTCCTAGTGCCGATTACCGTCCAGATCCCTAATGGCCAGCTTAGCTTCCAGGAAAAAGACGGTGTGCATACGGCGACGATCAATTTGTTCGCAAAAGTGAGCACGCTGACGGGCCGCACCGTGCAGACGTTCGAGGACGTCATTCGCCGCGACTTCCCGGATTCCTTGCTCGAGCAATCTTTGAAGGGCGATTCGGTTTATCAAAAGGCCCTGCCGCTGAGCCCGGGCCTCTACCGGCTGGACATTGTCCTCAAGGATATAAATAGCAACAACGTGGGCGTCGTGAATGCCCGTTTGGCCGTGCCGCCGTATGACGACGACAAACTCGACGCCAGCACGCTGATCCTCGCGGACATGATCCAGCCGGTGGCAACGAACCAGATCGGCGTCGGACAGTTTGTGATCGGCGATTTGAAGGTGCGGCCAAAGCTGGATCAATCGTTCCGCGCCGACCAGCCGCTCGGCATCTACCTCCAGTTTTACAATTTCAAGATGGACGACAAGACGCACAAGAACGACGCATCCATCATGATCAAGGTGACGCAGGGCGACCACGAGATTGCCAGAGTCGTGGAATCCGGCGATCAGCTGAATGAGAACGGGGAGCAGGTGACGATTCACAGCCTCGTGCCCCTTTCCGCATTCGCGCCCGGGCAGTACCATCTCGAGATTCAGGCGACCGACCAGATTACGAAGCAGACCATTTCCCGTTCATCCGATTTCACAGTGAAAGCGACCCCGGTCGGCACTTCGGCGCAGAACGCGCCCGGGAGGTAAATGGACGTGATGGCTCCAACTCATCGGGCCCTGAGTTGGCTGACCGCAATCGTTCTGTTGGCTTGCGGCACTGCCCACGCGCGATCGGGTTACGGGCGGATGGCGGGCGTCGTGTTGGATTCGTCGGGAACGCCACAACTCGGCGCGACAGTTTGGGTATCCACCGAAGACGCCACGGATCACACTGCTACCCAACTCCTCACCGATCAGCATGGAGCGTTCACGGCCGCAAGATTGCGGTCGGGTTCTTACTCCGTGCGCGTTTCCCTCGCGGGTTTTCTCCCGACGCTCGAACGACACATCCAGGTCGCACCAAATCTCACAACGCTCCTGAAGATTGAACTGGGCACCGTTTTCGACTCCCTCAATAGTCTACGCCGCCAGCCTTCCCAGCCGACCGAGCCGGACGATTGGACGTGGGTTCTGCGAACGGCCACCACCACCCGCCCGATTCTGCAATGGACCGACGGGGATTTGGACGGGAGGGGGAACTCCGCCGAGACGAAAATGGACCGTCCGCGGATCCTCGTGGAAATGACAGGCGGCTCGCTGCATCCGGCCTCGCCTTCGAGTTTCGTGGATGCCCCGGGCACCGAAGTCTCCTATGACCAATCGCTCGGCGCGATGGGTCATCTTTTGATGGCGGGCCAGATGACTTACGACCGTTCTGCCTCCGGTGGGCTGGCCACGATCTGGGTGCCTTCGGGAGATCCGAGCGCCGGGCCTGTTACTACTCTGGTCATGCGGCAGACGAACTTGGGGACGAGCGGCCTGGTGTTTCGCGGCGCGAGCCTGAATCAATCTGAACGGCTCAAGCTAGGGGGTCGAATCCGGTTGAGCGTCGGCGCCGAGTACATCATCGAGGGGTTCAATACGCAGGTTAGATCGTTGCGCCCGCGCTGCGAGCTTGATGCTCAGCTATCCCCCAACTGGGAAGCCACCGTGCTGCTGGCAACGGATTCCCCGGGCAGCAATCCGTTTCGCGTCGGCGCGCTGGGTGCTGCCTTGGACGCTCTGGATAGCTTGCCCGACGTGCTTTTCCGTGACGGGCGGCCCGTGCTGGAAAGTGACTGGCACCAGGAAATGCGGGTCACGCGGAAGCTGGATGGAAAGGGCTCGGTCGAGGCCGCCGTTTTTCATGACGCGGCCCAGCATCATGCCGTCTTTGGGATTGGCGCGGCTCCGGAGGCTGGCGTTTTTCAGGATCCCTTCTCGGATGCATTTGTCTTCGACGGCGGCGATTCCAGCTCTTGGGGTGCACGGATCGGTTACCGGGAGCGAGTTAACGGCCACCTGGAGATCACCGCCGTGTACGCCTACGGCGGGGCGTTGGCTCCCGTCGATGGATCCGACGCTGCGAGTGCGGGCGGCGATCTGCGTGGTTCCCTCTCGGAGCGCTACCGGCACAGCTTGGCCGCGCGTGTTTCAAGCAAGGTTCCGCGCATCGGCACTGAAGTCGCCGCCAGCTACAAATGGACCTCCGGGCCGGCATTGACCCCAGTAGATTGCTTTGGTGATGCGGCCTATGAACTCGACCCGAACTTCAGTCTTTCGGTCCGCCAGCCAATTCCCACATTCGTAATGAACGGCCATTGGGTAGCCATGGCCGACTTCGGTAACCTTCTGGCACAGGGCTACGTCCCAATAAAGGGCCCTGATGGCCAGCCGTTGATGCTGGCACCGTTGGTGAGGTCTTTCCGAGGTGGTTTGAGCTTCCAATTCTAACCTTGCTTTTCCAGAAATTGGGACGGAGCTTCCAATAAACAGAAAGGCCGGCCTTGTGGGACGTGCAAAATTTTATTATGTCGTGTATTTACAGAATCTTACGAGTGACTAAAAATCATATTCTCTGGTACGTTAGTTGCTCACTGCAAGGCGTAGGGAAGGGGTGTGGTCAGCCGAGTCTATGACCAGTAGCTTGCGTGTGCGATTGGGAGCGGTCGTTCTTGCGGCGACGACTTTAGCGGCCATTGTCTTCGGTGCCGTTAATTTCCAGCAGCGGAGCACGGTTGTCATTCCCGATGACGGGGTGTCGTGGCTAGACGCAAGTCAAGGAGTGGTGGCGTGGAATGTGACGCCCGGCTCTCCGGCGGATAGCGCTGGAATCAAGCCCGGGGACCATTTGGTGACCCTGAATGGCTCGGAGGTGCGGCGAGCGGTCCAAGTAACGCAGCGACTCTGGCGGGCAGGTGTCTGGAGCGAGGTCAGCTACAAGATTGAGCGAGGGGGCCGGACATTCGAAGCCAAGCTAGTCACGATCCCCGCGGATAAGCCCTTTTCGCTGGAGAACTATCTCCGAGTCGTCGGCCTGCTGTATCTGTTTATTGGGCTCTTCATCTTCGCGCGGCGATGGAACGCGGCCCGCGCGGTTCACCTTTACGTTTTCTGCCTGATTTCTTTCATCCTGTACGCCTTTCAGTTCTCGGGCAAACTGAGCGTTTTTGACTGGGAAGTCTATTGGGCGAGCATCGCGGCGCGGCTGTTGCAGCCCGCATTGCTGTTGCATTTCGCGCTGGTCTTTCCCGAGCGCCGCACTTCCGCCCTTCGCCAGCGGCTGACGCTCGCCTGTGTGTACGGCCTTCCCGCGCTGCTGATGTTTGTGCACATCGCGGTCGCCACGCAGGCGCTGGGATTCGTCCCGTCGCTCGAAGCGCGCGTGACGCTCGACCAGATCGAGTTGATTTACCTGGGGCTCTATTTTCTGTTTGCCGCTGCTGTTTTTCTCAGGAGTTATCGGCGGACGCCCTCGGGCTTGTTGCGCCAGCAGTTGAAATGGGTGACCGGTGGAACCCTCGCCGGTACCGTGCCTTTCCTGCTTCTTTACATCGTGCCCTATTTCCTGGGAGCCACGCCGCGTGTCTGGATGAAGTTGTCAGCGATTTCTCTCGCGCTGATCCCGCTCTGCTTGGGCTACGCCATTATTCGTTACCGGCTGATGGATGTGGATATCATCTTCCGGCGCGGGCTGGCCTACACGGCGGCGACCGCGGGCGTCGTGGCTGTCTACATCGCGCTGGTGGCGGCGATCGGCGCGCTCTTTCACACGGCATGGCCGAGCGGCATCGCCGGGGAAATCATCGCGATTCTTGTGGCGGCGTTTCTGTTCCAGCCGTTCCGCGATTGGATTCAAGGGCGCCTGGACCGCTACTTCTATCGCGACCGGTTGGATTATCGCCGGACGTTGATCGAGTTCGGCAGAACGCTCACGAACGAAGTCCACCTCGATCCCATGCTGGCCTCGGTGATGGACCGTATTTCGCAGACGCTGCTTGTGGACCGCATCGCGGTTTTTCTGGAGACTCCGGACAATCCTGGGCGCTACCAACTCAGCCGCTCCATGGGCGTGCGCACAGCCGGACCGCTCGATTTGAGCTTCCTCGACGCCGAGAAGGCTCCCTTTGCGCGCGGCTGCCTCTTCTACGAATCGCCGCGCGCTTCGCGCGAGCCGAATCCCTCGGTCCGCAGGACGCTCAACGAACTCGATCTCAATTATTTCATTCCGTGTCGCATTCGGGAGCACAGCGTCGCCGTCCTCGGGATCGGGAAGACCGTGGACGGGGACTATTTGTCGAGCGAAGACGTCGAACTACTGTTCACGATTGCGGGCTACGTGGCCATCGCCCTGGATAATTCCCATCTCTATTCCTCGCTCGAACAGAAGGCGGCGCAGGTCGAGCGGCTGAAGGACTTCTCCGAGAACATCGTCGAGTCGCTCAACGTGGGCGTTCTCGCCGTGGATCTGGACGGCTGCATCGAATCGTGGAACACGCAGCTGGAACAATTGATCGGCGTGCCGCGAAACGAAGCCGTCGGACGACGCCTCGACGAGGTTCTGGCGGCCGATCTGGTGGCGGAAATTACGGCGCATGAGGCCGATGAGCGGGTCTCGAGTCTCTACAAGTTCCACCTGCGCAACCGCATGGCGAGGCAGCTCGTAGTGAATGTTTCGATTGCGCCGCTGGTGGGGAAATCGGGCGATCGCATCGGCAGGCTGATTCTGGTGGACGACATCACGCAGCGCGTGCGCCTCGAGGAGCAGCTTCTCCAGAGTGAAAAGCTCACTTCGCTCGGTCTGCTGGCCGCGGGCGTCGCGCACGAGGTGAATACGCCTCTCGCCGTAATTTCGAACTACATCCAGATGCTGGCCAGGCAGCTTCCCGACGACGATCCCCGCCATGCGCTGACCGACAAGATCGTCAAGCAGACGTTTCGCGCGAGCGAAATCGTCAATAACCTCCTCAATTTCTCGCGCACGGGCGCAGCGGAATTCGCCGAGGTGAATCTAAACCGCGTGCTCGAAGAGACTCTTTCTCTCGTCGTCCATCCCTTCCGCACCGCCCGCGTGCAGGTGATCCAGAACCTGCAGAAGGACTTGCCGCCCGTGCTCGGCTCCAATAACCGCCTGCAGCAGGTCTTTCTGAACCTATTCATGAACGCGCGCGACGCCATGCCTTCGGGCGGAATGCTCGAGGTGCGGACCGCCGGGCAAAATGGCTCGGTGGAAGTAGAAGTCACCGACACAGGCACGGGCATCCCGCGCGAGCATTTGAATCGAATTTTCGATCCCTTTTTCACGACGAAGGCTTCCGGGCGCGGCACGGGTTTGGGCCTTTCGGTGAGCTACGGCATTATCAAGGAGCATGCCGGAAAGATCGAAGTGCGTTCGACTCCGGGCAAAGGCACTTCGTTCCGCCTGGAGTTCCCGTCAGCGCAGAAGGCCGTGCATGCCTAAAGGCTCCATCCTGGTTGTTGATGACGAGACGGAGATTCGCGAAGGCCTCGGATTGTTGCTTGAGTCGGAAGGCTACGGCGTCGTCTGCGCGGAAACGGGCGGAGCGGGCCTTGCGCGGCTCGAAGAGCGGCCCTTCGATCTCATCTTGCTGGACGTCAGCCTGCCCGATCGTAACGGCCTTGACCTGCTGAAGGATCTCCGTCTGCGCGATCCGTATCTTCCGATTGTCCTGATCACGGCGTACGGGTCCATCGAAATGGCGCGCACGGCGTTCAAGAGCGGCGTCCAGGACTACATCACCAAGCCGTGGTCGAACGATGAGCTTCTGGCGCAGGTGGCGCAAGCGGTGGAAGGGCGGCGGCTGCGCGAGGAAAATGTCCAACTCAAGCGCGCGCTGAAGCAGCGCTACAACTTCCCCAATATCATCGGCAAGAGCGAAAAAATTCTGGCTTTGCTCGACCTGGTGGCGCAGATCGCGCCTTCGCGCTCCACCGTGCTGATCGCTGGGGAGAGCGGCACTGGCAAGGAACTCATCGCCAAGGCGATTCATTCGGCTTCGACGCGCGCCGATAAAGCGTTCGTCCCCGTGAACACAGGCTCTATTCCGGTGGACTTGCTGGAATCGCAGTTATTCGGCCACGTCAAGGGCGCGTTCACCAGCGCCATCGCCTCGAAGAAAGGACTCTTCGAGGTCGCCGATCAAGGCACGATTTTCTTCGACGAAATCTCCACCATCAGCCCGGAAACGCAGGCCAAGCTCCTGCGCGTCATTCAGGAGCGCGAGTTCATGCGCCTCGGAGGGACGGAAACGATCAAGGTGGACGTGCGAATTCTTGCTGCCTCGAATGTGGACCTTTTGAGCCTGGTTCGCGACGGCCGGTTCCGCGAGGACCTCTATCACCGCCTGAACGTCATCGCAGTGCACCTGCCGCCGCTGCGTGAACGCAAGGAGGACATTCCCCTCTTATCGGAGCACTTCCTGAGCCGTTTCTGCGAGGAAAATGCCCGGCCGACGGCGCGATTCACTCAAGCCGCCATGAAGCTCATGATGGATTACGATTGGCCGGGCAACGTGCGCGAACTCGAGAACGTCGTCGAGCGCGCCGTGGTGCTCTCGACGCAGGAATCAATTTCCCCGGAGCTCCTGCCGGAGTCGGTCCGCACGCGAGAGATTGTGGGCGGCGTTCGTCTGCAGCTTTCAAGTGTGCTGCCGCCCCTGCCGGGTGAAACGGGCGCACGTAACGGCGCGGACAGCTCGAAGCCCTCGCTCTTTCAGATCATGGAAGAGGTCGAGCGGCGCATCATCGCCGACATGCTCGAGCGCACCGGCTGGAACCAAACCGAAGC
>DASPOJ010000036.1:0-13738 GCA_035626055.1 Candidatus Methylomirabilota bacterium | reverse complement strand
AACGCCCCAAAAATTCACACGGGTGAGGTTCCCGCGATGCTTGAGGAATACGCCGAACAGGTCGGCATAGCGCTTCGCCAAAGCTTCTTGGACCGAGTCCGGCAAGCCGTTTGCGTAAGGATTCAACTTGGCTTGCAGCGGAAGATTGAGGGAGATATCCGCTCCCCGGTACTCCGTGGCGGGCGGAAGCACGTCCACGTCGAGTTCCGTGATCATCACCTTGATTCCGAGTTGCTCGAAGGCGCCGATCGTAGCATCCAGTTGCTCGAGGGAGGGCCAGTCCATGCGGTAGTGCCCTTGGAGCCCCACCGCTGTGACCGGCACACCCTCGGCCTTGAGTTTCTTGATTAGCTCGACAGCGCCCTTGCGCTTGGCTTCGTTCTCCAGTGAGAATTCGTTGAAATACAGCTCGGCTTGAGGATCGGCTTCGTGAGCGAATTCGAACGCTTTGGCGATGTAGTCGTCCCCGATGATCGTCAGCCAGGGCGTTCGGCGCAGTGATCCGTCCTCGTCAAGAACTTCGTTAACGACGTCCCAACCGTTGACGCGACCCTTGTAGCGGCCTACGACTGTGTGGATGTGGTCGCGCATCCGTTTCAACAAAGTGTCGCGGTCGACCGGATGGCCCTTGTCGTCCTGAAAAACCCAGGCTGGCGTTTGGTGGTGCCACACCAGCGTATGGCCAAGGATAAACATGTGGTTCTTTTCGCCAAACGCGACGTAACTGTCCGCCGGACCGAAATCGTAGCGGTCGGGTTCGGGATGCACAGACCCCCATTTCAAAATGTTCTCCGGCGCGATGGCGTTGAATTGAGCTTTGACTAGCGCGGCGCTGCGCGCGTCGGCCTCTGTGAACTGGGCCTCATTCAGCGCCGCACCTACCAGGAAAGAACCTTTGAATGCATCTTTGAGAGTAGGCGGCGCTTGCGTGGCGGCCAGCAAACCAGCCGCGAGTAGAACCACCAACGTCACGGGCGCCACAAATTTCGTTCGCAGACCCCGCTTTACCGAGCGGAGAAAAACAATGATAGATGGGTTTCGCATAGTGCTAGAAGTATAGATGGGCGTGCATAGAAAGAGAACCGAAAATAGACAAGCGGCTTCCGGACCGTCGCCGAACGGCCGCGATCGTCGCCCAGCAACAAGAAAGACTTGCCCTCATGAGCATGCTGTGCAACTGGAAGCGTTCCCAGCAAAAAAGAGAACGGGCGCTCCCTGGACTTGCAGGAACGCCCGTTCGAGAGCTGCGATTCGGAATGAGTTAGGTTTCGTCCGCGAGCGCGTCCGTATCCTTGCGCAGGAAATCGAGCGCGGCGGCTTCTTCCGGAGTCAAATCGGCCGCGGGGACTTGTATCTCGACCGGAACCGGCGGCGGCACCTCGGTGAGGAGCTCGATGTTGCGATAGCGCTCCAAACCCGTGCCGGCCGGAATGAGGCGGCCCATGATGACGTTTTCCTTCAAACCGCGGAGATAATCCACCTTCCCGGCGACGGCGGCCTCAGTGAGGACGCGCGTGGTCTCCTGGAAGCTGGCGGCAGAGATGAAGGAATCGGTGGAGAGCGACGCCTTCGTGATTCCCAGCAGCAAGGGCCTGCCAATGGCCGGCCGGCCGCCGTCGCTGGTGACGCGGGCGTTCTCTTCGCGGAAGCGGAACTTATCCACCTGCTCTTCGAGAAGGAACGTGGTGTCGCCCACGTCCTCGACCTTCACCCAGCGCATCATCTGACGGACGATGACCTCGATGTGCTTGTCGTTGATGTTGACGCCCTGAAGCCGGTAAACCTCCTGAATCGAATTGACCAGGTAGGCCTGCGTGTATTCCTCGCCGAGGACGGCCAGCAAATCGTGCGGGTTGAGCGGGCCGTCGATCAGCGGCTCGCCGGCGCTGACGTGATCGCCTTCCTGCACGTTGATGTGAACGCCGCGAGCGATTGCATATTCCTTTTGGGTCCGACCGTCTTCGCTCTCGACGTAGATGCGGCGCAAGCCCTTGCTGACTTCGCCGTAGCGCACGATTCCGTCGATCTCGCTGATGACGGCGGGGTCGTGCGGCTTGCGCGTCTCAAAGAGTTCGACGACGCGCGGCAAACCGCCAGTGATGTCCTTGGTCTTGGTGGTCTCGCGAGGAATCTTCGCGAGGACGTCGCCGGGCTGCACCTCGTCGCCGTCGGTGACGGTGAGGTGGGCGCGCGACGGCATCAGGTACTTCTTGCGCGTCTTGCCCGAAGCGTCACGCACCAGAATCTGCGGCTGGTGCTTTTCATCGCCGGGCGGCAGCGTGACGACCAACTGCGCGAGGCCGGTGACTTCGTCCACCTGCTCTTCGATGGTGACGCCGGGCTGGAGGTCCTTGAACTGAACCGTGCCGCCGGTTTCGGTGAGGATCGAGAACGTGTACGGGTCCCACTCGACCAGAGTCTGGCCGATGGTGATGGGCTGGCCCTCTTCGACCTTGAAGCGCGCGCCGTACACGACGTGGTAGCGCTCTTTTTCGCGTCCCTTTTCGTCCACAACCGCGACCAAGCCGGAGCGGTTCATGGCGATCAAAGAATTGCCGCGCCCGCGAACGACTTTGAGGCCAATGAACTTGACGAAGCCGCTGTTGCGGGCCTCGAGCTTGGACTGTTCGGTGACGCGGGTGGCTGTGCCGCCGATGTGGAACGTGCGCATCGTGAGCTGCGTGCCCGGCTCGCCGATGGACTGCGCGGCGATGACTCCGGTCGCCTCACCCAGCTCGACCATCCGTCCGGTGGCGAGGTTGCGTCCATAGCAGCGCGCGCAAGCCCCGCGCCGGGTCTCGCACGTCAATACCGAACGAATCTTGACGCGCTCGATGCCGGCGCCCTGAATGGCATTGGCCAGCTCCTCGTCGATTTCTTGGTTGACCTCGACGATGATGTTCCCTTCGTAGTCCTTGATTCTTTCCAGAGACACGCGGCCCACGACCCGATCGCGCAGCGGCTCGACTTCGACGCCCGCTTCGAGGATGGGCTCGACGTAGATGCCGTTGGTGGTGCCGCAGTCCAGCTCGCTGATGATGACGTCCTGCGCGACGTCCACCAGGCGGCGCGTGAGATAGCCGGAATCGGCGGTCTTCAGCGCCGTATCCGCCAAGCCCTTGCGCGCGCCGTGCGTCGAAATGAAGTACTGCAGTACGGTGAGGCCCTCGCGGAAGTTGGAAGTGATGGGCGTTTCGATGACTTCGCCGGAAGGCTTGGCCATCAAGCCGCGCATGCCGGAAAGCTGTCGGATCTGCTGTTTCGAGCCGCGCGCTCCGGAGTCGGCCATGACGTAAACCGGATTGATGATGCCTTCCTTGTCCTGCTGTTCCATCGCTTTGAACATTTGTTCGGCGACTTTTTCGGTGACATCGCTCCAGATGGCGATGACCTTGTTGTAGCGTTCGCCGTTGGTGATCGCGCCGTCCAAGTATTGCTGCTGCACCTTGACGACCTCGCGCTCGGTGGACTCCACGAGGTCCGCCTTGCCGCCGGGAATCAACATGTCGTCGATGCCGATGGAAATGCCGGAGCGCGTGGCGTAGAAGAAGCCGAGCTCCTTGAGCCTGTCCAGCATGAAGACCGTGCGCTCGATTCCGAACCGCAGGTAGCAATAGTGGACCAATTGCTGGACGCCCTTCTTCTTGAGCAGCCCGTTGACGAAGGGCATGTCCGCGGGGAGGTGATCGTTGAAGATGGTGCGGCCGACCGTGGTGCTGATGAACTGTTTTTTCATCATGACCGGCTCGGTGTGCGTCACATCCTGATCGTCGTACGCCGCGGTCAAATCGATGACTTCGCCTTCGTAACGCAGCCGGATCGGAGTGAGCAGTTCGACTTCGCCGGCCTCGAGCGCGAGGATCACCTCCTCGATCGAGCCGAACGTTCGGCCTTCGCCCTTGGCGCCGGGCTTGGCCTTGGTCAGATAATAGATTCCGAGAACCATGTCCTGCGTCGGGACGGCCAGCGGCAAGCCGTTCGCGGGAGACAGAATGTTGTGCACGGAGAGCATCAGGACCGAGGCTTCGACCTGCGCCTCGGGCGAGAGCGGGATGTGCACGGCCATCTGGTCGCCGTCGAAATCGGCGTTGAACGCCGTGCAGACCAGCGGGTGAATGCGGATGGCTTTGCCTTCCACGAGCACGGGCTCGAACGCCTGAATGCCGAGGCGATGGAGCGTCGGAGCGCGATTGAGCATCACCGGATGCTCGCGAATCACGTTCTCCAGAATGTCCCAGACGATGGAATCCTGCTGCTCGACCATTTCCTTGGCTTGCTTGATCGTCGTGCAATGGCCTTCGGCCTCGAGCCGGTGGTAAATGAAGGGCTTGAACAGCTCGAGCGCCATCTTTTTCGGCAAGCCGCACTGGTTGAGCTTCAGCTCCGGGCCGACAACGATCACTGAGCGGCCGGAATAATCCACGCGTTTGCCGAGCAGGTTCTGTCGGAAGCGACCCTGCTTGCCCTTCAGCGTGTCGGAGAGCGATTTGAGCGGCCGGTTGTTCGTGCCGCGCAGGACGCGGCCGCGGCGCCCGTTATCGAATAGCGCGTCGACGGCTTCCTGCAGCATGCGCTTTTCATTGCGGACGATCACGTCCGGGGCGTGCAGCTCCATGAGTTTCTTGAGGCGGTTGTTGCGGTTGATGACGCGCCGGTAGAGATCGTTGAGATCGGATGTGGCGAAGCGGCCGCCATCCAGCGGCACCAGCGGGCGCAATTCGGGCGGCAATACGGGTAGCACGTCGAGAATCATCCACTCCGGCTTGTTGCCGCTCTTGCGGAAGGATTCAAGAACCTTCAGGCGCTTCGCGTACTTGATCCGCTTCTGTAGACTGGGGTCCGCCTTCATCTTGTCGCGAAGTTCTTCGGAGAGCTTCTCGACTTCCACGCGCTTCAGCAATTCCTTGATGGCTTCCGCGCCCATCTTGGCCTGGAACTGCCCGGGGTACTCCTTCTGCAGCTCACGGTAACGGTCCTCGAGCAGGACCTCTCGTTCCTTGATGCCGAGCACGTCGCCGGGATCGACGACGACGTATCCTTCGAAGTAGAGGATGCGCTCGAGATCGCGCATCGTGATGTCGAGCAGGTAGCCAATGCGGCTGGGGAGGCCCTTGAAGAACCAGACATGCGAACAGGGCGACGCGAGCTCGATGTGGCCGAGGCGCTCCCGGCGAACTTTGCTGAGCGTGACTTCCACGCCGCACTTGTCGCAGATCACGCCGCGATGCTTCATCCGCTTGTACTTGCCGCAGAGACACTCCCAATCGGTCACGGGGCCGAAAATTTTCGCGCAGAACAAGCCGTCGCGTTCCGGCTTGAACGTGCGGTAATTGATCGTTTCCGGCTTGGTGACTTCGCCATGCGACCAGGAACGGATCTTCTCGGGACTCGCCAAGCTAATGCGAATCGAATCGAAATCTGCAATCAGGCTGGCGCGGTCATACGGGCTGCTGCGATACAAGGTCTGTCCTCCCGCCCCGGTGAGTCTCGCCGAGGCCTTTCCGCTTGCACGGGGGCTGAACCGCAAAACCGAACTCAGTAGCGGCTCCCCAAGATGGAACCGCCAAAATCCAGAAGGCCGCCGAACCTATTCCACCGGTTGCTCGGTCTGCGGCTTCTGGCGTTTCATCAACTCAACGTCGAGGCAGAGCGACTGCAACTCGCGCACCAGGACGTTGAACGATTCGGGAACGCCCGGTTCGATACCGGGCTCGCCCTTCACAATCGCTTCGTAAATCTTTGCCCGGCCGTACACATCGTCCGACTTGGCCGTGAGCAGCTCCTGCAGGATGTGCGCGGCGCCATACGCTTCGAGCGCCCACACCTCCATTTCGCCGAAGCGCTGGCCTCCGAACTGCGCTTTTCCGCCGAGCGGCTGTTGCGTGATGAGCGAGTACGGGCCGATCGAGCGCGCATGGATCTTGTCGTCGACCAAGTGCGAAAGTTTGAGCATGTAGATGTAGCCGACGGTGATCTGCTGTGCGAAATCCTCGCCTGTCATCCCGTCGAACATCTGCGTCTTGCCCGCCGAGGGCAAACCCGCGACTTCGAGCAAGTGCCGGATTTCGCCTTCGCGCGCGCCGTCGAAGACCGGCGTCGAGACCGGGACTCCGTCGCGGAAATGTTCGGCCAGGTCGAGCAGGGCCTCGTCATCGAGATCGGCTATCGAACGCCAGATCGCGGTTTCCGAGAAAACCTCGCGGAACCAGCGGCGCACCGCTTCAGCGCGCGTCTGGGTGTTCAGAAGACGGTTGAGGCTGCGGCCCAACTCGCGCGCGGCCCAGCCGAGGTGCGTTTCGAGAATCTGCCCGACATTCATGCGCGACGGAACGCCCAGCGGATTGAGTACGATTTCCACGGGCGTGCCGTCGGGCAAATACGGCATATCCTCTTCGGGGACAATGCGCGCGATGACGCCCTTGTTGCCGTGGCGGCCGGCCATCTTGTCGCCGACCGAAAGCTTGCGCTTCATCGCGATGTAAGCCTTCACCAGCTTGATGACGCCGGGCGGCAATTCATCGCCCTTCTTGAGTTTTTCCTTGCGGTCCTCGGTGATCTTGCGCAGCACGTCGATCTGGCGCGAGGTCATCTCCTCGATTTCGTCGATCTTTTCGATGAGCTGCGGGTCTTTGTCGGCCAAGCGGAGCCGCTTGAGGTTGCGCGTGGAAATCTTCTCGATGATTTCGCGCGTGAGATCGGTGCCCTTGGTGAGCAGGCGCTTGTTGGTCTTTTCGTCGTGAAGATCGGCGACGAGTTTCTGGTTCGCGAGCAAAGCCGTGAGGCGCTTCAGCCGCTCGTCGGTGAGGATGCGAATTTCATCGGCAAGGTTCTTTTCGAGCTTGAATACCTGCGAAGCCTCGATCGCCTTGTGCCGCTCGTCCTTTTCAGCGCCCTTGCGGCAGAAGATCTTGACGTCCACCACCGTGCCCTCGATGCCCGGGGGGCAATAGAGGGAGGCGTCGCGGACGTCGCCGGCCTTCTCGCCGAAGATGGCGCGGAGGAGTTTCTCTTCCGGCGTGAGCGTCGTCTCGCCCTTCGGCGTGACTTTGCCGACCAGGATGTCGCCCGGGCGCACAGTTGCGCCGATGCGAATGACGCCGCTCTCGTCGAGGTTGCGCAGGAATGTTTCGCTGATATTGGGGATGTCGCGCGTGATTTCCTCGGGGCCGAGCTTGGTATCGCGCGCTTCGATTTCAAACTCTTCGATGTGAATCGAAGTGTAGTAATCGTCTTTCACCAGTTTTTCACTGACCAGGATGGCGTCTTCAAAGTTGTAGCCGCGCCACGGGAGAAATGCGACGAGCACGTTGCGGCCGAGCGCGAGTTCGCCGCGCTCGGTGCACGGCCCATCGGCGAGCACCTGGCCTTGGCGCACGCGGTCGCCCGCGCGAACCAGGGGCTTCTGGCTGATGCATGTGTTCTGGTTGGACCGCTTGAATTTGATGAGCTGGTAGATGTCCGCGCCGACTTCTCGGCTCAACACGCCGGAGTGATCGGATTCGACGCGGACGATGATCCGCTCCGAGTCCACCTGATCCACGATTCCTTCGCGGCGGCAAATGACCACAGCTCCGGAATCACGGGCCGTGACGCGTTCCATACCCGTGCCAACCAGCGGCGCTTCGCCGCGAATAAGCGGGACGGCCTGGCGCTGCATGTTTGAGCCCATCAGCGCGCGGTTCGCGTCGTCGTTTTCGAGGAACGGAATGAGGCTCGCGGCCACGGAAACGAGCTGCTTCGGCGAAACGTCGATGTAGTCCACTTCCTCGCGCGACTTCAGCACGAAGTTGCCCGCCTGGCGGCAATTCACAAGTTCAGTGGTGATGCGGCCGCGCTCGTCGAGCGCAGCGTTCGCCTGCGCGACGACGTAGCGGTCCTCTTCCCACGCCGAGAGGTAGAAGCAATAGGGCTCCGAAGTGATCTTGCGGCGCTTGAGGTCGTCGTTCACGGCTTCCACTTTGTCGCGTTCGACGATCTCGCCGGCCTTGAACTCGCTGTCGCCGGCGTTCACGATCTGCAGATAATCGATGACGCGCCCGCCCTTCACCTTGCGGTACGGCGATTCGATGAATCCAAAATCGTTGATCCGCGCGTAGCAAGAAAGCGAGCTGATCAAACCGATGTTCGGGCCTTCCGGCGTCTCGATCGGGCAGATGCGGCCGTAGTGGGTGGGGTGCACGTCGCGCACTTCGAATCCGGCGCGCTCTCGCGACAACCCGCCCGGCCCGAGGGCCGAGAGGCGCCGTTTGTGCGTGATCTCCGAGAGCGGGTTGGTCTGGTCCATGAACTGCGAAAGTTGCGAACTGCCGAAGAACTCGCGAATGGCCGCCATGACGGGCTTGGCGTTCACGAGGTCGTGCGGCATCGCCGTGGACATTTCCTGATAGACGGAAATTTTTTCCTTGATGGCGCGTTCCATGCGGACCAGGCCGATGCGGAACTGGTTTTCGAGCAGCTCGCCCACCGCGCGTACGCGGCGATTGCCGAGATGATCGATGTCGTCGAGGCTGCCGACGTTGCGGCGCAGTTTGAGCAGGTAGCGAATCGCCGCGACAAAATCGGTGGAATCGAGCGTGCGGTTCTCAAGCGGCGTTTCCAGGCTCAGCTTGATGTTGAACTTCAACCGTCCGACTTTGCTGAAATCGTATTTGCGCGGGTCGAAGAACATCCCGTTGAACAACGCCGTGGCCGTTTCGAGCGTCGGCGGATCGCCGGGACGCAGCTTGCGGTAGATCTCGATGAGCGCTTCGCGCGAAGAGCGAATCGCATCTTTGTCGAGCGTGCGCGAAAGCACGACGCCCACTTCGTCGCGCTCGGGGAAGAAGACATCGACGCTGTTGACGCCAGCGTCGGCCAAGGTGGCGAACAAATCGGCCGTCAACGGCTTGTTGGCTTCGAGAATAACTTCGCCGGTCTGGCGGTTGACCAGATCCGCGACCGTATACGCGCCCTCGAGGTCCCCGGCGGAAACGCGCGTTTGCGCGACTTTCGCCTTCACCAGCTCCTTGTAGAGCGGCTCGGTGATGCGTTTGTGCGCCGCGACGATCACTTCCTCCGAGCGCGGGTTCTTGATCTCGTGGGAAAGCTTGCGATCCACCAAGCCTTCGGAAACGTTCCACCACAGAGCGCCGTCGCGCAACCCAATGCGCTCGATCTGATAGAAGGTGCGCAGGATTTCCTCGTTGCTCTTCATTCCCAGCGCGCGAAGGAAAATCGAGCCCAGGAATTTCCGCTTGCGATCGATGCGAACGTACAAAATGTTTTTGGTGTCGTACTCGAACTCCACCCAGGAACCGCGGTAGGGAATGATCTTCCCCAGGAAATAGGTACGATTGTTCGCCGATTCATAAAACACGCCGGGCGAGCGGTGCAACTGGCTGACGATGACGCGTTCGGTGCCGTTGATGATGAACGTGCCGTTGTCGGTCATCAGCGGAATATCGCCGTAGAAAACTTCCTGTTCTTTGATGTCGCGGATGTTCTTCGCGCCGGTGTCCGGATCCTTGTCGTAGATGGTCAGGCGGATGGTGACCTTGAGCGGGGCGGAATACGTCATGCCGCGCTCCTGGCATTCGTTGACGTCGTACTTGAGCTGCATGCCGACCGGGTCGCCGCACTTCTCGCAGAAGGTCGGCGTGTTCTTGTTGAACGTGCCGCACTTCGAGCAGATGACGTCGCCGGTCTGATAGGGATTCGTCACCACCGACGCGCCGCAATTCCGGCAAGTGGCGCGCAGATGGTGGAGTCCCTTCAGATTGCCGCACTTGCACTCCCAGTTCCCGATGGCGTAGTCCACGAAATCCAGTTGCGACAGCCCGCGGAAATCCTGGATCGGGAATACGGACGTGAAGACCGATTGGAGACCCGTGTCCTCGCGCTCCGACGGAAGCAGATCCATCTGGAGAAAGCGCTGGTATGATTTCTTCTGGACCTCGATCAGATTCGGAATCTGGATTGTGCTCTGAATCTTCGAGAAATCCAGCCGCTGCCGCTCTCGAAGATGATTCGTACCATTCTTCATTCTGTTTTCCTCACGACCACAAAAGGCATGAACCGGCCCGTAACCCGCGCGCGCACGCACAGGGTTTCGCGGTCCCGGCAAACCACATCTGACCCCTGAGGATGACTGCTAGGAACCTGCGTAAACGACTCCCACCGGCCCGAGGCCGGAGCGAATCCTCCCGAACCACGCCACGCGTCCGTTACTTGATATCGACTTTCGCGCCGGCGTCTTCAAACTTTTTCTTGATCGCAGCCGCCTCGTCCTTATTGATGCCTTCCTTGACGGTCTTCGGTGCGCCGTCCACCAGATCCTTGGCTTCCTTCAGCCCGAGGCTGGTGACCTCACGAACGGCCTTGATCACGTTGATCTTGTTGGAGCCAATCTCGGTCAACACGACCGCGAATTCGGTCTTCTCCTCGACCGGAGCCGCAGCCCCCCCGCCTGTTCCACCGGCGACCACCACGGGCGCTGCAGCCGCCGCTGAAACGCCGAAGGTCTCTTCCATTTTCTTGACCAGATCGGCGGCCTCGAGCAGCGTCAGGCCCTTGATCTGCTCCAGGATCGTTTCCACATTGTTCGACATTGCCGTGTTCTCTCCTCTTCGCAGTATTTCGAAGCTCTTATTGTGGTTCGCCCACAGGCGCGTGCTCCGAACCACCGGAGCCGAACTTGTCGGCCTTGACCGCCTCGTTCACCGTGACGGCCAGATTTCGACTGATTCCGTTAAGCACTGCCGCAATCCTCTGCGCCGGAGCGCTCAAGAGGAACATCACCTTGCTGATCAGCTCATCCTTCGAGGGCAGCAAAGCGAGCTGCTGAATTTCCGCGATCGAAAGCACGCGTCCCTGCACGATGCCGGCTTTGAACTTGAACGCCGGAACGTCCTTGGCGATCTTCGTCAGCGCTTTCGCAAGCGCCACCGGATCCGTCGCCGTGTAGGCGATGGAATTCGGGCCGCTCAGATTCTTCAGCAGCGCCTCGGCGGGCGTGCCGGCGCCGGCGCGCTCCGCGAGGGCATTCTTGACGACCTCATACTTTCCGCCTGCGGCCTGCACGGCCCTGCGGAGATTCGTGTCTTCCTCGACGGTAATTCCCTGAAACGTCGTCAGGATGACGGTGGAAACTTCCGCCAGGGCGGACTTGAGATTGTCCAGGTCCCTCTGTTTTTCGCTGCGCTTCTTCATGTCTCGCGCTCCGCTCAGGCCGCTGCGGCCGTGGCCGCTTCCACTTCGTTTGCGTCGATCAGAATGCCCGGCCCCATCGTCGAGGTCAGCGTCACTCTCTTGACGTATTTCCCTTTCGCCGCCGCCGGCTTGGCCTTGACGATGGCCGAAAGCAGCGCCAGCGCGTTTTCCGCAAGTTTCGGCGCCTCAAAACTGATCTTGCCGACCGGCGAATGAATGATTCCGGTCTTGTCCACGCGAAATTCCACTTTTCCGGCCTTGATCTCCGCCACCGCCTTGGCGACCTCGAACGTCACCGTGCCGGTCTTCGGATTCGGCATCAGCCCGCGTGGCCCGAGAACTTTTCCCAGCCGGCCGGCGGACTTCATCATGTCCGGGGTGGCGATGACCGCGTCGAAATCGGTCCAGCCCTCCTGAATCTTCTGCACCATATCTTCGCCGCCGGAGAAATCGGCGCCCGCACTCTCAGCCTCGCGAACTTTTTCACCGCTGGCGATGACGAGCACGCGCTTTGACTTGCCGAGCCCGTTCGGCAGCACCACCGTGCCGCGAACCATCTGGTCGGAATGCTTGGGATCCACGCCCAGATTCACCACGAGTTCGACCGTCTCGTCGAACTTGACGAAGTGCGCCTTCTTCAGCGTCTCGGCTGCCTCGCCAAGCTTGTAGGCTCGCGGCTCGACCAGCTTCCGCGCCTTTTCCGAGTTCTTTCCGATCTTCCGCGGCATCTCGATCTCCTAACCTTCGACTTCAATTCCCATGTTGCGGGCCGTCCCAAGCACCGTGCGCACCGCGGAATCGAGGTTCGTCGTATTCAAATCCACGAGTTTCGTTCGCGCGATGTCTTCGACCTGCTTGCGCGTCACTTTGCCGACCTTCGTGCGGTTCGGCTCGGCCGAGCCCTTCACGATTCCCGCGGCGCGCTTCAACAGCTCGGACGCCGGCGGCGTCTTGGTGATGAACGTGAAGCTGCGATCCGTGTAGATTGTCACCAGCACGGGGATGATCATTCCTTCGGGCTCTTTGGCCGTCTTCGCGTTGAATTGCTTGCAGAAATCCATGATGCTCACGCCCTGCGGGCCGAGCGCTGTGCCCACGGGCGGCGCCGGCGTGGCCTTCGCGGCCGGCAGTTGCAGTTTCACTTGCCCTTGAACTTTCTTCGCCATCTTCCGATCCCTTCCAATCCGGGTCCCGAATTCCCGTCTCGCGGCGGCCGCTTTCGGGCGCGAAGCTTCTCTAGGAAACCTTTTCCACTTGCGCGAAATCCAACTCGACCGGAGTCGAGCGGCCGAAGATCGTGACGGAAATCTTCAGCGTGCTGCGGTCGGAATTGACTTCCTCGACCACGCCGGTGAATGTCGCGAACGGCCCATCCACAATGCGCACCTGCTCGTTGCGCTCGAAAACCAGTTTCGGCTTCGGCTTGTCGGTCGTGATCGTCGCCCGGTGCAGAATCTCATCGATCTGCCCCTCGGAGAGCGGCGAGGGCGTCTGGCCCGAGCCCACGAACCCGGTGACTTTGGGCGTCGAACGCACCACGTGCCACGTGTCGTCGTCCATGTCCATCTCCACCAGCACGTAGCCCGGATACAGCATCCGCGACGTCACGATCTTCTTGCCGCCGCGCACTTCCACGACGTCTTCGGTCGGAATCATCAGGCGGCCGATCTTTTCCTGCAGGCCGAACGCCGCCACGCGGCTCTCGAGGCTCTCCTTCACCTTCCGCTCAAAACCCGAGTAGGTGTGGATGATGTACCACTGCTTCGTCATAGCCGGCTGGCAACCTCAGTGCTTGAAATAATTCCAGAGATGCTTCATCAGCCACTGCACGCCCGAATCCACAAAGAAAAAGTAAACGCCGAACGCGGCCACGGTCACGATGACGACCGCGGTCGTAACCGTGACGTCGCGCCGCGACGGCCAAGTGACCTGACGCATCTCAAGCCGCACGTCATGCAGGAATTGCCGCCAGCGGCGCGGGCGTTCGATCAACCGCTCGAGCCACTCCGGCATGCGGCGTTCTTCGTGCCCTCCCGGTGCGGCGACTTGATTCATTTTTTCAGCAACTGCCATCAACCTTCGCCTCGCGGCCTCTCGTTCCAACACCGCCCGTGTTCACGCACCGCAACAATCTGGCAGGGGAGGAGGGAATCGAACCCCCACATCCGGTTTTGGAGACCGGCGGTCTACCGTTGAACCTACTCCCCTTTAACCCGAGCCCGCGTAGCGGGCGAAGTGTTACCCGGACCTATTTCACCTCGCGGTGAACGGTATGTTTCCGGCAAGTATTGCAAAATTTTTTCGTCTCCAACCGGTCGGTGTGCTTCTTCCGATTTTTGGTCGTCGCGTAATTCCGGTTCTTGCAATCGTTGCACTGCAATGTGATGAGTTCCCGCATGGCTCTCGGCCCTTACTCGAGGATTTCGGTGACGGCGCCGGCGCCGACCGTGTGGCCGCCTTCGCGAATCGCGAACCGCAGCCCCTTCTCCAACGCCACCGGCGTGATCAGCGATATCTCCACCGAGATGTTGTCCCCGGGCATCACCATCTC
>DASPOJ010000035.1:0-17450 GCA_035626055.1 Candidatus Methylomirabilota bacterium | reverse complement strand
GGCGCATTCCCACCTAACGAAGAATTAACGGCGCCTTTATGCATTCCTAATCTCCTCGGGGATACGTTTCTTGGGACGTCAGAAACGCTGGCGTTCGAGGAATGCAAAGTGGGCAAAACACTCTTCTTGTGCGCGTGTCTGGCCGGTGAGGGATTCCTTCTTTACTGTCTCTTCCAATTTGTGCTTGAATCCAGGCGAGCTCACGGAGCGGCGGGCGCGAGGGATGCGGATGTCCCGGCCTGGCTTGGTTCGCGCTCCGTCATACGATTTAGCAGGGAACGCGCGGCGGCCAGCCGCAATTCGATCGCCCGGACCGGGGCTTCAGGGCTGGCCTCCCGCGAAGCAGTCGGCTCGATGGAAGTGAAGCGTCCTGCGTAACGTATTCATTATGGTATCCGGGACTCTCTTCGCGATCCCGTCCGAGTGGCCCGGTCGCGCGGGAATGTGTCCCGGAAGGAGTGAGGAGAAATGCTAGACGCATTTTACATATTGGTCGGAGTTCTGTTTTTTGCATTCAGTTGGGCTTTCACGAAGGCCTGCGATCGGCTTTAGGAGACTTGGTCCATGGACTACATCATCGCTGGCATCACCGCGCTGCTGCTCTTCTTCTATTTGATGTATGCGTTGTTGCGCCCGGAAAAGTTTTGAGGGGAAGCTCATGACCACAAACGGTCTGCTGAATATCGCCATCTACTTTCTGGTGCTTCTCGCCATCACGAAGCCCTTGGGTGTGTACATGGCGAAAGTGTTCGAGGGGGAGCGCACGTTTCTGCATCCCGTGTTGCGCCCATTCGAGCGCTTGTCCTATCGCCTGTGCGGCATCAACGAGGAGAAGGAGCAGCGCTGGACGGAATATGCGGCGTCGCTGATCGCCTTCAGCCTGGTCGGTTTTGTTGTTGTTTACGCGATTCAGCGCTTGCAGGGATTCCTGCCTTTCAACCCGATGCACTTCGGTACCTCGCGCGCCCCCTCCGGCGCGACGCCGGTGACGCCGGACCTCGCATTCAACACGTCCGACAGTTTCGTGACCAACACGAACTGGCAGGCTTACAGCGGAGAAAGCACCTTCAGCTACTTCGTGCAGATGGCGGCCTTGACGGTCCACAACTTCGCTTCACCCGCTGTCGGCATCGCTGCCGCCCTGGCGATGGTGCGCGGATTTTCCAGACAGGAATCGAAAACCGTCGGCAATTTCTGGGTTGATTTCACGCGCGGAATTATTTACGTAATGCTTCCGCTGGCTCTCGCAGGCGCGCTCATCCTTTGCTCGATGGGCGTCATTCAGAATTTCAAGCCGTATCAGCAGGCCGCAACACTTGAAGGCGCCTCGCAAACGATTCCCATGGGACCGATTGCCTCGCAAGAAGCCATTAAGATGCTAGGCACAAACGGCGGCGGATTCCTGAACGCGAACTCGGCTCATCCTTATGAGAATCCCACGCCCTTCGCGAATCTCGTCCAGACGCTCATGATCCTGGCGATTCCGGCGGGCTTGGTTTACATGTTTGGCCGGATGGTCGGCGACACGCGGCAGGGATGGGCAATCTTCGTCGCTTGCAGTCTGATGGTCCTGGCTGGAGTTTTCATCATCTACTCGCAGGAGCAGGCGGGCAATCCCATTCTCACTCGCATGGGCATTCAGAGGGAAGCCACCGCAACTCAGCCCGGCGGTAATATGGAAGGCAAGGAATTGCGTTTTGGTCAACCAGGCGCAGCCATTTTCTCGACTGTGACCACGGATGCGAGTTGCGGAGCTGTCAACGCCATGCACGACAGCTTTACGCCGCTCGCCGGCCTCGTTCCGTTGGTGAATATCCAGACGGATGAGGTCATCTTTGGTGGAGATGGCGCAGGGCTCTACGGCATCCTCCTCTATGCCATTGTGGCGGTCTTTATTGCGGGCCTGATGGTGGGCCGCACTCCCGAGTACCTTGGCAAGAAGATAGAATCCAGAGAGGTCAAGATGGTGATGATCGCGATCATCGCCACCACCTTGAGCATCCTGATCTTCACGGCCATAACGTCGGTGGTCAAACTCGATTGGGATCATCACCAGTACTGGAATCCCGCGTCGGGTAACCCAACGCCCGCGCCGACAGCCAGCGTGCCGCCGTCAACGAATGTGAACAATGATGGCCCGCACGGCTTCAGCGAAATCCTTTACGCCTACTCCAGTGCAACCGAAAACAACGGCAGCGCGTTTGCGGGCCTCAGCGTAAACACTCCCTGGTACAACCTGACGACGGGGCTGGCCACGTTGATCGGCCGATTCTTGTTCATGATTCCTCTAATCGCCGTGGGGGGCAGCCTGGCAGCAAAGAAGAAGATCCCTGAGACCAGCGGGACCTTCCCCACACATGGGCCATTGTTTGTTGGCCTTTTCATCGGGACCGTTTTGATCATTGCAGCCCTGACCTTTTTCCCCGCTCTGTCGCTCGGCCCCATCGTCGAGCATTTTCTGATGCATGAGCGCCACCTGTTCTCTCTCTTGCACGCAGTGCACTTTCCGGTATGGAGCTAAATGATGGCTACGAATGTTTCTGCCCCACACCTAACAGACCTTAACGAGCTTCTTCCTCGGAAACTCGTCCGCGCTCGTCCGCTGTTCGATCCGCCGATTGTACGCAAAGCGATTCAGGCATCATTCGAAAAGCTGAACCCAGTGACGCTTTGGAAGAACCCGGTCATGTTCGTGGTCGAGGTCGGAGCCGTCATTACAACGTTTTTTATGTTCCGCGACATTTTTGTGGGCGTGAAGGCAATTGGTTTTCAGTTGCAGATTTCGTTGTGGCTGTGGTTCACCGTGCTCTTTGCGAACTTCGCCGAAGCGATGGCCGAAGCGCGCGGTAAAGCTCAGGCGGACACTCTGCGGAAAACAAAGACAGATTCTGTCGCGAAGAGGATCATTGCCGGCGACAAGATCGAGGAGGTTCCCTCTTCCAAACTGCGCGCCGGCGACCGATGCATTTGCGAGGTCGGTGACATCATTCCCGGAGACGGCGAAGTGGTTGACGGGATCGCCTCGGTAGACGAGTCGGTCATCACCGGAGAAAGCGCGCCCGTGATTCGAGAAGCGGGGGGTGACCGCAGCGCGGTCACCGGCGGAACGAGAGTCCTATCGGACCATATTATCGTCAAAATCACATCGAATCCCGGCGAGACGTTCCTCGATCGCATGATCGCTCTCGTGGAAGGTGCTGAGCGGCAGAAAACTCCCAACGAAATTGCGCTCAATATCCTGATTGCGGGACTCACCATCATCTTCCTTCTCGCTGTCGTGACGCTGTTTCCGTTCGCCTCCTACAGCGTCGCATCCGCCGGCGCAGGCAAGGTCCCGACCATCGCGGTCCTGGTTTCGCTCCTGGTCTGCTTGATCCCCACCACAATTGGGGGTTTGCTCTCGGCCATCGGCATCGCCGGTATGGATCGCGTCATGCAGCACAACGTCTTGGCCATGAGCGGCAAAGCCGTCGAGGCCTCCGGTGACGTCACCACGCTTCTGCTGGATAAGACCGGCACGATTACGCTCGGCAATCGGCAGGCGGTGGAATTCATCCCAATCCCCGGCGTGAATGAATTGGAACTCGCGGACGCCGCACAACTTTCCAGCCTCGCCGACGAGACTCCCGAGGGCCGCTCCATCGTCGTCCTCGCAAAAAATAAATTTAACTTACGCGGCCGCAACCTGTCCGAGACAAACGCCCAGTTCATCCCGTTTTCGGCTTACACACGCATGAGTGGCGTCGATCTGGACCACCGCAGCCTGCGCAAGGGCGCGACGGAAGCCATCCTTAAGTTCGTAAAGGAAAAGGGCGGCAGCGTGTCCGCCGATTTCCAGGAAACGTCCGACCGGGTTTCGCGCACGGGCGGCACACCCCTCGCCGTCGCCGACGGCGGTCGCCTGCTGGGCATCGTGCATCTCAAGGACATCGTAAAGGGGGGCATGAGGGAGCGACTAAAGCAGCTGCGGGAGATGGGAATTCGCTCTGTCATGATCACCGGCGATAATCCATTGACGGCTGCCGCAATCGCCACTGAAGCCGGAGTGGACGACTTCCTCGCCCAAGCCACTCCAAAAGACAAGATGGACTACATCAAGAAAGAGCAATCGCTGGGCCGGCTCGTGGCCATGACGGGTGACGGCACGAACGACGCGCCCGCTCTGGCTCAGGCCGACGTCGGCGTCGCCATGAATACGGGCACCATGGCGGCGAAAGAGGCCGGCAACATGGTCGATCTCGACAGCAATCCGACGAAATTGCTCGAAGTCGTGGCTATCGGCAAGCAACTCCTGATTACTCGCGGCGCGCTCACCACGTTCTCAATCGCAAACGACGTCGCGAAATACTTCGCGATCATCCCCGCGATGTTCATGGCCACATACCCGGCTCTGAAACATCTCAACATCATGAATCTGCAGCCGCCGGAGGACGCCGTGCTCGCTGCCGTGATTTTCAACGCGCTGATCATTATCGCGCTCGTGCCGCTGGCCCTGCGCGGCGTGAAGTATCGCCCGCAAAACGCCGCCAAGCTGCTCTGGCGCAATATCCTCATCTACGGCGTCGGCGGGATCATCGCGCCCTTCCCCGGCATCTGGGCGATCGGCAAAATTCTGGTTTGGCTGAAGTTGGCGTGAAGGAGAACACCATGTGGAAGGAACTGGGCCCCGCATTTCGAGTAACGCTGCTGCTCACGATCGTGACTGGCTTCCTGTATCCCGGCGTTGTCACCGGTCTTTGCCAGCTTCTATTCAAGAACGCGGCCAATGGCAGCCTCATCTACGCGAATGGTCATGTTGTCGGATCGTCCCTCATCGGCCAGAATTTCACGAAGCCGCAATATTTTCAGCCGCGTCCGTCCGCTGCTGGCGCCGGCTACGACGGATTCGCATCGGGCGGGTCCAACTACGGCCCAACGAATCAGCACTTGATTGACCGCGTGCAAGCGTCCATCAACCAATTTCACAAAGACAATCCCGACTATCACGGCCCGCTTCCCGCCGATCTTTTCACCGCTTCCGCCAGCGGCCTCGATCCGCACATCAGCCCCGCTTCCGCCGAAGCCCAGGCTCCCCGCGTCGCGATGGCACGCGGCATCAAGCTGGATCAGGTGGAGCAGCTTATCTCAAGGCATGTCGAACCGCGCCAGCTCGGCTTCCTCGGCGAGCCACGGATCAACGTCCTGGAGCTGAACTTGGATTTGGACCATACCTATCCCATTTCACATTAAAGCGGCGTCCGGGATATGCGGCGTGCGTTTTCCCAGGAGGTGGGGGCTTCGGCTCCCGCATAGTTTGTGAGCCGCCTCACACTTCTTGGTCTGTTTGCCGTCACGGCCATGCTCGTCTGCTACGCATTCGAGCGCCGCAGCCGCTGGTTCATTCTGGGTTTCGCATTGTCCTGCGCGCTCGCCTCCGTATACGGTTTCCTCCAGGGCGCGTGGCCCTTCGGCGTTGTCGAAGCAATCTGGTCGGTGGTAGCTTTGCGGCGATGGTTTTCTGGTTCACCGAAGAAGAGAAGCCCCGCGTCCTGATTCCGCATTCCCCCCGGCCGGGAAGTCCCCGGCAGCGTTCCCTAAATCAGCTTGAACCACGGAAAAGAACGGATTACCTTCGTTCCGTTTCTGCACGAACATGGCCGGGGGAGAACGGGAGAAACTCGTGCACAATCTGTGTTCGATTCGTTGGCTGGCTGTCGCAATTCTTTTTGCTCTCACTCTCAACCCGCTGGCGCGCCGCGTGGCTCAGGCCACTCCCGACGATGCGGCCAATCTTGCTCCGCCCGTGCAATTGACTTCGGAGCAGGATCACCAGCGCATGATGGATCTCCTGCACATCAAGGCTCTGCGTCCGGGCCCAGGAGGCAGCCCACAGCCCGCGAATCCCGCCAACTACGACGAGTCCAAAGCCAATCCCTATCCGAATCTGCCGGCCCCGCTCGTATTGAAGAATGGGAAGAAAGTGAAGACGGCGAAGGCGTGGTGGCGGAACCGCCGCCCGGAAATCGTCGAAGATTTCGACAGGGAAATTTATGGTCGCGTCCCGCCGGTCACGCCGAAAGTGAATTGGGAAGTGGTCAGCACGACGAGAGAGATGAACGGCGATGTGCCAGTCATTACGAAAAAACTCGTCGGCCATGTGGACAATTCCGCGTATCCGCTAATCACCGTGGATATTCAACTGACGCTTTCCACTCCGGCCAACGCGGCCGGCCCCGTGCCGGTCATCATGGAATTCGGTCTTAGTCCCGAGTTCTTGGCGGTGATGGCGAGGCGCGCGCAAGCTGCGGCCCCGCCGGGGGCCCCCGCTCCCGGCCCGCCGACCCCGAGTGGCCCCACTTGGCAGCAGCAAGTTCTTGCCAAAGGCTGGGGCTACGCGAGCCTCATTCCGACCAGCGTCCAGGCCGATAACGGCGCGGGCCTGACGCAAGGCATCATCGGCCTCGTCAATAAAGGCCAGCCGCGCAAGTTGGATGATTGGGGGGCGCTCCGCGCCTGGGCTTGGGGAGCCAGCCGCGCGCTCGATTATTTCGAGACCGACAAATCGGTGGACGCCATGCAAGTCGGCATCGAGGGCCACTCGCGTTACGGCAAAGCGGCACTTGTTGCCATGGCCTACGACCAGCGTTTCGCAATCGCCTACGTCAGTTCTTCCGGCGAAGGCGGCGCCAAACTGTACCGCCGCAATTTTGGCGAGACTGAAGGTAACGTCGCTGGCACGAATGAATATCACTGGATGGCCGGCAATTTCCTCAAGTACGCTGGCCCCCTCACTCCAAATGATTTGCCCGTGGACGCTCACGAGTTGATCGCCATGTGTGCGCCGCGTCCCGTCTTCATCAGCGGCGGCTCTGCCAGTGCGGGCGACGGCTGGGTGGACGCCGAGGGGATGTTCCTGGCCGCTGTCGGAGCAGGCCCGGTGTACAAGTTGCTTGGAAAGAAGGACCTGGGGACCACTGTGTTCCCGCCGATCGAGACTCCATTGATTGACGGCGACATCGCGTTCCGCCAGCATAGCGGCGGACACACTCCCGCCCCCAACTGGCCGACGTTTATTCAGTTTGCCGGCCGCTACCTCAAAAAAGCGCCGCCTGCCGCAGCTTCCACTGCGAGGACGAGTTCAAACCCCACGGTTCAGTGAACTAAGGAGATGTCCTTGAAGACGAAACGGACTTTCGCTACATGGCTGTCTATCACTGCTCTCGCCCTGTTCGCATTCACGGTGACCGGCACCTCCAGTGCAAATCAGAACAGCGATCACTGGGTGGGCACGTGGGCCACATCGGCACAATCGCTCGATCCCACTAAAGCGCCGCCCAACGTCGCGCCCCCGCCGGCATTCGCGGAAAGCACGCTCCGCCAGGTCCTGCGCGTTTCGATCGGCGGCCAGGAGATTCGCGTCCGATTCTCAAACGAATTTGGCGACGCGCCGCTTGTGATCTCCTCAGCCCACGTGGCATTGTCCGCGGGCCCCGGCGCGATCAAGCCCGATAGCGACAAGCCGCTGACGTTTGACGGCCAGCCGACCGTAAGCATTCCGGCGGGCGCGCCGATGTATTCCGATCCTCTCGATTTCAATCTCGCGCCTTTGTCCGACGTGGTCATCACTATTCATTTCACCTCGGTGCCGGACATCCTCACCACCCACCCCGGATCAAGAGCCACTTCGTATCTGCAATCGGGAGACGCCGTGTCGTCCGCCGATCTGTCTCACGCCCTGCATTTCGACCGCTGGTATTTTCTGAGCGGAATTGACGTCATGGCGAAAGGCTCCAGCGCCGCCGTCATAACATTCGGCGATTCCATCACCGACGGCGCGAGAACGACCACCAACGCCAACACGCGCTGGCCCGACGACTTGGCGCGCCGCTTGCAAGCCAACAAGAAAACCGAGGACGTAGCTGTGCTCAATGAAGGGATCGGCGGCAATCGCATTCTGCATGATGTGATCGGAGCAAACGCGCTCGCGCGCTTCGACCGCGATGTTCTCGCGCAAAGCGGCGTCCGCTGGCTGATCATCCTCGAAGGCGTCAACGATCTCGGCGGTATCCCCGGGGCCGCCGCAAGCCATGAACAGCCGCCGTCGGCCGAGGATCTGATCGCCGCATACGAGCAGATCATTCTTAGAGCGCACGCTCACAACATCCGCGTCTACGCCGCAACGATTCTGCCCTATGAAGGCGCGTTCTATTTTTCGGCCGAGGGCGAAGCCGATCGCCAGAAAATCAATAATTGGATGCGTACCAGCGGCAAGTTCGACGGCGTAATCGACTTCGACGCCGCCACGCGCGATGCGAATGATCCTGCGCGTCTGGCCGCCGCAGCCGACAGCGGGGACCACCTCCACCCCGGCGATGCCGGCTACAAAATGATGGCTGACACCATCGATCTCAAGCTGTTCACGACGAAACCGCGATGAACAAAGAGGAGCGAAAACAGAAAGAAGCGGAACTTGCAGCCTGCGAGCGCTTCGCCGAAGAAGCCTACGACGCAATGTATGAGGCGCATTCCTCATCCGATGCGACCGGCCGCTACAGCGACGCTAAAGAAGCCTTCTACGACGCGATCCGCGCCGCGCGCAAGCTGGGTCTCAAAGGCGAAGTCCGCCGCCTCGAAGCGCGCCTGGAGCACGTGAAGAGCGTGTTTCGCAGCCAGTTCAGCTAAACTCCTCGCGCGCCGCGATCTGCTCCGGCGTCAGTGTCGGATCGAGGTAGGGAGGTCTCGCTTGCGGATCCTGCGCCCAGGCGGCGCACGGGAGAAAAAAGATCAACACCAGCCAGGCAACGGGGCAGCTTGGGCGCAGTACTTTCACAATTTGAAGCTCCTTAGCGGCGTAACTACGCGAAACAGCTCCCCTGGGCCCGCAAACTCTTCCGTGGTTGCTTCTCATTGTCAATGACGTCCCTTCCGTCCGCGCGGCCAATCGCGAGTGGCTCGCAACATCGGGTCGCAATTCAGGTTGCGGTTATGATACAAACGGGTTGGCGCCGCGTTGATTCGGTGTGCGCCGCGTACTTGGAGGATAAAGTATGAAAGGCAGCCTCGTAGCTATGTCGCTCGCCGCCGGTCTGCTGTTTTCCACCGTTTTCGGGCCCGCCGGAGCCCACGCCGCAAAAAATCCGAAAGACACCAGGAGGGCCACTGTGCAAGTCAGCGAGTTTGAACATTTGCCGGATGGCACGACCATCCGTCTGTATACGCTCACGAACGCGAAAGGCTCCGTTGCGAAAATCATCACCTATGGCGCGACGCTGACCGAGCTTTGGATTCCCGATGCTGCTGGCCGGAAGCGCGATATCGTCCTAGGCTTCGACACACTGGAAGGATACCTTGGAAACCAGCCCTACTTTGGCGCCATCGTTGGCCGCTATGGCAACCGCATCGCCAAGGGGCGTTTTACGCTTGATGGCAAGCAGTATTCGCTGGCCACCAACAATGGCCCCAATGCACTGCATGGTGGCATTAAGGGATTCGATAAGGTCGTTTGGCAAGGCCAGGCCGTGGAAGGCGCGCATGGGGCTGGGGTGAAATTGACCTATCACAGCGCGGACGGAGAAGAGGGATATCCCGGAAACCTGGATTTGTCGGTAACGTACACGCTCACCGACGATGATGAACTGAAGCTCGACTACACCGCGACAACCGACAAGGCTACGGTTCTCAACGTGACCAATCACAGCTACTTCAATCTCGCGGGCGCGGGCGAAGGAACGATCCTGGACGAGATTCTGTATTTGAACGCCGACAAGTACACGCCTACGGACCCCACGTTGATTCCCACCGGAGAAATTGCCCCCGTCGCCGGCACGCCCTTCGATTTCCTGAAGCCCACCGCAATCGGCGCTCGCTTGGGCGCGGACGCACTTAAGGCGGTGGGAGGCTACGACATCAACTACGTGCTCAACGGCCAGTCTGGCACGCTGCGGCTCGCGGCGAGGGTGAAAGACCCGAAATCTGGGCGCGAGATGGAAGTCTGGACGACGCAGCCGGGAGTGCAGCTCTACATTGCCATCGGTCTGAACGGCAGCATCATCGGCAAGCACGGCGCAGCGTATCCGAAGTATGGGGCGTTCTGCCTCGAGACGCAGCACTACCCAGATTCCCCGAACCGTCCGAACTTTCCTTCGACGGTGCTGCGGCCCGGCCAGGTTTACAGCGAGGAGACGATTTATAAATTCTTTGCGAAGTAACTCCCCGGGCGCAGTGCGATTTCACGCCTTCGGCGCGAACGCCGAATGCAGCGCGGGGTAGAGACGCCGGTAGGTGGCGTAGTTTTTCTGCATGAACGTCGAAATCTCCGCGTTCGGTGCCACGCGCCCCGCCGTTCGCGCCACGGCGTCGCAAGCATCGTCCACACTTTTCCAAGCGCCGGCGCCCACACCGGCTAGAATTGCCGCGCCGTAAGCAGCTCCTTCTTCGGCTTCGAGCAGCTCGACTTCGTGCGCGTAGACGTCGGCTTGGATCTGCCGCCAGAGCTTCGATCGCGCACCGCCGCCGCCGAGGCGAATACGCTCGACTGGAACCCGCATCTCATCGAAGATCGTGAACGAATCTTTCAAGCTGTAGGCCACGCCCTCGAGGATCGCGCGGATGACGTGTGCGCGCGTGTGCGAAGCTGAAAGTCCCAGCAACGCGGCCCGCGCATTCGGATCGAGATGCGGGGTCCGCTCGCCCATCAAGTATGGCAGCCAATAAGCGCCGGCCGCTCCCGCGGGCGCCGCAGCCGCTTCCTCTGTAAGCCGATCGTAGGGGTCGCGCCCGTCGTCGGCTCCAGCGCCGAGCCGGTCGCGAAACCAGCGCAGCGACAGCCCCGCCGCCTGGGTCACTCCCATGACGTGCCACCGGCCCGGAATCGCATGGCAGAAGGTATGAATTCTGCCCTGCGGATCGAGCGCGGGCCGGTCGGTGGCTGCAAAGACCACGCCCGACGTGCCGATCGTCGCGCTCACAGCGCCAGGCCGCACGATTCCCATTCCCACCGCGCCTGCGGCTTGATCCCCCGCTCCCGCCACAACCGGCGTGCCCGCCACAAGTCCTGTCGCGGCGGCGCCCTCGCGGCTCACTTTTCCGCAGACATCGGGAGACTCGCAAAGTGGCGGCAGTAGCTCGCGCGCAATCTTCGTGAACTCCATTACTTCGGAGGACCACTTCCGACGCGCCACGTCCAGCAGCAGCGTGCCCGACGCGTCGGCCATATCTATGGCGCGCTCGCCCGTGAGCCGGAGACGCACGTAGTCCTTGGGCAGCAGAATGTGCCGCACGCGCGCCCAAAGTTTCGGTTCGTTCTCCCGGACCCAAAGAAGCTTCGTCAGCGTGAAATTCGTCAGTGGCGGATTGCACGTGAGCTGGATGAGATTGGCAGTGCCGATCGTCTCCGCCAATTCGCGCGACTGCTTCTCCGTGCGCTGATCGCACCAGATCAGCGCGGGACGAACCACTTCGCCGGTGGCATCCAGCAGAACCGCACCGTGCATTTGGCCGGAAAAGCCCACGCACGCAATCTCTCCGGCGCTCTTGCCCGCGACCGCCAACGCTTTCTTCACGGCGAGCCCGCACGCGCGCCACCAGTCGCCCGGATTCTGTTCCGCCCATCCGGGTTCCGGCGAAGCGAACGGTTCGTGCTCTTCCGTGCCCGAAGCGATTACGCGACCCCGCTCATCCACCAGCAGCGCGCGTGTCCCTCCCGTGCCCACATCGATGCCTAGCAGCATGATCGTGTTCTCCTTGAAAATTCGGGCGCGCACTCTCGCCAGGAGGCGGGATCTCTCCCGGCCTCTTGAGAAATCGGCTGGAGCTATTTCAAATAGCTCGCCAGCCAATCCTGGACGGTCTTATACCAGAACTGGCTATCCATCGGCTTGAGCAGCCAGTGGCCGTCATTTGGAAATACCACTAATTTCGACGGCACTCCTTGCCGCTGCAACGCCGTGAAGAATTCCAGAACTTGCGTGTACGGCACGCGGTAATCCATCTCCCCGGTCGTCAACAAAATCGGAGTCTTGAATTCGCCGAGCTTCGCGGCGTACGTGCTCGGCGACCATTTTGCGTAATCCTGCGGATTTGTCCAGGGCGTGCCTTTGAAATCATGCTCCACAAACCACAATTCTTCGGTTGAGCCGTACATGCTCGCTTCGTCGTACGGTCCGGCGTGGCTCACTAGACACTTGAAGCGGTTCGTGTGCGTGGCGATCCAGTCGATCATGTAGCCGCCGTAGGATGGCCCCGCTGCCGCCATCCGACTCGCGTCCACGAAGGAATAATTGGCCAGGACGTAGTCCACGCCTTTCATCAAGTCCTCGTACGGCGCGCCGCCCCAGTCGTCCTGAATTTCATCCACAAACTTCTGGCCGTAGCCCGTCGAGCCGTGGCGATTGATCAGCAGCGTGACGTACCCCGGCGAAGCGAAGAGCTGGGCGTTCCAGCGGTAGCCGGAAGCCTCCCAGGCGTCTTCCCACGCAGTTTGCGGTCCGCCGTGGGCCAAAAGCAGGAGAGGATATCTCTTCGCGGGATCGAATCCGGGAGGCCGGAGGAGCATCGCCTGCACGCGCTCGCCCTTCGCTCCGGAAAACCAGAAGAATTCTGGTTTCGGCAAATCGAGCCCCGCGAGACGCTCGGCATTCTGATGCGTCAGTTGCTTCACTCCGGCGCCGTCGCTGTGCGCGATGTACACGTCAGTGGGCATCGTCGCGGAAGATCTCAAGAATGCAAACCAGCGGCCGTCCGCACTGATCGAAAGGTTGTTGTTGAATCCTTCGTTGATGATTGCCTTCGCTTCGGCCCCTTCTTCCGGCGCAACTTCAAAGACGGGCTGCCAGAATTCCTTCTGCGCGTGGAAATAGATCTTCTTGCTGTCCCGCGCCCAAACGATGGTATCCACCCAGAGGTCGAGCGACTTCGCGAGTTGCACGGAGGTTCCGTTCGCCCGGTTATAGAGCATCAATCGAAACAGATCGCTCTCATATTCCGGGGTAGCTTGCGAGTGATACGCGATGTAACGCCCGTCCGGCGAATACGCGGGGTGGCCGTCGAATCCGGGATTCTTCGTGATCCGATTGCTTGCGCCGCCCGTCAGAGGCACAGTGAAAAGATCGCCGTTCGTGCTGATGGCCTCCGGCCGGTCGGTCACGGCGGTGTAACAGAGTTCCTTGCTGTCGGGAGACCACGCAATGTCGCCCGGATCGCCGCGCTCGTCGGGGGGAACGTTGTAGTCCGCGCTGGCCGTCAGATCGCGAGCCTGTCCGTTCTCCACGTTCACGACGAAAAGATGGCTGCGCCTTCCGTCGCTCCAATGCGTCCAGTGACGGTAGAGAAGATGATCGTACACGCGCGCTTTCACCGGATCTTTAGCCGCCGCATCGAGTCGCGCGCGATTGCAGGCGTCATCGGGGCAATCGGGAAACACGCTCGACGTGAATGCGATCCATTGCCCGTCGGGCGACCACTGCTCGTTGTCCGCATCGCCGGAAAGCGCCGTCAGCTTCTGCGGTTCCCCGCCGCGCAGGGACACAATGTAGATCTCCGACGTCCCGTCCCGCTTTGAAAGAAACGCCATCCGGGTACTGTCCGGCGACCACTGGGGCAGAGAATCCGAATCTCCGCTCGTGAGCTGGCGCGCGTCTCCGCCGCCAGTCGGCACGATCCAAATGTTGTGGAGCGTCTTGTTGTTCGCAACGTCCGGCGTCTGGACCGTGTACGCCACCCATTGCCCATCGGGAGAGATCCGCGGCTCCTGGACCCGCGCCATGTGGATCAGGTCGTCGATCGCGATCGGCCGTTTTGTTTGCGCCTGGCCCTGTGCGCTGGGCCCGCCCAATGCACCCGTGGCCGCCGGCGATTGCGCGCGCGCAACGCTCGCAACCAAACTCAAGAGTAAGAACCCGAGGATGAATTTATCGGTTCGCTTCATCGTAAACCTTTCGTCTGCGAAAAGGCCTATGCCCCTCCAGCCCGCCGAATTCTACGGCCATTTGGCGCAGGAGGCCATTTTTTGTGGCAAGTCCCGCAGGCCCACTATTGAATCGGAGCCCCAAGTTGCCATTCCAGAAACGCGAAGATGCGCGCGGAGTCCGTGACCTGCTGGCTGATCGGAGTTCCGCCCGAATGCCCGGCGTGCGTATCGTAGTGGAGAAGGATGGGACGCTCCGGCGCGGCGTCCGCCTGGAGCAGCGCCGTCATTTTCCTGGCGTGCAGCGGCGCGACCCGAGTATCGGAATCTCCCGTCAGGAGGAGGACCGCCGTGCCGAAATAATCGTCTGTGATCTTGTTCACCTGCGTCGCGGGCGGCGCGGAAACATGATCCGTCGAAGGCACCGCCTCTGCATCCGCCGCCTTCACGCGCCAGATCGCAGGCGCCAGGAAAATGCACGAGAGCAACGCGAGGCCCCAAAGCGATTGGCCGAGAACACTCGAATACCTTCGTTCGGATGGCCGATTTCTGATCATGCGTCTCCTTCAACAGGAATGCGAGAAGCGTCCCAATGTTGGCTACTGGGCGGGATTCGCGACGAGCGGCTGCATCGTTTGTCCCAGTAGATCCGGCTTGGCAGCGTCGCGCACAAGATGCGGATAACGCAATCCGAGGTGATAGTGCACGCGATACGTCTGCGAGTACCCGTCGTTTTCCACCAACAGGACGATCGGCTCCGCTGAGCCTTTCGCAGACCGGATCGCCTCATGGAGCGCCTCCGCCGACCACTCGCGGCCGTTGACTTCCTTCAATTTCATTCCCGGCGCCAGGCCGGCCTGCGCCGCCGGCCCGCCCGGGATCACGTCGGAAAGCGTGCCGTTCTTTTCGCCGCTTTCGGAAACGACCTGCAACCCCAAAGTGAAATTCTCAATCACCAGGCTTTCGGAGGCCTCGACCGATTGAATGAAATGATTGGGTTTGTCGTCGAACTCGACCTCCCAGCCGCCTTCCGTGATTCCGGCGGCGGGCGGATGAAGCGCGATCGCATCCAAGCGGTCATGGAAGAATTTCTGCCAGTCGTAGGGCGCAATCTGATTCAGGGCCGCCGTCACTTCCTCAAGCGCGTAGGGCACCATTTCGGGAGGCGTCGAGGGCGCCCCATAGAACATCCGGCAGAAATCGTCCAGCGACTTCTTGCCTTGCGTGAGCTGGCGAATCGTCACGTCCGCTTCCAGCCACATCAGCGCGCCTTCCTCGTAGAAATCCACGGATCGCCGCCACGAGCGCCACTGGCGATTCGGCACCACGTAAAGGAGTTGCGCGGCCACGGCCGTGTCCTCCAGCGGCCGCCAGGTTCGCCCCGGCCAATTATTCAGGTATGCATCCGACCAAGCCAGCCACTCTCGGTAATCGTCCGGCGATTGCGAGCCGCTGCGCGTTGCGAGCACTTCTCCCAGATACTCCGTCAGACCTTCGTAGACCCACAGCAAGTCGTCCTTCATCGGCTTCTGATAATCGGGAGTGGCCAAACCTGCGGGCCTGCGGTACTTGCCATTCCAGGAATGCACGAATTCGTGACTCAGCAGATCGGCGTTGTTCAGCATCATCAACGAATCCAGGAACATCCGCTCCGGCGCCCGGTCGTCGCTGGACTGGTGATGCTCGAGCCCGCTATCGTCCATGTGATCGCTCAGCGCCAGCAGGAAATCGTAATGGTTGTAGTGGCGCGCCCCAAATAACGCTCCGGCCTCTCGCACCAACTGGTTGTAGCCGTTCAGCTCGTCCTTCGAAATATCCAGCGCGTCTTTCGAGTCCGCAGCGATATCCAGGCGATGGGGCGGTTTGATCTCTGTAGCCAGCGGAATCGAGCGAAAGTACTCCCCCGCAAGCACCGGCGAATCGATCAAGTTGGTCAGCGTCACCGGGCTGAAATGGATGATCTGATCGTCGTCTTGATTCACTGTTTCGAGAGCGGTTCCATATTTCCAGTTACCCGGGAGCTTCAACGACGGCAAGTACGTCAAATCATCTGACTTCACTCCCTGCGGATACAGGGTCACCAAACTCCATTCCAGAAAAACTATTTTCGGGGTGGCCGATGGCCCGCTGGAATATCCCAAGCCTTCCGCGGGCGTCAGGTAATCCAGCCAGACGCTGAGTTCAGTCGCTCCGTCCGGAATCGTCACGTGGAACGCGTACATGTCCACGTCGTCGCGACGCCATTCCAGCGCCTTGCCTCCTGCCATGAATCGCAGCCCGACCAAATCCGTGATCGGCCCCGTCGGGCCGTGCTCGCCGGGAATCCATTCGGGATATTCCAAGGTCATCGGCCCGGCGGATACGGGGAATACAATGTGCGCGTGAAAAATCCTGCGCGGCGCATCCGACAAGTCCGCGTAGATTCGAATCTGAGTGCGATTTGCGTTTCCGGCCGAAGGAGTTTCGGGAGTCGCCAGAGTTTGAGCGGAGATTCCGCTGGTCAGACCGAGCAGCGCGAGGGCCGTCAATGAACGAAAGCCCAGCCTGCCGCAAGAATTGCGGGGCATGAAGCCTCCCTGTTCGTCCCGGACGCTCTCTGTGAGTTGGGATACCGCGGGCGCATGAGTGCCGAGTCGGACAGCTTAACACACTACGGTTTTGCCCCTGTAGCGCGCAGAGATGCCCATTGGGCCCAATTTGCTTGGAGCCACCGTTTTCGGAAGTTGTTCCGGTCAGCGTCTACGTCGCAATCGTTTCAGGCTTGTGAGGTATTGGGTAGGTCAGCGTCGAATCCATGAAAACACCGCAAATGCAGCCCCGCCCGAAGACAAGACCACGACAATCCCCACAATTGAAAGTCCCTTTGGCCATTCATAGCTTAGCTTGCGATTAGCCCAGAAACGGGCAGACAACGAAAAGGGGAAACCTGTGGCCAGCAATCCGACCAGAGCCCTCCAGTCATGAGTTAGGATCAACGCGATGTGAAATTGTACGGCGCAAAAACCTAGAGCAGCCAAGAATATAACGAGGCGCTCACGGGCGAGCCCGATTGCCAGAAGCCCAAGCGCAAGACATTTCACGCCTAGGACCCTGTCGGCGTGGTCGGGAGTGAACAAATGAGAGACGCCGGCTATTGTGAAGAGGAGGAATGGCGAGAGCAAAAAGAGATCTCGATAATAATTGAAGTTGCGCGAAGGCAGTCGGAACGCGTGACCGACTACGACCTCTCTCCAATTCGGCATCGTGCTCTTCCAATGTCGCGGCAAGTTGAAATTTCTTCTTCCACTATACGCGCCTCCGCAGAATTTCCGGCGGCTAACTCAGCCTTAGCGCCTCATCCCGCAATATCTCCCTTGCTGCGTTGAAGCCCGGCGCGCCCATCACGCCGCCGCCGGGATGCGTTCCTGACCCGCACAAATACAATCCCCGAATCGGCGTGCGATAGCGCGCCCAGCCCGGCACGGGCCGCATGAAGAATAATTGCCCTGGATTCATCTCCCCATGAAAAATATTGCCACCCGTGAGCCCATAGATCTCCTCGAAGTCGAGCGGCGAAAGCACCTGCCGC
>DASPOJ010000034.1:0-22999 GCA_035626055.1 Candidatus Methylomirabilota bacterium | reverse complement strand
GTGCGCGCGCCGAATTTGATTTGCAAAGGCGACCTCAGCCAGACGAATGGGAGAATCAGGTCCGCCCCGCGTGAATTGGACTTTGGTGAGAAGCCCGGACCTGCGTGCAGGCTAACAAAGTGACCGTGAGGGTGCAAGGGGGGCGACAAGTAGTTACGGCAAATGAGACTGGACACGGCTATGTCATTCAAGCGCGCAAGGCCCACCATCCGAACTGCGGGGTTAATCAACAGTTTAGTGTAATGATGCGGCATAGGGGGCACTCAGGCGGCATCGCGAATGCCTAGGTCGCGCGCCTCGGACAGGGCAAACGCTGGATTGTGGCTTGTGTTCCTTTTTGGTCTTGACTATCATGTGGCTCGCAAGAGAGGGAATCTCTAGCGGCCCGGATGCGGATTGCCGGCCCCCCAGCCAATCGGCATTGGTTTACTGCTCCGAGGAATCGGGACGTTTGGCAAGGTGCGACCGGAACATAAACAAATTGGCTCCAGCTCAAAAGGAGAAGCAATGAAGGAACGGATTGCACTATATGCAGTGCTTGGCCTGGCCTTGGTGACGGGTGGGTGCGCCACACAGGCCTGGGTGAATCAGCAGATTCAGCCTGTTCAGACGAAAGTGGATCAGGTGTCAACGGCGCAACAGCAGACGGCCACGACGCTCGATCAGACCCGCAAGGATCAGGCTCGCGATGAAACGCAGTTGAGTGCGACGACGGAGAAGGCTAATTCCGCAGACGCTCGTTCGACGGATGCGCTGAACACAGCGACGACCGCCGACAAGAAGGGCGATGCGAACGCGGCGGCAATCGCGGAGTTGCGCAACAATATGGACAACTATAAGTCCGTAGCGCAGACCGTAGTGCTCTTCGGCGTCAACAAGGACACGTTGACCGCGGATGCGAAGAAGACACTCGATCAATTCGCGGCGCAGGTCGCCAGCTACAAGCACTACTATGTCGCCGTCGAGGGCTTCACGGATAGCACGGGCACGGCCGCGTACAACGATGCTTTGAGCCAGCGCCGCGCTGAGAGCGTGGTGAACTATCTGGTGGGAGAAAAGAACCTGCCGGTTTACCGCGTGCAACTTGTGGGTCTCGGCGAATCAAAGCCGGTGGATCCAGCTCACACGCATGCGGCTCGGGCGAAGAATCGTCGCGTCGAGCTGACAATTTTCAGCTCCGACGCGGCGATGGCTGGCATGTAAACGGCCCAACAGTAAGCGCCACGGGGCTTTCCAACATTCGAGTCTGCGGCGCCGGCAGGACGGCCATTGCTCTCCGGCGGTCTTTTGGCGGCGCCGCTTGAGTCCGCATTCCCAGCGGGCGCGCGGGCGCGCGCAAACACGAAGCTCTGGGGGCACGAGACGTTTGGGTTTAACCAGGAGCGACTGCTGCAGCGGCGCCCGGGCGAATAATTTTGAATTCGAGATAATCGTTTGTCGCGATGAGCCGGCGGAGCCGCCCGGACCTCCCTGCCTCCGCCTCCGAACATGCCGATCAAGAAGCAAATCTGGTTCTACCGGGGCTCGCGCGCGAGTTCGCTGGCGCAGCTTCTGCGCCGGCGTTATGCTCTGCGGCAACTTGGGCCAGAGACCGCGCGTGGCAGGAATTCCCGCCGTTCTGCCAAACCAAACACAGAGGATGCAAAGGTCCCGGCGGTATGGCTCGTCGATCTCGAGAACGACGATCTTTCGCTGCCACGCACACTGGCGAAACGGCAAGCGAGCGTGCGGCTCATCGGAGTTACAGCGAGCGGAAACGCCAATGGTGGAGCGCGGCGAGGGATTTTTGCTTGCTTGCCGCGGAGTGTGTCGCGCACGGTCTTAGAACAGACGGTCGCGGCTGCATTTGAAACGATCGAACTGGAGGAGCGCGAGCGGACCGCGCGGGAAGACTTGGCGCGCGCCGAGCGCGAAACCGAGGAGCTGAACCGATTCGGCGTCATGTTGTCGGAGACGCACGATGTCGGCGTTCTGCTGAAGCTCATTCTCGCCAAGGCGCGCGAAATCACCGGGGCAGACGCGGGCGCTCTCTATCTGGTCGAAGAGGCGCGCGGCGACGCGGACGGTTCCGCGGCCGGAGAGCCTCACCTACGTTTGAAACTGACTCAGAACGATAGCCGGCAATTCCCGTTCACCGAATACTGGTTGCCGGTTCGCGAGGATTCGATGGCGGGGTACGCGGCGATGCGCGGAGAAGCCATCGCGATGGAGGACGCGTATAGCGTCCCGCGCGGCCTCCCCTACCGGCTCAATTTGCGATACGACGAAGAGACCGGCTACCGGACAAAATCAATCGTCACGCTGCCGATGAAAAATGGGCGCGGGAAAGTGCTCGGCGTGCTGCAGCTCATCAACTGTAAGCGTCACCGGGAGGTGCGGCTGATGACGGCGGAAGACTTGGAGCGCGAAGCACAGCCATTTCCGGAGCGCGCGATTCGCATGGCTCTTTCACTGGCGTCGCAAGCGGCGGTGGCGTATGAGAACAGCAAACTGTACCAGGACATCGAGACGCTGTTTGAAGGATTCGTGCAGGCGGCCGTGACGGCGATCGAGCAGCGCGACCCGACCACGTCGGGCCACTCGCATCGCGTCTCGACCATGACGGTTGGGCTCGCGGAGATCGTGGACCGCACGAGCGCGGGCCCGTACGCGGAGACGCGTTTCACGCCCGGGCAGATGAAGGAGATCCGGTACGCAGCGCTTCTGCACGATTTCGGCAAGGTCGGCGTGCGCGAGGAAGTGCTGGTCAAGGCCAAGAAGCTCTATCCGGCGCAGATCTCGGTGCTGCAAAACCGCTTCGACTATGTGCGGAAGGACCTGGAGGCGCGGACGGAGAAAAAGAAATTCCGCGCCGTGCTCGAATCGCAACGCGAAGAGGCGCTGAGCGAAGTCCAGCGGCTGGATCGCGACCTCGAGCGGCGGCTCACCGAACTGGACGAGGCGTTCGGGGTGATTCAGCGGGCGAACGAGCCGTCGCTGCTGCCGGCAGGGCAGTTCGACCGGCTGTTCGAGATCGCGCGCCTCTCCTACCGGGACCCTCGCGGCGCGGAGCATCCGCTGCTCACACCGGATGAGGTGCGGCTTCTTTCCATCCCGCGCGGCAGCCTCGATTCGAGCGAACGCCAGCAGATTGAATCGCACGTGGTGCACAGCTTCAATTTTCTGATGCAGATTCCGTGGACGAAAGAGATCAGCCAGATTCCGTCCATCGCGCGCGCGCATCACGAAAAGTTGAACGGCACGGGGTATCCCTACCGGTTGAAAGGCGTTGAAATTCCCGTGCAGGCGCGCATGATGACGATCTGCGATATTTTCGACGCTCTCTCCGCCGCCGACCGCCCCTACAAGAAAGCCGTTCCTGCCGAGCGGGCGTTGGCGATACTCGAATCGGCGGTGCGGGAGAGCGAACTCGATCCGGAGTTGTTCAAGTTGTTCATCGATGCGAAGATTTTCCAACTTTCCCTCCGGCCGTCTTGATTCTGTCTTGCGCGGAAGACGCCGGGCGCCTGCGTTAGAATGAGCGCGATGCGAAGCATCAGCGTTCTTTCGCGGCGGCTCACACTGTCGCTCTTCGCGGCGTGCATCGCGTGCGTCCCGTCCGCCGGGGGGCGAGCCGCGGCGCAGAATCGCCCTGCATCCACTGCCGGCGTTCCACGCAGCATTGTTCTGCCCAAGGAACTGGTCTCCGGCGCGCCCGCGACGCTTTCCGTTCTGGACGCCGCCGGGCGGCTCGTGCCTGGAGTCGTTCTCGAAACGACGAGCGGCGAGAAACTTCGCACCGATGCGACGGGACGCGCCGAATTCACTGCGCCTGTGGCGCCGGGGAAACTCGTCGTACACGTGGAGGGGCAGATGATCGCGGCGTCGGCGCCGGTCGTCCCTGCTTCCGATTCAGAGGCAGGCGCTTCCTTAGGCGTTCAACTTGCGTCGAGCCCGCACGTGCTTGAAGTTCGCAATCGATTTGGACTCGCCGGAACGGGATTCCGCGGAATCGCGGACGAAAACCACATCACAATCGGGGGGAAGCAGGCCCTGGTGTTGGCGGCTTCGCCTACGTCCATCGTGGCGCTGCCGGATCCGGATACGCCGCTCGGGGCAGCAGTACTCTCCGCCGGGGTCGCAAACCAAAGTCCGGCCTTGGCGGCCGTGGCCGTCGTCACGTTGGAAGCGATCGGGCCGCAGGGGGCGCTGCGTGTGGGACAGAAGACGACGTTCACCGTGCGCGTGCGTGGCACGACGGAGCCGCTGAGGATCGAAGTTTCGGATCTGAGCCCGGCGATTCTGCAATTGCCCGATGGAAATCCATTGAGAATGACCACGAGCGGGGGGGCAATGAACGAAGCGAAGTTTGAGGTTGTGCCGCTGGCCGCGGGGAAATATTCCGTTCGCGCTCATCTGGCCGAGTCCTACTGAGAATGTAGCCCGCCTGTTGGACGGCCATCTGGTGTTCGCACCTTTCGGCGCCTATGCTTCCTTGCAGTCTGACTTTGTCCTGAGATCTACTCATGCTGCTCGGGTTCTTCCGATTCGGATGCGGAAAGCAAGCCGGGTACTTCATCGATTGGCTGAACCTCGATGATCTGCTCGCCTGTTGCCGCTCTAAGCTCCTTGAACTTTCTTGCCCCTGGCAGGACTCGGCTTTCAAGCGACCCCCGCGCCCTGTTGAACGTGTCGACCGCTCTTCGAAGCGCTGATCCAACGCCTTCGAAGTGCGAAGTAAACGTTCGGATGCGGTCGTGGAGCTGTCTGCCAAGATCACTGATTTCTTGCGCATTGTTGGCGATTTCCTCTTGCCGCCAGCCGTATGCGACCGATAGCAATAGTGTGATCAGGGTCGTCGGTGTTGCGAGTATCACCCGCTTTTCCATTCCATCTTCGATTAGAGTGCGATCTTGTTCGGCAGCGGCTGCGAAGAAAGATTCTCCCGGAAGAAATAGGACCACAAATTCTGGTGCTTGATTGAACTGCTCCCAATACCCGCGTGATGCCAACTGGTTCATATGATTTCGGACGAGCTGCCCGTGCTTTGCAAATTGAGTCTTGCGCTCCTCCTCCGTTGTAGATGCGACAGCATCCAGGAATGCCTGTAGCGGCACCTTCGCGTCTACTATGATTCTGCGATTTCCGGGAAGGTTCACTATCATGTCCGGACGCTGGCGCTCCCCTTCGTTTTCTAGAGTCTCCTGCTCGCTGAAATCGCATCGGTCGGACATCCCCGCCAGTTCCGCCGCTCTCCGAAGGGTCATTTCCCCCCAACGCCCCCGAACCTGCGGATTTCGCAGGGCGCTCACCAAACTCCCCGTTTCCCTTTGGAGCTGCTGGTTGGTCGTGGCGAGTGTCCGGAGCTGTTGCTCAAGTGTTCCATAGGCGCTCTGTCGGGTCCTCTCCATTTCCTGCACTTCTCTCTCATACCGCTCTAGTGCCACCTTGAGCGGGGCAATGATTCCGTCAATCGCTTCCTGTCGCGTGTCGAGGTCGCCCTTGGCTTGCGCCTGAACAGTCTCAAACGTGCTCTTCGCGAGAGCTAGGAACGCTTGGTTGTTGCTCTTGAGCGCTTCCGCAGACAAGGCATTGAAGGTATCTGTGAGCTTTGTCTTTGCCTCCTCAAGAAGCCTCATCTGCTCACCAAGATTCGCCTGCGCTTCTTCAAGCTTTGTCTCGGCAGTGACCCGAAGTTGACTTTCGGTGTTGAGTTGGCTGCGGACCGTAGACAGTTCGACGAGCGCGGCTCGAGCCTCTTTGAGTTCTGCTTGGGCCGCAGCTTTTTGCTCCCCCTCGCTTTTCAACTCTTGCTGCAAGCTCGAAACTTGCGTGCCTCTCGCTTCCAGCTCTCCCTTCATTTCCACATTCTTGCCCCGAAGCTCGCTAATCGCGCCCTCGACAGCCCGGAGGCCTCCCTCAGCTTGCGTCTTGTAGTTGGAGAGGTCCGCCTTCGCTCTAGACGTCGCCACGAGCCACCCAACAAGTGCTCCGACCGCAGTTCCGAATATCAAAATCAGTACAATTTGCATGCTTCCCTCCGACGATCTCCCATATGTCAGCCGGAGCTACAACGATAGATCAAGACTTCCCTAGGGCGGGTGGTCCGGCATTTCGATTCTTCTTGACGGGGCGCGTAGGGCGGATGATACCACTTCCATAAATCAACATGCAGTTGCGGTTCTGGCTTTGACGGTGCCGCAGGGTAACGCAAAGCGGCGTCAAGCCGCCGCACTCCAAATCGCTGCTGAGTCTCTCGCGGCGGTCTACCAGTTCACCTTCAACGCGAACTGAAATTGCCGCGCATCGAGCGCCGCGGTCGGCTGGCCGGCGAAGCAGGTATTGATGCCGCCGCTCGTGACCTCGGCTGGAGCCAGCGGGTCGCACACGTCGTTCACGTCGCCGACGTTGAAGCGATTGAGCAGGTTGAAACCTTCCGCGATGACTTCGACATTGGCCTGCTCCTTGAAGTAGAACTTGCGGTCGAGGCGCGCGTCGATTGTGAACGTCGCGGGCTTGTAGAACGCGTTGCGCGGGAGATTGCCGTCGCAACCGAGGCCGGTAAGCGGCAAGGTCACGGGCGCGACTTCGCAATTCGTGATTACGCCGAACGTGACGCCGTGGATGTAGGGCGAAACGGCCGTGTCGACGGCGTTGCCGGTTCCGGAAACGACGGAGGGACGGCTCGTGGTGGCGCTGAAATCATCGTTCAAGTCCTCGCCGGTGATGACGTTGAAGGGCAAGCCGGAGGAAACGTCAATGATCGGCGCGAAAGTAAAGTCCGCAAGGATCTTTTTCCAGGCGCCTCGATCATGCGTGGAGTAGGGAGAGGTGAAAACGGCGCTGCTGATCCAGCGGTGGCGCTGGTCAAACGTTGAGTTGCCCCATTCGAGGTCGGGCCGCGTGTTGTCCTGGGGGTTGAGCAGCGATTGTAAATCCGTGGAATCGTCGAACGCGTGCGACCAGGTCCAGCTCGTGACGAATTCGACGTGATTGTCCAGGCGCTTCGAGAGCGACACCGTCAAGCCGTTGTAATTCGAGCCGCCGGTGGACTGTTGCTCATTCGCGTCGCTGAAGGGAATCGTCACGCCTGCCGGGCCGGTGGGGAAGCCTGCGGTTTGCGCGAGACCCTGCAGCAGCGGAAGCGAAAGTCCGAGGATGCCGAAAGTGGGACTCGGACCTGTCGGGCGGAAATAGTTGAAGACCGCGGCGGTGCCGATGAAGCCAAACGGCGCTCCCGAGCACGTGGGGTTCGAGTAGCCAGTCGCAAGGGCGATGGGCGCGACGACTTGGAAACTGGAGCTGGCACTTGTGGCCGTGCACGTTCCGGCGGCCAAATTCGGAATAGCCACGAGGAAGGGACTATTCGCCGTGAACGGAATTCCGGCCTTCAGGGCGTTATCTGCATTCTGGAGCAGGAGCTTAACGTTTGTAGGATTGATGTTCACGGGGCGATTGATGTGGAGGCCGCGCGTGAAGCTGTAGCCGATCGAAAGCTTGTAGTTCTTGCCGAACTGCTGCTCGATGGTGAGGTTGCCCTGTTCGGCGTATGCATAAACGAAATTCTTCGCCACGGGATATGTGAATGGGAGCACGGCGAGCGGGAGAGCGGAACTGGGGCTGAGAAAATTCTGGTTCGTGAAAAACGAATTGGGGAGCAGCCCGTTGAAACGTTGCTGGCCGGGTTCATAGCCCATGTTGTAACTCGAGGGCGCGTTGAGCACCCCTTGAAACATTGACGCGGCATTGAACACCGTTAACGCTGTGGCGGGCGACAGCGCGGTGTTGCTCGGTGACCCGGGAACGAATTCGTACTGCGCGGATTCGGAGCCGTCGGCGGTTGTGGCGAGGAAGGTCAGGGCCAGCGGCGGATGATCGTAGAAGAGGCCGTATCCGGCGCGAATAATCGTCTTGCCTTTGCCGATGGGGTCCCAGGCGATGCCGATGCGGGGAGCAAAATTCTTGTAGTCGCGCGGAACTCCTTCGACGGTGCCCATCGCCTGCTCCGCCGGGCCGTTGTAAGCGCCCTTGGGCGTGAAGAGTGGCGAGAGTTCAACGTCGTAGCGAATGCCGTAGTTCACGGTCAGGCGCCGCGTGACCTGCCAGCTGTCCTGCGCGAAGCCTGCGAACGCATTGTTGTCGAACGGACGGTACGAACTGCCCATGCCTTGCAGGAAGGCGCTCGGCTCACCGAGGCCATAGGCTTGCACTCCGGTCAATGTCGCTTGCGGTGGGAGTGCGGAATTGATCGACACCGAGGAGAAGCGGTAGAGTCCGCCGAAATCCAGCTGGAACTGGCTGGTTCCCGAGCGCAACTGCACCAGATTAATGTCCACCCCGAATTTGATTGTGTGACTGCCCTTGATCCAGCTGAGGTCGTCGGTAAACTGGTCGCGCCGCTCGATGCGATTGACTGTCGAGAAGGGCTCGCGGCCAAAAGACGCGACGCCAAGAATATCCACCGCCGGATTGCTGCCGCCGGGCAAACTCGAATAGGTGTAGAAGACGCTGCGGCGCGCATACTGAGCGCGAAACTCGTTCAATAGATTCGGGCGAATGCTCGTTACGTGCTGACCGACGAGCGCGAAATCGCGCGAAGTCTGCGCCGACGTACGCGAACCGGCGTTTTCGCCAAACGTTTGATCCTGTCCGTTGACCTCGATGCCGGTGACGGTGGAAGGGCTGACGTTTACGCGAATAAACGATGAGTTGCGTGCGTTCCAAAAGTGATCGATGCGCGCAGAATAGTAAGAGGTCTTCTCGGACGTGGGGAAATTTCCCTCGATCGAATCCAGCGGCACGAACGACGCTGGCGGCGGAGCCAAAAGGCCAAAAGCGGGCGGGAAATAGGCCGCTCCGGCCGGCAGACCAAACAGCACGGCGCTGGGCCCGAGATTTCCATGCAGCGCGAAGAACGAAGACGCGCCGGTGACGGCAGCAGCTTGCGAAAGCTGTGACCCCGTCGGACTCGAGAGAAAGGCGTTGCAAAGCGCGGCGGAAGGGTTAGGCCCTATCGCGCCCGTAACGGCTGACGTATAGAATCCGGCTTGCGTCGAAGTCATCAGCAGTGGGACGGGAATGCACGGGATGGCGGCCGATGTGAGTCCGAATGGTCCCGCTGCGCCGGGGAAAGGCTCGCCGATATCGCTGAAGCCGGATTCCTCGCGGCGCGTCATCTCATAGGAGAGGAAGAAAAACGTTTTGTCCTTTTGAATCGGGCCGCCGAGCGTCGCTCCGCTCTGGACGCGCGTATAGGCCTGCTTGACCGGAATCAGATTGCCCGTATTCGGGTCCACCTGCACGGAAAACGGATTGCGGGCCTGGAAGGCGCTGTCGCGAAGGAATCCGAAGACGTTGCCGTGGAATTGATTTGTGCCGCTCTTTGTGACGATGTTCACCACGCCGCCGGTGGCGCGGCCGAACTCGGGCATGTAGCTGTTTACGATGATCTGAAATTCCTGCACAGCCTCCTGGGAAACCGTCGCGCGAACGCCATTCACCGAATTGTCCACGGCATCGGCGCCGTCCACGGAAACTTCATTGGAGCGTGCGCGCTGGCCGCCGAAACTCAAGCCGCTGGTGGGCGCGGCGCCGAGAAATGGAGCGTTGTCGCGGTTGGTCTGCGAATCGAGGAGCGTGAAATTGATGTAGTTGCGGCCGTTGATCGGCAGGTTGTCGATCTGCGTGCTGCCGACAGTTTGCGTGATGGCGGTGTGAGAGGTCTCGATAACGGGCGGCAATTCAGTGATGGTCACGGATTGCTGCCCCGCGAGCAATTGCAGATGCGCGTCGAATGTGGCGGCGGAGCCGATGGTCAGTTCCAGGCTCGGGTTGACTATCTTCGTGAAGCCCTTGCCCTCGACATCCAGCTCGTACGTGCCCGGCGCTATGCCCACGAAATGGTATTCCCCGGAGGAGTCCGTAGGCTGCGATTCGACCGCGCCGGTCGCCTTGTTCGTCAGGCTGACTTGCGCTCCAGCCACGACCAGCCCCTGCGGATCGTAAACGTGGCCGGACAATTCGGCCGTGTTCACCTGGGCTCGAGCAGTCAGCCCCACTGCCAGCACGCTCGCAAAGACCAAACAGAAGCCCATCAGCTTTCCTGCACGCATGACGTTTCTCTCCCTCGCGATTGCAACAGTGGATCGCACGTTCGACCTCGATTGGATTGGCGTTCCGAACGGGGCTGGGAAGCTCCAAATGGCCGCCCCGCAGGCCAGTCGCTGATGGCTTTTACTTCATTCCGGGCGGATTTGGCAATGGAGATTTGCGGCGAGCCCCGGAGTTTGCGGCTGCACGGCGTTCGCGCGCCATGGAATAGCCTGCTTTGCATCACACACGCGAGATTCCCCGGAGGTTGTGCTAGTGCGGAAGAAGAGGAAGCGTCAGTCCGAAAGGCGGCCGATCAAGCGGCGCAAGCGCTCGCGATCGGAGGCTTTCATGTGCACGAATTCGACGCCGCCGCCACCCGGAGAGACATTGCGGACGATCGCGGTGGGCTGAATCTTGTGCAAGCCCGCGCGAAATTCCACTTTGAGCGAATCGCCGACGGAGAGCCTCTGCTGCGCTTCGAGGTACGCGCCGCCGAGGCTGATCGTGCGCACCTTGCAGGTCCCGGCGCGCGCACCTTCGAGCTTTGCCGAATAGGTGGAGACCAGCGGGATGCGGATGTAGCGGCGAGGCCGGGCGAACGAGAGGCCCGATTTGCTCAGCGCATCCTGTTGTGCGCGGACGCGCGCGGCGGCGGGGTGATTCTCAATGAGCGCGAGGGCTTCTTCCGCGGCGGAGCGCAGGCCCGCTGGCTCGGCGTGCGTCAAGCCGTTGCGTTCGCGTACGATCATGCGGAGCAATTCCGCGGCTTCGGCGGTGCGCATTCTGCCGAGCGCCTCGACGGCCTTGATGCGGAAGAAGACGTCGCGCAACGTTTCATGCATCCCCGAAGCGATTTCGATGAGCAGCGGCAGGGCACGGGCGTGCTGCGCCAGGCCCATTTGATCGAGCATGGAAGGCACGGTGAGCGAATGCGCTTCCGCGACGACCCGGCGGAATGCCTCCGCCGTCTCCGCGATGAGTTCTGGATCGGTGAGCCGCGACAGTTCGGTGACGGCCAAGTCCTGCAGATTCCAATCCCAACTCGGCAACGCACGAGGCAAGCACGCGATGAGCCGCGCAGGTTCCACTGCGGCAAGCAGTTTGATCGCCGTGACGGCGGGCTGGCGGCGCGGCTCGAACAGTCTGGATTGCAGCGCGCCGAGCACGGGCTCGCCCGCTGCGCGCACGAGCCGCGCCATGGCCGGCAGCGCGCCCAGCCCTTCGGGCGCCGTCAGCAGGAGTGCTAGCCGGTCAAGCAGCCGTGCGGGATCGCGCCGCAGAAGCCGCGGGAGAACGGCATCGAGCGGGCGGTTCGCAAGCGCGTCTTCCACGAGATACAGCCACGATTCATCCGCCGTGATGCGGGAAACCATCGCGGAAATGTGCGCGTGCTCGGCGTCGCGTGGCGCCGCGTCCAGGGCGACGAGGATGCGTTCAAATTCGGCGTAGTGGCGGCCCGTGAGCGCGAGCCGCGCGAGGCGTTCCATGAGCACCGCGAGCAGGCCGGAAATTCCCGGCGAAGTCTCGAGCACGAGCGCGCGGGCGACGTCGCGGCCGAAATCTTCCGTCGAGGAATGAGGCCAGAGCCGCGCGATCTGGGGCTCGATTTCGGCGAGCCCGGTGGCGACCGCGCGCCGCGCGTGAGCTTCTTCCGATTCCAGGCCCAAAGCGTAGCGAAGCAGCAAGGCGCGCGCCTCACGGGCGGGCGTTTCGTTATTGTGGCTTTCGGCCGCGGTCAGCATCGGCTCGATATGGTGCGCGAAAGCGGTCGCGGGAACGCACCACGCATCGTGGCTCCGCAGAACTCGCGTGCGCTCGCGCGCGGGCAAGCCTTCCCAGAACCGGTCCACCAGCGAGGCGACGCGCTGCTCGGCGACATCGGGAGCTTCGGAGAGTTCGCCCTTGGCGAGGCGCTCGCGTTCGAGGCCGGCGAGCATGGCGACGATTTCCGGCGCGTGAATGTGGCCGCGCAGAAATTCGCGCTGCGCAAACTCCAGGAGAAGGCAGTCCGTCAGGCGGTTCACATATCCGTGCAAAGTGTCCGCGGGGCGCGGAGGATGAATGGATACGGCCCGGGCCGAGAGTGCGATGGCCAGTGGAGTTGCTTCGCCCATCTCGGCATGGAGGCGCCGCGCGGCTGCCTCCGCGGACGGCAGCGATAATTCCTCGAGCGCTCCCAATTTTTCCAGAAGGCGCAAGGCTGCGATTGCCTGGTCGCGCGACATCGGAGGAAACGAACGCGAATCGTGCGTTGAATGGGGGGAAGCAGGGTCTTCGTAGGCAAGCAGCGCCGAGACAAAGACGGTGAGCATCGTGTCGTCCTGGCGATCGGTTGGTACGTTAACCCGGATGCCGCCGATGCGCGCGGCCGCCAGCCAGGAGTCCCATTCCGCCGTTGCGGCTTCCGGCGAAGCGTGGCGCGTGCGCGCGGCCTCTGCTACTCTCTGTGCGAACATCTCAATCTCGCCCAGGTGTGCCTGCGACAGGAACACAATCGAACTCAGGCCCGCGCGAGTCAATTCGCCGGCGAGCGCCTTCCAATCGCCTTGTGGATCGGCAAGCGGGCGGCCCTGCGGGCATTCCGGATGCGGCGAAACCAGCGCGCCCCGCTCCACTGCGATCGTAAGTTTCGGCACAACCGTCAAGGCCCTTCGCATGCGCCGTTCCGCCTCTTGCAAATGTTCGACCCAGCGCGGATGAGTGCTCTGGTAAAGGCGCGCGGAACGCAACAGGATGCGAAATGCCTCGAGGAAAGAAAGAATTGCGGAATCAGCAGCGGTGGAGGTGGGGCGTGCTTGCTCAGACGGAACCTTTACCTGCGGGTCGCGGACGGCTTTGGGAAGCGTGGCGGGCGACAGGGGAACTGCCGCGACGCGAAGAGGTTCCGTGGCACGGTTCGCTGCTTTCAGGCTCACAGCAACACCTCTTCCAGTCCCGGAGCGCCGCAACTCGGGCGAAGATTGCGATCGCTCCGTTCAATCCGTCGAGTGGCCTGGATAGCCTTCGGGCCACTGCGGGAACTGGCTCTCACCCAATGCGCCCTAATCCTTCTAAATACAGCAAGACCTCTGCCGACCAGAGTGTATTCGTAGGTGATACAAACACAAGGGATTACGGGGACGCCGCGCCCAATCCATCATTGGCGTCTGCCGGAACGTATAGAAATGTAACGACCGTGGCCTGGCGTTCCATATCTGGAATTCGGCGAAAAGAAGGGAAAACTCGCTAAGGTTGGGGCGATGCTCCGGTTTGCTCTTGTTCGCCCGGCTCGAGCAGCACGCGGTACAACCCCATTCCCTTGCCCGCGCGAATATCCACTTCAGCCTGCGCTCTGTAGCCGGCGAGTCTGAACGAGACCACGTGAAGCCCTGCCGGAAGATCCAGCCGCGCGGGAGTGCGCTGTCCGGTGGGACTTCCGTCAACGAAAATCTCGGCGCCCTTCGGCACTGAGCGCGCCCACACCCATCCATCCCCCGCGGGAATCGGTTGCAAGGTGGCGTTGATTCGTGCGGATTGGCCCGGTGTCACGCTAACCTCGCCTTGATACGGTTCAAAGCCTTGCTTCAAGACGCCGATGTGGTAGTTGCCAGGTGCAAGGGACAGGCTCGATGGTGTCTTGGCGATTTGTTGCTCGCCGTTCACCATGATGGTTGCATCCGGTGGATCCGAAATCACGTTGATGGTTCCTCTTGCAGCTGGTGCTGAATTATCCTTCGGCTGCCGTTCGATTGCCGCGGGCGGGGCGGGTGTGGGAGATGCTGCAGCCGGCGAACTTGCTGCGGGCGCCGCAACGGCAGGTGTTTTCTCACCAGTTGGCGGAGGCTCCGATGACGGACCAGCGTCTTCCTGTGCCGGTGGAGTCTGGCGAGCGGGCGATGCCGTGGGTGCGGGCGGGGGCGCAGGAGTCATGCTCGGCGCATGCGCTGGAGTGGTCGCAGAAGTCACAGCCGGTGCGGATGCTGGCGCGGGCCTCTGGGGAAGCGATGGCGCGGCGCTGGGTGCCGGCGTCGTCCGTACGTGCAGCCAGAGATCGTTTAGCACGGGCCAGATGCGTTGTCCCGCATAGGCAATGATCCCGAGAAGAATGAGGGAAATCACAAAATTGCGAACTCGGTGCTGCGCGGGCTCGGCTTCGGGCTCTCGCCAGATGGGTGGCGGAGTTCTCCGGCTGGCTCCCGCCATCGCGGTTTGCAGTCCGGTCGGACGCGCGGCGGACTGTTGCGCAGTGGAGTCAGGGGCGGGAAGGCGCATCGTCGGCAAATCCGCGGCGTAGGCTGGCGAGTGCGTTCGCGACGAACCCTGCGCTGCGAGGTGGTGATTCTTGAGCCCCTCCCACATCTCGCGTCCGGTTTGGAAGCGCGCGTCCGGATCCTTCATGAGCGACCGCGTGATGACCGCGGAAAGTCCGGGATGAATGGACGGGTCAATCTGCCGCGGCGGAATCGGCTCTTCATTCACAATCTTATAGATCACCGTCGTGACGGTTTCACCGGGGAAAGGTTTCTGTCCGGTGACCAGCTCGTAGAGAATCACGCCGAGCGCGAACAGATCCGCGCGGCCGTCCACCGGCTTGCCTTTGATTTGCTCGGGCGACATGTAGGACGGCGTGCCGATCACGCTCGCGGTTTGCGTCGCGCCCATTTGCAGGATTTTGGCGGTGCCGAAGTCGGTGATCTTGAGATGATCCTCCTGCGAGAGCATCAAGTTCGCGGGCTTGATATCGCGATGAACGACTTTGTGCAGGTGGGCGTAATCCAGCGCCGAGCATGCTTGCTCCATCAGCCGCAACACACGCGCCACGGGGAAGGATTGCTGGTCGTCGAGCAGCGCTTGCAGGCTTCGTCCTTCCACCAACTCCATGGTGATGTAAAACAGTCCGTCTTCCTCGCCTGCGTCATGGACGACGACGATGTTCGGATGCGCGAGTTGGCCCGCGGCGCGCGCTTCCGTCTTGAACCGCGCGACCAGGTCCTCGCGGTTCATTCCAGTGCCTGCTTCCACCAGCCGGACTGTCTTGACCGCGACCGTCCGCCCGATCACCGGATCCTGAGCGCGGTACACGATGCCCATAGCTCCGCGGCCGAGTTCCTCGACGAGTTCGTAACGGCCGGCTTTGGTCAATGTGGACACCGTAGGCGACGCGAAGGCAGCCTGGAGGCAACCTATCTGGATGTCTGCTGGGGCGCCGTCGGAAACTGGCGGGAACCGAACGACGCCTGACGGGAGAGTTATGGCTCAACTGGACGCAACTCACCCGAATGTCATCCTTCTATAGATAGCCCCTGGCCGGGAGCAGCGTCAACGACGGCGAAGTACAATGTTCCGCATCCGCAACAATGCGCGGGCCTTCGATCGCATCAAATCAACCCACCTTGCTCGGAGACGCTAGCTGATCGCGCGATGGAGAGGGCAATTCGCCTACTAAGTTATTTAGTCATAGTGAGTTAAGCAGAATGCAGCCAAGGGGTCAGGCGGCCTGTTGGAGAAGGATGCTTTGCGGCAGTCGGCGCTTTTCGTCGGCTTCACTGCGGCTACGGGACGCTGCTACTCGGGAGGCTGGGAAGCGGTTCCGGCGAGCTGCACGAGCGACCCCGCCGGCGGAGCGTCCTGCGGCTCGAGCGTTTGGGGGCCGCGCCAATTATCCACTACCGCGATCTGCTGCACGCACGAGACAGTGCACAGCGGCGCGCATGACTTAATCGTGAAATACTCCCGGCGGCGCAGTTCCGGCGTGTACTCGGCCAGCGGAATTCCGGGGTAACCGCGCTGCTGCGAGCACCAATGCACGAGCCCATCCTCACAGATATAGAGGTAACGCGAGCCTGCGCGGCAGCGCCACTGGTTTGGTTCTCCACGCGCGACATTGTGCTGGAAGCCGTGGATGCGCGAGAACGAGCGCTTTCCCATGCCCATGATTTCCTCGAAAATCTCCTGCTCGCGAGGGCCGAGCGGCTTCAGCTGCCCGTTGTGATCGTGCAGGATTCCGACCGTGCTCGTGAAGCCCAGCTCCCGCGCGCGTTTCGCCACGGCGAGCGCGTCTTCGGGGTTCTTCACGCCGCTGCCGAGCACGGAATTGATGTTCACCTGAAAGACGGCGTGCTCGGCCAGCAGCTTCAACTTTTGATCGAGCACCTTCAGGCTTTTCATGGAGGTTTCGTCCGGCTTCGCGTTGTCGATGCTGATCTGCAGGTACTCGAGCCCGGCGCGGTTGAGGCGCTCGATTCGCTCGGCGGTCAGCAGGTAGCCGTTTGTGATCAGCCCGGATAGCATTCCGCACTTGCGCATGTGCACGATGATGTCGTCTAGGTCGGGGTGTAGCAGCGGTTCCCCGCCGCTGATTGTCACCACGGACGATCCCATCCCGGCCAGCAGGTCCAGGCGCCGCTTCATCTCGTCCAGCGGCACCGGCTTCGAAAAGTCATCGAATTCGTTGCAGTATGTGCACGCGAGATTGCACCGCCGGATCGGAATGATGTGCACGAGCAGCGGATGCCGCGTCGAGAGAAGGCCCCAGATGACCCCGCGCAGTTCCCGGGCGCGCGTGTGCAGAGAGCGCAGCCTTCGCCGGATTTTCGTGTGCCTGGCCATAACCTTACAAATATACCGGGAATTGCGCGGTAATTGTACCGCGGGCCGCGGGTTACGCGTCCTCCTCCGCTCAATTGTGCGTTAAGATACGAACCTCTCAAAACGCGCCCTGCGTCGGCCATCCGGGAAAGGGTTTGAGATGACCACAGGCGCGGAAACGGCCTTCAGGAGGAGCTCCTTTGGCGGACATAGCACCCGGAGCGGCGATGGGGCAGACGGAATCTGCGGCTGAAACGATCTCGGTGCGGCACGACTGGAGTCGCGAGGAAATCCGGCGAATTTTTGGCCTCCCACTGCCGCAACTCATCTTCTTGGCGCAGCAGACGCATCGCCGCTTTCACGATCCCGCGAAAGTGCAGTTGTGCCGCTTGCTTTCCATCAAGACCGGGGGCTGCCCGGAAGATTGCGTTTATTGCCCGCAGAGCGCGCACTACACGACCGGTGTGGATCGCAGCGCGCTGATGGAAACGCGGGAGGTTCTCGCCTTCGCGCAACACGCGCGTGAAGAGGGCGCGACGCGCTTCTGCATGGGCGCCGCGTGGCGGCAAGTGCAGGACGGGCCGGAGTTCGATCGCGTGCTCGAGATCGTGCGCGAAGTCGCCGCGCTGGGGATGGAAGTTTGCTGTTCGCTTGGGATGCTGACGCAAGAGCAGGCCAACCGGCTGGCCGAGGCCGGGCTCACCGCGTACAACCACAATCTCGACACTTCGCCGGAATTCTACGGGAGCATTATCACCACGCGCCTCTATGAGGACCGGCTGCGCACGCTCGAAGCCGTGCGCAAGTCGGGCATAACAGTGTGCTGCGGCGGCATCCTCGGCATGGGCGAATCCGACGAAGACCGCGCCGGCCTGCTTTGGCAACTCGCCACGCTCGACCCGCACCCGGAAAGCGTACCGATCAACATGCTGGTTCGCGTTGAAGGCACACCGCTCGCGGAGCGCGAACCGCTCGACCCGTTCACGCTCGTTCGCACGATCGCCACGGCGCGCATTCTCATGCCTGCTGCGATGGTTCGGCTGAGCGCGGGCCGCCGATCGCTCTCGCGCGAAGCGGTTGCGCTGTGCTTTATCGCCGGTGCGAATTCGCTCTTCATCGGCGAGAAGCTGCTCACGACGCCGAATCCCGATCCCGAATCCGATCACGACTTGATGCGCCAACTTGGCCTCGAACCGCTGCCCTTGCCGCGCGAACTCGCAGCGGACGCCTGAGATCTCGCCGTGCGGGCCGCCGAACGGTTGCGCCGCGAACTCGCCGAACTCGAGCGGCGGTCGCAGCTTCGCTCCCTCGAACTCGCGCAGGCCCTCGATTTTTCCTCGAACGACTACCTCGGCCTCGCCATCGACCCGCGCTTGAAGCAAGCCGTCGCTGGCGCGCTTGCCGGCGCGGAGCCCGCCGCCGCAACCGGTTCGCGCCTGCTCTCCGGCCACTCCGAGCGCTGGGACGAGCTCGAAAGCGATTTCGCACGCTGGATCGGTACGGAAGCCGCGCTGTTCTTTACGTCTGGTTACCTGGCGAACATCGGTCTGCTCGCGGCCGTTCTTTCGGCCGAGGACACCGTTTTCTCGGACGGCGCGAATCATGCCAGCTTGATTGACGGCATCCGGCTATCGAAAGCACGCAGAGTCGTGTTTCCGCACCTCGATTCGAATTTTCTTGAGGACGCACTGCGTGCCGAACCTGCAACCGGCGCGCGTTTTATAGTCGTCGAGAGCGTATTCAGCATGGAAGGCGATCGCGCGCCCCTTGCGGAGTTGGCGGCCCTTGCCGAGCGCCACAGCGCCGACCTGATTGTGGACGAAGCGCACGCCATCGGCGTCTTCGGCCCGGGTGGACGCGGCGCAGTCGCGGAAGCGGGTCTGACGAGTCGCGTGTTTGCCGTAGTATGCACTTGCGGCAAAGCGCTCGCTTCTTCGGGAGCATTCGTTTGCGGCTCGGCGACGCTTCGGCAATTCCTCATCAACCGCGCGCGGACGTTTATTTTCAGCACGGCGCTTCCGCCGTATTTCGCCGCGCACGTCCGCGCCGGATGGGAACTCGCCGCGGAAGCCGATGCGGCGCGAGCCCGGCTGGCGGCGAATGCAAAAGTGCTGCGTGACGATTTGCGCACGCATGATTTCGATTTGCTGCGCAGTGAGTCGCAGATTGTGCCGGTTGTGCTCGGCGAGAATGAAAAAGCCGTCGCCGTTGCGGAACAATTGCGCGCGGCGGGATTCGGCGTTCGCGCGATTCGTCCGCCGACCGTCGCTCCGGGTACGGCGCGCCTGCGAATTTCGGTGACCGCGCGGCACTCAGAATCCGTGCTGCGGGAACTGGCGGCCGCGATTGAGGTCGCGGCCACGGCGCGAAGGCAGGCCGCACGATGAACGGATATTTCGTCACGGGCACGGACACAAATGTCGGCAAGACGGTTCTATCGGCGCTGCTTGTCGCCGCGCTCGACGCGAATTATTGGAAGCCGATTCAAACCGGTTCCATCGAGGGCACGGATCGCGATTCCGTGCGGCGCTTCGCGGAAGTTGGCGACGATCGACTTTTGCCCGAGGCTTACATTTTCGAGCCGCCCGTTTCGCCGCATCTTGCTGCGCGAGAGGCCGGTGCCCGCATTCGCCTTGACGATTTGCCGTGGCCTCCGGCGAGAGGAGGTTCCGCGCCCGAGCGGTCTTGGATCGTCGAAGGCGCGGGCGGCGCGCTGGTGCCAATCAACGAAAGCGAAACGATGGTCGATCTCATGCGCCGAATCGGTTTGCCCGTGGTGATTGCGTCGCGCACTTCGCTGGGCACAATCAACCACACGCTGCTCACGCTGGCGGCTCTGCGCGGCGCCAGACTAGCCGTGCACAGCGTCGTTTTGATCGGCGACGAAAATTCGGAGAATCACCGGGCCATCGAACATTACGGGCAGGTCCGGGTGCTCGGCCGCATCCCGCGGTTTCCATCGATCGATCGCGCCGCGCTCCTGCGCACGTTTGATACTCATTTCGATCGCGCCGCTTTCCTCGCGCGCAATGCAACGCTCGGGCACGCAGTTTGAGGCGACCGCCATGACCCGACCCGCCATGCACATTTCACCTCTCGGAATCTGGCATCCGTTTTCGCAGGAGGGTTCGGACCCGCCGCCGCTTCGCGTGCGCCGCGCCGAAGGCGCATACATCGAGCTCGAGGACGGGCGGCGCATCCTCGACGCAATTTCCTCATGGTGGGTGAATATCCACGGACACGCACATCCGGGCATCGCGAAAGCAATCGAGCAGCAGGCGCGCACGATGGAACACGTCATTTTCGCGGGCTTCACGCACGCGCCCGCCGAGGAATTGGTCGTGCGCCTGCGAAAGATTCTGCCGGCCGCACTGCGCCATGTTTTCTTCTCGGATGACGGTTCGACCGCCGTGGAAGTTGCGCTGAAGCTCGCCGTGCAGTATTGGCGCAACATCGGGCGCCCGGAGAAATGCCGCGTTGTCGCGCTGGAACACGCGTATCACGGTGATACGCTCGGGGCGATGTCCGTCAGCGACGATTCGCCCTTCACGGCGGCGTTTGCGCCCCTGCGATTGCTGGTGCTGCGCGCGCATTCGGCATATTGCTATCGTTGCCCTGTCGGCAAGACGCGCGCAACGTGCCACATCGAATGCCTCGATAGCCTGCGGGGGCTGCTCGATCAGCGCGGCGCGGAAATCGCCGCCGTGATTGTCGAGCCGCTGCTGCAGGGCGCGGGCGGCATGATCGTGCATCCGGAGGAATTTCTCGCCGGCGTGCGCGAATTGACCGCGCGGCACAACGTGCTTCTGATCGCGGACGAGGTCCTCACCGGATTCGGACGCACTGGCCGCATGTTCGCGTGCGAGCGCGCGGGCGTCTCGCCGGATTTGATGTGCCTCTCAAAAGGAATCACGGGCGGATTCCTTCCTCTCGCCGCGACGATTGTGACCGAAGAAATCTTCGACGCGTTTCGCGGCCCCAATCGCGCCCGCGCTTTCTTCCACGGACATTCTTACACCGGTAATCCCATCGCCTGCGCCGCAGCCAACGCGAGCCTCGAGATTTTCGATTCGGAGCCGGTCTTCGAGTGCATCGCCGCGATCGAAGCGATTCACGCCGAACGGTTGGCGAAATTGAAATCGCGGCCGGGAGTTGGAGATGTGCGCTGGATCGGATCGGTCGGCGCAATCGAGCTGGAAGTGCCCGACACAGGCTATTTGTCGGCCCTGCGCCCCAAACTCTACGATTTTTATTTGAGCCGTGGAGTGTTGCTGCGCCCGCTCGGCAACGTGGTTTATGTTTTGCCGCCGTACATCATCACGCCGCGCGAATTGCAATCCGTTTACGACGTCATCGAGGAATCGCTCAGTCTCGTGAACGCCCCACGTTGAGCGCCGCGATTTTGTTTGGAGTGCGGCGGCTCGACGCCGCTTTTCTGCCTCTTTAGCGCAAAGGGATGCGCCGAGCTGCTTAAATCCCCACATTCAATCTAATTTGTGAAGTGAAGCGTTGCGTTGGCTTGTACGGCCTTCGTGGATAGCAGGGAAAAAGTGTTGTCAAAGACAAGATAATATGTCCCGCCACCCGGAAGCGTGGCATTGATGCTGTTCTGTGTGAGTTTTCCGCTGTTGTAGTAGGCTGGCGTTAGGCGGTGGTTTTGAAAATTCGTGAACTCGTCTTCATTCAGCACGTACACGATGATGTCATTCCCCATGCCCCCCGCTGCGGCGAAGTGCCCATCCACTAAAACATTCGTCGCCCCTGTAGGCACCACAAACTTGTAGTAAGAAGATCCAAGTGCCGGTACTGTAATCGCGCCATTCGTGATTACCTGTGTGTGCGGCTGCCCTGTGATTTGCGATATGCCCTCGGCAAGGATAGACCCACCCGGATTGCTGGACTTGCCGATCAACCACAGAATGAACAAGACAACCAAAATAGCGCCGATAAGGTTCCCGGCGTTTAGGAATCTAGATTTTGCTTTGGTCGGAGACGCGGAGCCGCTCGCATTGATGGCGTGCCCACATTTCAAGCAGAACTGGGAGTCGTCAGGAAGTTCCTTCCCGCACTTTCGGCAAAACACTTCGGCCTCCCTTGGAGGACTTGGCCAAACAGGAGCACGAAAAGAACTAACTTAGTTCCACAATGAAACTCTTCTGTTGAAAAGTTCGACAATCCCTTATGATTGCCCCGGATTTCCCGTTGTAATCCCAGGTCCCGTCCCACAACATGGCCCGAGTACCCAGCAAAGGCTGTCCACTATAGAAGATCGAGCGGGGAGGAGACGATGGACCGAAACCAGCTAGTATCCTTAGTCGCGGCCATGCTTGCGGCCCGCACTGAGAAAGCTGACCTCGATGCGGCGGTTAAGAATGCTGAGGAGCTGATAAGAATTGTGGACACGAGAAAACACGTACCAAAATCCGATTGGAACGGAAAGGTCAAAAAGATATAGGTGACCAATGAAATGTCCGAAGTGCGGGAGTAGCATCAAGGGACACTTTGGCGGTACCAAGAGTTTTCGTGAACTGTCGTCAGCACAACAGAGAGCCTCAATTGCGAAGGCGGCTCGGGATTTGAAGGCGATGCGGCGGATTTATCGTTTGCGTTCGGCCTAATGCCAGGGATTGCCGCGGTTGAAATCTGGCGGGACCGGGCGGACTTGAACCGCCAACCTAGAGTTTAGGAAACTCTTGCTCTATCCAGTTGAGCTACGGCCCCGCGTGTTTTCCTTATACTACCGCAAAAATCCAGTCCTGAGCTTGTGCCTGATGCGGGCATCGCGTTTCCGGACTCTGCCGGAATTGCCGTTTGGCCCCTGCTTCAGCGTATAATCCGCGCCTGACTGTCCAGGAGGACACTCGTGCGGAAAACTCACATCGCGCTCTTTGCCGCGCTTCTATGCGCACCGGTTTTTGCCGCGGGCGCGCCGTCGCGCCCGGCCATCAACGGCATCGCGCACATTCGGTTTATGGTGGCGAATCTTGATGCCTCGCGCCAATTTTACGGAAAAGTGTTGGGGCTTTCGGAATGTCCCGCCAGCGAAGGCTTGTGCTATCGCGTGAACGATCATCAGGCCATCGAACTTGTCGCCGGGCAGGGCGCGGGGCCCGGCGCGATCGTGGACGTCGCGTTTCAGACCGCCAACGTGAAGCAAATGCGCGAGTTTTTGGCCGCGCATGGCGTTCAGGTGAGCGAAATCAAGAAAGGCCCGAACGGCGCGAAGTCCATCGAGATGAATGACCCCGAGGGCCGCCACATTCAATTCATTCAGTACTCGAAGCCGCTTCCCGGGCCTATAGCGGTAGACCCCGTTAGTGTCCTCATGATTCACTGCGGCTTCATCGTCCGGAATCGCGCC
>DASPOJ010000033.1:0-18951 GCA_035626055.1 Candidatus Methylomirabilota bacterium | reverse complement strand
CTTCGGAAATTCCAATCTGCCGATGCGTGGAACTTCGGGCTCTGTGCAACCAGGCCCCGCAAACCCCGCCAGGCCCGGAAGGGAGCAACGGTAGCGGGATCGCCCGGTGTGCCGCGGAGTACCCGAAGTTCCTCTCATCGTTTTTGCCGGCTCGCATGCAGCGTGCGGCGCGGGGTACGGGGGCAGACTCAAACCGAATGAGCTACCAAGTTATCGCGCGAAAATGGCGCCCGCAGACGTTCGCCGAAGTCGTCGGGCAGCAGCACGTCACCCGCACACTCGGCAACGCAATCCAGACGAACCGCGTGGCGCACGCCTACATCTTCAGCGGCGCACGTGGCGTGGGGAAAACCACGACCGCGCGCATCCTCGCGAAGGCTTTGAATTGCGCGAAAGGTCCCGCCGCCGAGCCGTGCAATGAATGCGACTCCTGCCGGGAAATCGCCGCAGGCACTTCGCTCGACGTCATCGAAATTGACGCCGCATCGAATCGCGGCATCGACCAGATCCGCGAACTGCGCGAAATGGTGCGCTACGCGCCGGCGGCCTCGCGCTACAAAGTCGTCATCTTGGACGAAGCGCACATGCTCACCAGCGAAGCGTCGAATGCGCTGCTCAAGACGCTCGAGGAGCCGCCGGACCGCGTGGTTTTCGTCATGGCGACGACGGAACCGGATGAACTCGAGCCGACGATCCGCTCGCGCTCGCAGCACTTCCACTTCCGCGCGCTGTCTTTCGCCGAGATCAGCGGCGCGCTTGCCGGCATCGCCGGCAAGGAATCGCTTACGGTCGAGCCGGGCGCGATTGCCGTGATGGCGCGAGCGGCCGAGGGCAGTCTGCGCGACGCGCTCTCGCTGCTGGAGCAGGCGCGCGCGTACGGCGGCGACGCCATCACCGACGCGGAGGTGCGCGAGATTCTCGGTGTCGTGCCGCAGGAAGAACTCGACGAACTCACGGCGGCCATCGAAGCGCAGTCGGCCGAGCGGGTGTTGGAGCTGGTGCACAAGCTGCTGGCCGACGGACAGAATCTTGCAAGCTTCTGCCGCGAGGCCATCGGGCACTTCCGCAATCTTCTCGTCGCGCGCGTCTGCGGCGCGGATTCCGAACTCATCGCCGCGCCGCCGGACGAACGCCCGCGCGTTGCGAAGGCAGCGGCGAATTTCAGCGAAGAGGATTTGACGCGCCACTTCCAGATTCTCCTCGACACGCACGCAGATCTGCGCCGCCAGCCCGACCAGCACCTGCATCTCGAAATGGGCCTGCTGCGCATGATTAACGCGGGACGCCTCGCCCCGCTCGAAGAACTGCTGGCGGAGCTGGGCGGCGAAGCATCGACCCGCCCCGCGCGCAGCGCGACCAACGCGGACGCAGCCCCCTCGCCGAATATAGGGACGGAAACGGACCGCCGTGCCGGGATTGTCTCCGCCCGTCCTCCGATCTCTGTGCGCGAGAGAGCTGCCGCCGCCGAGCCCGCTGCGCCGCCGGCGAATGCTCGCGAGGGAAAAACCGCTCCCGCCTCTCCGGGATCGAGCGCATCCGCGAGCGCACCCGAGTCCTCCGCCGCCGATGGCTCCGTTGCGCGAACGCCGGCGGGACCTGTCGCGCAAATGGCGCAGATCGGCAGCGGGCTCGAAGCGGCGCAAGTGGACGCGATCAAGGCCGCGGCGTTCTCGCAGCAGAAATTTCTTGGCGAATTGATCGAGCACGCAAGCCGGTGGGAGCGCGACGGCGCCGAAGTGCGGTTGTTCTTCCCCACCGAGAGCCGCGCGCTCGCGGAGATGCTGCAATCGCGCGAGCCGATGGAGAAACTTCGCAACATCACGCAAAGCGTCTTCGGCCAAGGAGTGCGCGTCTGTGTTAAACTTGAGGTCGCGCCGGTGATGGCGACCGAAGTTCGCGCGGCAGCGGCTTCTCGTGAATTGCGCGCGCGCTTCGAGCAGGACCCGATCGTACGCGCCATGCTGGAACGGTTTGGCGGCCAGATCTCCGACGTCAAACGCCACGGCGAGGACTAGACCATGGAAGTCAAGGCGATACAGCAATTGCTTTCCCAGTTCCGCCAAGTACAGGAAAACCTGCAAAAGCAGGTCGAGTCCGTGCACGTGGAAACTTCCGCCGGCGGCGGTATGGTCGTCGTCAGAATGAACGGCCAGAAGCAGGTCACAGACCTGCGCATCGAGCCCGAGGTTTTCAAGAGCAAAGACCAGGAGATGCTGCAAGACCTGATCCGCGCGGCGGTGAACGAAGCCGGACGCCGCGTGGACGAGGAACTTGCGGACCAGATGAAAAGTCTGACGGGCAGCGTGCCAGGCCTCGCCGGATTAAAACTGCCGGGATTATTCTGACCGGCGTGATCGCATCGAACTTTTCCACCTCAAGACGCCGGGGCAAGCTCCCCGAACCTTTTCATGCCTGATTTCGCCGAACCCGTCTCGCAATTGATCGACCGGCTCAAGCGCCTTCCCGGCATCGGCCAGAAGACGGCGCAGCGGCTCGCATTTTTTCTGTTGCGGTCGAGCCAGGAGGACGCGCTCGCCCTCGCCGACGCCATCCGCAACGCCAAAGAAAAAATCCGCTCCTGCACGGTCTGCTACAACATCACGGACACCGACCCGTGCCTTTTTTGCACCAGCGCGACGCGCAATCGCAAGACGATTTGCGTCGTCGAGGAGCCGCACAACATATCCGCCATCGAAAAGACGCGCCAATACAACGGCCTCTATCACGTCCTCGGCGGCGCGCTCTCCCCGCTCCAAGGCATCGGCCCCGACCAGCTCCACCTGAAGAGCCTCATCGAACGGCTCAAAGGCAACACGGTCGAAGAAATCATCATCGCGACGAATCCGACCGCAGAAGGCGAAGCCACCGCGATGTACCTCTCGAAATTGCTAAAGCCGCTAGGCGTGCGCGTGACGCGCATCGGGGTCGGAATCCCCGTCGGCGCCGACCTCGAGTACGCCGACGAAATCACCATGCTAAAAGCCATGGAAGGCCGCCACGAACTGTAAGTCCTGCCTGCGAGAAGCACGCGTGTCCTGAATACTGGATGCAACGAGAGACGGCAGCGTAATCCAATCAACGAATTGCATCTAGAAAAACTGGAGACGATGAAACTGAGAGCCCCACACGTCAAGCCGGCGGGGGGGCACCCTCCGGACAAAATCTCGTCAGATCATTGCCCGGGCCACGCCGCACAGGATGCGACTCAGCGACCGCCGCTCGGAGTTTCCGCGGGTCGGAACTCTTTCGGAATGTCCCACTCATGAAAGGGGAGGTACGTGAACGGGCCGACAGGAAGTGACGATCCATTGACATCAAGCGTGAACCAGACGCGCATGTACCAGTCCTCATCCACATGATTCAGGGGAACACTAAATAAGATCTCTTCGCCCGGCTTGACCCGCACGATCCCCCCCGTCTCGAAAAAGTAGCCAGCCGGTTTATGTTTCAGCTTCTGAAGCCGCTCACGCTCCTTCTTCTGATCCTCTTTCACTTGCGCCGGTGAAGAGAGGATTGTCAATATCGGCTCCTCAGCAACGACCTCATCCATCAGACCAACGTCGGGGTCGCCGGCTGGCGGGGGAAAGCCGTCGAAAACAATCGGAATACGACAATTGTTCACCACCCGGAGCCAGAGGCCTGTGTTGCCCTCGTCCCCTTGAACTGGTACTCGTGGTCCGATGTGGTCGAACTTGAGATAGACATATGGCTTGGTTGGATCGATGGTGAAATTCTTTACACTCAAATCCTGAGCCAGCGCACTCGCTGCGATGAAAATGAAGAGAAAAACTGTTCCTCGTCTCATTTCGTACCGTACCCCGACTCCTTCGTGTTCTCGGGCGGGCGGCCCGGACTTTCTTTTCCTTCTTGACCGCGCATCGTGGAGCGGATGATACCACTTCCATAGTTCAACATGGAGTTACGGTGTTGGGGCTTAGGGTACCCGTTCTGGGAAGGGTCGGCGGGTTTTCCTTCTTTCTCTTATGACCAAGGATTTGGTTCAGCGCTATGGACGTGGAGACCTGCATTTCATCCTATTCAGCTGTTGCCGCTGCCTGCCATTGCTGCGCTCGGTCCGGGCGACAAACATCGTATGAGCAAGGATGAGGCACCGCGGTGTGGGGCCCAGTCCGGTACCCGGCCGTCGGTGAGGCAAGGGCTGGCGTGGAGGAGGGGAAACGTAGTAAATTCTGGCCGCCGAGGGGGAGTGCACGGCCCCCAGCCCGCCCTTGGATCTTTCATGCTACATTCAGTTCGCAAGGAGTAGCCAAGCGTGGATACTTCTCCGCACCGGGAACTCGAACCACAAAAGCGGCGCAGCCTGCGCATCGTGCAAGCGGTTCCCCTGACGGTCACAGGCGTGGATGCGCTGGGGCGGCCGTTCCAGGAGCGCACCTCGACGTTGGTCATCAATTGCCACGGCTGCCGCTACCAATCGAAACACTACGTCCTGAAGAACATGTGGGTCAGCTTCGATGTGCCGCACCCGGAGACGGGCCGCGAGCCGCGCAATTTCCGGGGGCGGGTGACGTGGATCCAGCGTCCGCACACCGTGCGCGAACTTTTCCAAATTGCCGTCGAGCTGGAAACTCCGGGCAACGTCTGGGGCATCGCCTTTCCTCCCTCCGATTGGTTCCCGATTCCCGAGGCGACGCTTGGGGAGATTCCCGCGCCAGTGCAGGCATCCGGGGCTGACTGGGCCGTGCCGGCGATCGAGCCGCCTTCGACTCCGATGGATTCGCCGCCCGGCGAGTTGCCGGCGCCTCAGGAGGCGTCATCAGATGACAACGTGCGCGTGATGCCGGCGCCCGGCGGCCCCGGCGGCGTGGACCCTTCTGTGCTGCTGGCGCGGCACATGAGCCGTTTGCTGAACGATGCGCGGCAGCAACTGCAAGAGGCGGTGAAGCGGAGCGCGACGCAAACGGTTGCGGCGGAAACGCGTCCTCTGATGGTGGCGTTGCAAAATCAACTGCAAGCCGCGGCCGAGAAGACGGTGCACGCAACGATTTCGGCGCAGCACGAGGAGATGCTCCGCGATTCGCGCGCCCGCCTCGAAGAAGCCGGGAGTGCGAAACTCGAATCGCTGGCGTCGAAGTGGGCTGAGGGCGCGGACGAGCGCGTGCGGCAGGCGACCCAGCGGCTGGAGGCCGAACTCGGAAATCTCGAACGGTCTCGCCAGACCGAGTTCGACCGCCGAGTGAAGGAGCAACTCGAGCAGGCGCTCGCGGAAGTTCAGCGGGCAAGCGGGGCATTCGCTTTGGAGATTCAAGCGGCCGAGGCGCGCCTGGTCCAGTCGCGGCAATCGGCGCAAACCGCGGCGTCGAGCGAGATCCGGCGTTGGCAGGAGATGGCGGAAAGCGCGGTGGCAGACGCGCGCGTCCGGATGGCCGACCTGGAACGCGCGACCTCGCAATTGAAAGAGCAAATGGCGTCCGCAATGGCGGAAGCAGAAACAGGCTGGCGCGGGCGGCTGGAGTCGAATCTGGCGTCGGCGGCAGTCCGGTGGGATCTTCGCCTCGAAACGTCGATTGAGGACGCCGCGCGCGCGGCTGCGGACCGGCTGGCGCACAGTGCGGATACTGTCACGCAGGGGATCGAGAAGCGGGTCTCGCGGAGAGTCGAGGAGCTGGGGCAACAGCTCACGCAAGTGGCCGCGGAAGCGGATACGAGCCTTGCGCAGCTGAAAGACGCGCTCGAGGCGGAATCGTCCAAGGCGCAAACGGCGATCGGCGAGATGCGTGACGCTGCCGCGCGCGCCGAAGACCACGCCGCGGCGCTCGAAGCGCTAAAGAGAGCCTCTACCGAAGAGTTAGCGAGGCGCGGCGAGGCACTGGTGGAGGCGAACAGTGCGGAAATGAACAGGCGAGCCGAGGGCGTCGCCGGCTCGATGGCTTCCCGGCTGGAATTTGCGCTGGAGACCGCGGCGCAGGAATTGCTGCAACGGCTGGCTGCGGAATTTGAGCAGAGGCTTTCGCCGGAACTTGACCGGGCGCGCGGCGTGATTGACGAGTTGCAGTCGCACTCGCAGGCTTTGGAGGAGAGCTTGCAGACGCATCAGGACCAGCTGCGCGAGTCTGCGGAACTCTCGCTGCAGGAGGCGGTGACGCACACCAGTGAGGCGCTGCGCGGCCTGGAAGAGGAATTCCACAGGGTCGGGCGCGAGTCGCAAGCGAAGTGGCTGGCGGAGATCGAGGCAAAAACGACGGACACGACGCATGCCGCGTTCGAGTCCATGTTCAAGACAGCCGATTGGTACGAAAAGAAGGTGCAGACGCAGATGCAGGCCTCGCTGGAAAAGGGCGTGGAACAGGCGAGCGACACGCTGCGAACGAAGGCGGGGAAAATGTCGGGTGTATTCGCTAAGGAGCTTGATCATTACAGCCGCAGCTACGTCGAACACTCGAAGGAGCAGATCGAGGAGTTCTTGCGCGAAGCGTCCGACCGCGTGCGCGATCAGGCGCAGCAGACGGCAAACGGAGTCGCGGCCGGCTTCGGCAAACACGCCGAGGAGATTGCGTCCAGGCAGGGAGAGGGCTTTGCGGCAAACGTGCGTGTCGCGGCCGAGCAGACGGCGGCGCGAATCCAGGCGAAGATCGCGGACAGCCTGTCGCAATTGGATGCCGCGCAAGTGGAGGCAGAAACAAAATTCCGCGAGGGCCTGGCGGAACAGGCTCGTACAAGCGTCGCCGCCGCGCGCAAGGAACTCGATGCGGAGGCCACAACCCTGGCAGAATCCTGGAAGGCGGCGCGATTCGCGCAGGAGGAAGAGGGACGCCGGGACTTGGCGCGCCTCGGCGAGACCGCAATTGCAGAATACCAGCAACGCTTGGAAAACGCGTCGAATTCGTCGCTGGTGGCGGCAGTGGCGGATCTGAAGCAGCAGTCGGACAACCTGATCGGGCGCCTGGCGAATGAAGCGGAAGAGCGCGTGCGGGCTGCGTGCTTGAGCGCGTTCACCGAAATTGGCGACGCGCTGCGGCAGAGGCTGCTGGGGCCTTCCGCCGGGCAGAAACCGCCAGTAAAACCCTGATCCGCTCCTCGGCGAGGCAGACCCAGACACAACAATCTGTATAATCTGACCTGTGGCAAATCGTGCGTACGCGGCGCTCTGGCTGCACGGCTCAGGCGAGGACGATGGACTCGCGCACTTCGAGCGGTATCTGCGGACCATCCCCTTCGCCCGCGCGCGGCAGGGATTTCAGTCCCTCGTGGTTCGCGCGCTCGGCCCAGGCGAGACGCCCGTCGCTCATCACGACTTGCGTGCGAGTCCGGCCACTTCTCTCAAAGTCCTGGAACTGGCGCGCGAACACGCGTACCCGGACACGGCGTTCGAGGTGGAAGCGTTCTGGGATCTTTGGGTACGCGACGCGGAGAGTGGGTTGTGGTCCGAGCAGCCGCAGAAGCTGGAAATCCTCGCGCAGGGGCCCGACTACGATGAGGGCGCCGCGGCCGAAGCCGGCCACATCGTCGCAGACTTGGGGTTCGAGCATCTTTTCACCGGGCACGCCCATTTGCTGGCGCCATCGGTCACTGCGGGGGCAAACAGCGCTATCGGCGCTCGTCCGCAATCGGGCGAGCCGCCGCATCCGATGGAAGCGAAATTTCTGGCGGATATGTCGCGGCCGGAAACTTTGCGCGAGTACCACGAAAGAACCTGCGAGAATATTCGCCGCTTGATGAACTGGACGCGCGCGGCCGAAACGGCGGTGCCTGCCGAGCGCAGCCGGCTGTGGTCGGAAGGAGAAGAGAATTTTGAAGCGCGGCTGGACGAAATCCTTGCTGCTCGCTAGCCGGGCGACAATTTGTTGCGAGGAACGATTGGTAAATCTCTTGTCGTTCCCTGGGTGTGACCCTGCATGCGGCTTGGAATGAACAAAACGGCCGGGGAGACAGCGCCGCTGCCGCGCCGCGCGGCGCGCGTGGCATCGTGTGTCTGGCTCTGCGCCGCGCTGCTTCCGGCCGCGGTGCTTCCGGCGGGTTGCCGGTCAAGCCAATCAGGCAGCGAAGAGGCGCCGGCTCAAACGGCTGCGACTCCAACTCCCGCAGTACCCGCTGAATATACGGCGGGCGCGAAGAATTATCTGGGTCCGAGCGCGGAAGTATTGGCATTCGGCGATTTAGCGCTCAACGGCGGCAATCAGATTCTCGTTGCCGATCCGATGCCGGGCGTCCAGGACAACTCTTCGCAGGGGATGAACGTGGTGAGGGCGGTCATCCTGGACAAGCAAGGCGACAGTTGGAAGGAAATCTTCCGGTGCGACGAGCACCTCGCGAATCAGAACGGCTTCCTGGCAGGAACCCCTACGAGTCCGGTCACGGGCTGGCGGATGGAGTACGAGCAGGATTCCACGAGGGGGCTCGAATTGAGATTTGCGGAAGCCTCATCGGGCGCAAATCGTTCTGCAACTTATGTCGTTCGCTGGAATCCAAAGGTAAAGCGGTACGAGTGTCTGGATAGGAAGGGAGAGCGGTTCCTCGGCGAATTGCCTGTCTTGGGGGAATCGGCTTCGAGAGATTTGCTGCAGTGAGCGCCGCCGCACAAACACTGAACGCTGCTTCGCCGACCGCCAACGCGGTTCCCGCCAAGCGTGTGCCCGGCTGGAAACACCTCGCACGCCTTCTGCCCTACCTCCGCCATCACACGGGATCGATCGCATTGGGCATCGTCATGCAAGCGGGGATGGGGATTGCCGGCACAATCCTTCCCCTGGTCATCGGCATCGCGGTGGAATGCATTCAAGGCACCGAGCAGCCGATCGCACAACTCGGGCGGTTGGGAGTGTGGGTGCTGCGCCTCTTGCCCGCCTACCACCCACGCGAGCGGCACGCACTGATCCTGCTGTGCTTGGCGATGCTCCTTTGGGTGGCGATCAAGGGCTTCTTTTCGTTTTGGACCCGCTGGATTCTCATCGGGATCTCGCGCGACATTGAGTACGACCTGCGGAACGATCTGCTGGCGCGGCTGGTGGAATTGGAGCCTGAATATTACGTGCGCAATCCCACGGGCGAACTGATGTCGCGCTGCACCAACGACCTCAACTCCGTGCGCATGGTGCTGGGGCCGGGAATCATGTACGCAGCGAACACGATCGCGACGATGGTGCTCGCGCTGGCGCTGATGTTCTGGCTATCGCCGCGGCTGAGCATCTGGGTGCTTACGCCGGTACCGGTGGTGGCGATCTCCGTCTGGTTTTTCGGCCGGGCGATTCACTCGCTCTACGCGAAAATTCAGGCGGCGCTGGCCACGCTTTCGGCGAAGGCGCAGGAGAATCTCGCAGGCGTGCGCGTGGTGCGGGCGTACGCGCAGGAAGAGGCGGAAAAGAGCGGGTTCGACGAGCCCAATCGCGAGTACATCCACTGGAATCTCCGAATGATTTATTACTGGAGCCTGTTCATGCCGATGCTCCAGACGCTCATCGGGTTTTCCTTCCTGCTTGTGCTGTGGAGGGGCGGCCGGGAAGTCATGCTGGGCGTAATCTCGCTTGGTGAGTTGGTGGTCTTCTTCCTATTCATGGTGCAGCTCATCTTTCCGATGATCGCGCTGGGTTTCGTCACGAATATCTGGCAGCGCGGTGCGGCTTCCATGGGACGGCTGAACCACATCCTAGAGGCGAAGCCGTCCATCAATGACGCCGCGGCCACAGCGGATTTGGACGGCGAAGTCCGCGGCGCGATCGAAGTGCGCAATCTCACGTTCACCTATCCGACTTCGCGCACTGCGCGGAACGGCGGCGCGGGCGAAAGCGGCGGGCCGGTGCTGCAAGACATCACGCTTTCGATTCCCGCCGGGTCGACGCTTGCAATCGTCGGCCCGACCGGAAGCGGAAAGTCCACTCTGGCGGCGATGTTCGCGCGGCTGTGGGACGCTCCCCCTGGCAGCCTGTTTCTCGACGGGCGGCCGATTCGCGAATGGCCCCTGGCAAGACTGCGCAACGCGCTGGGATTCGTGCCGCAGGACACGTTTCTGTTCAGCGAAACGATTCGCGAGAATATCGCGCTGGGCGTCGGCGAATCCACTCCGGAGCAGATCGCGCGCGCCGCGGACATCGCCAGCATCGCGGCGGAGATCACGGAATTCCCGAACGGCTACGAGACGCTGCTCGGCGAACGCGGCATCACGCTTTCCGGCGGGCAGAAGCAGCGGACGACGCTGGCGCGCGCGGTGATGCGCGATCCGAAAATCCTGATTCTCGACGACGCGCTCTCGAGCGTGGACACGGAAACCGAAGAGCGCATCCTGCGACGGCTGCGGGATTTCATGCGCGGCCGCACCACGATTCTGATCTCGCATCGCTGCTCGACCGTGCGTGACGCCGATCAGATCGCGGTGCTGCACGCGGGCCGCATCGTCGAGCGCGGGACGCACGACGAACTGCTGGCCCGGAACGGATACTACGCGGATCTGTATCAAAAGCAGCTGCTCGAGGAAGAGTTGGAACGCGCATGAGCGATTTCCGCGAAGAAGAAAAAATAGGGAAGGTTTACGACGCACAACTCGCCTGGCGGCTGGTCAGCTACCTGAAGCCGTATCGCTGGAGCGTGGCAGCGGCGCTGACCTTGACGATCTTGGTGACACCGCTCAGCCTGGCGGGCCCCTGGCTCTTCCATATCGGCGTGGATCGCTTCATCGATCCCACGGTCGCACACAAGATTTCGCTCGAGGTTGGGATGCGCGGACTTTCGTTGGTGACCGTCGGCTTTGTCGCGTCACTGCTGCTGGGCTTCGCCGTGCAGTATCTGCAGATGCGCATCATGCAAAACGTGGGCCAGAAGACGCTCTATGACCTGCGCAATCAAATCTTCGCGCGGCTGCAGATATTGCCCATGAGCTTTTACGACCGCAGCCCGGTGGGGCGGCTCGTGACCCGCGTCACGACCGACGTGGACGCGCTGAATGACCTGTTCGCCTCGGGAATTGCCATGATGGTGAACGACGTGGTGATACTGGTGGGGATCGGCGCCGTGATGCTGTGGATGAATTATCGGCTGGCGCTGGTCACCTTTGCCGTTCTGCCGCTGATACTGGTTGCGACGATGATCTTTCGGACCAAGGTGCGCGACGCGAACCGCCGCATTCGTACAGCGATCGCGCGCATCAATTCATTTCTCCAGGAGTACATCAGCGGGATGTCCGTGGTGCAGCTTTTCAATCGCGAGAAGCGCGGCCGCGACGAATTTGCCGAATACAACCGGCGTCACATGGAGGCCTTCAAGGACACCATTCTGGCCTTCGCGCTCTACTATCCGGCCGTCGAATTTTTCAGCATTGCCGCGATCGCGATGGTCTTCTGGTACGGCGGCTTGTGCGCACTCTCCGGAACCATTCAGGCTGGCGTGCTGATTGCTTTCATGCAGTACACACAACAGTTCTTCCGGCCGATTCAGGATCTGAGCGAGAAATTCAACATTCTGCAGTCCGCGATGGCTTCTTCGGAGCGCATTTTCAAGCTGCTGGACGAGCCAGTACCGGAAGTAACGCTCGCCGGGACGCGCCGCCTCCCGAATCCGCACGGCGAAATCGAATTTCGCAACGTCTGGCACGCCTACACGGGCGTCGAAAATCCGGGCGACGAGAATTGGGTGCTGCGCGACGTTTCCTTCAAGATCGCTCCGAACCAGACGATTGCCATCGTCGGGCACACCGGTGCGGGCAAAACCACGCTGATCGGACTGTTGTTGCGTTTCTACGAATTCCAGCGCGGCGCGATCCTTCTCGACGGCGTGGATATCCGCGAGTACAACATTCAGGACCTGCGGCTCCAATTCGGAATCGTGCTGCAGGATCCGTTCTTGTTCAGCGGCACGCTCGAATCCAACGTGCGCCTCGGCACCCAGGGGATCGATCGCGGGCGCGTCGAACGCGCTCTGCGCGAAGTCGGCTTGGGGCCGCTGGTGAATTCTCTGCCCCAGGGCGTGGAAACGATCGTATCCGAGCGGGGCGCGACTTTTTCCGTCGGCCAGCGACAGCTGGTCAGCTTTGCCCGCGCGCTGGCGCACAACCCACGCTTCCTCATTCTCGACGAAGCAACGTCAAGCGTGGATACGAAAACGGAATTGATGATCCGCGAGGCGCTCGACCGCTTGTTGCAGGGGCGCACGGCGTTGGTGGTGGCGCACCGGCTGAGCACGGTCCAGCACGCGGACCGAATCCTCGTCTTTCACAAGGGCCGGCTGCGCGAACAAGGCTCGCACCAGGAGTTGCTCGCGTTGCGAGGAATCTATTTCCGGCTCTACCAACTGCAGTATAAGGATCAGGAGATTTCCGCGCCCGCCGCGGGCCCGGGTCAGACAGAACTTCCGCTCGGGGCCGCGGGCAGACCAGAGCCCCCCAAGTTCCCCGCAGAGGCTCTGCCGTCGGAGGGTTGAGGCGCCCGGTGCCGCGCCGACTCGCGATCGATGCCGCCAACACAAATCCTGATTTCAGCCGGTGAGGCTTCCGGCGACATGTATGCCGCGCGCTTGGCGGCCGAGCTGCAAAGCCGCCAGCCCGTCCACCTTTTCGGGATGGGCGGGCCGCGCATGCGCGAAGCGGGAGTGGAGCTGATTGCGGATTCCACGGAAGTTGCCGTCGTCGGAATCCAGGAAGCGTGGAGCAAGATCCCAAAGCTGGTGGGAATGTTGAATCGAATTGTATTCGAGGCGCGGAAGCGCAAGCCCGCGCTCGCCATCCTCACCGATTTTCCCGGATTCCATTTGCGCCTTGCGAACAAGCTCAAGCGCGCCGGCATTCCGGTCGTTTACTTTGTCTGCCCGCAATTCTGGGCGTGGCAGTCGTGGCGCGCGAACCTAGTGCGCAAGCGATTCGTTCGGGGGCTGTGCATCTTCCCATTCGAGGAGCAATGGTATCGGGAGCGGGGAGTCGCGGCGGATTTCATCGGTCATCCGCTCGCGGGCGAAGTGCGCGCCACCGTGACGCGGGAACAATTCGCGGCCGCCCGCGGACTCGATCCGGCGCGGCCTATCGTCGCTCTGCTTCCCGGCAGCCGGCATAGCGAACTCGCGCAGCACATACCCGTGATGCTCGAGGCGTGCCCAGCAATTGCGCAGGGCCGCGGGGCACAATTCGTGCTGGCGGTCGCCCCGGATGTGCAGCCGTACGACCTGGCGCGTTATCTGAAGCCGAATATTCCCGTCACGCTGGTCACCGGAGCAACATACGACGCGGTGGGCGCGGCCGACCTGGCGATTGTCTCCAGTGGCACCGCGACCGTCGAAACGGCGCTTTTGGGCACGCCGATGGTGGTCATCTACCACGTCTCGGCGCTTACCGCGGCGATGGCGCGGCGGCTGATCCGGACGCCTATGATCGCCATGGTGAACCTAATCGCGGGGCGCCGCGTAGTGCCGGAACTGCTTCAATCCGACTTCACGCCCGAGCGCGTTGCCGCCGAAGCGGGGCGGTTGCTCGATTCGCCGGCCGCCCGCGAGCAGATTCGCAAGGATTTGGCCGAGGTGCGCGAGCGGCTCGGCCCGCCGGGGGCGATTGCTCGTGCAGCGGACATTATTCAGGGGCTGCTCTGAACTGGCGGGGCAACTCTTGAGGGGCAGTCTGGTATCCTAGTGGGATGAACGCGCGGACTCACGCGCGAGATACTGCTCAAGTTTCTATGCTCAAGCTGCCTGGCTCACTACTCACGACGGTCCTCCTTTGCGCCGCTTCCGCGCTCGCGCAGGCTCCCGGGGCTCCCCAGGCGCCGCCGCAGGAGCAGGAACTGTCCGGTTTCCGCGCCACCCACTACGATATTCGCGCTTCGTTGAACACAGACACGCAAGCCATCACGGCCGACGCCAAAGTGGACTTCGTGGCGAACGCGCCCTCTCACGTCATCCAGGTCGAGCTCCACCCTAATTTGAGAGTGAGCGAATTGCGCAGCACGACGACCAAGATCTTGAGCTACGACCGGGACGTCCAGAACCCACTGATCCTGCGCATCATGCTGGCGGATGCGGTCGTCACCGGCGGCAAAGTTTCCATCGAGTTTCAATACGCAGGGCCGCTGGCGAATGACGAAAACAGCCCCGTGCGCGGCGTGACTCTGGCTTCCATCACGAAGACCGGAGCCTACCTGCTTCTGCCCGCGCGATGGTTTCCGCTGACGAATTTCCCGGCGAACCGATACACGGCCGTATACAGCTTGGAAGTACCGCAGGAATTCGCCGTCGCGGGCACCGGCGCGACTCCGCCGAGCCTCACGGTCATCCCCGGGAAAGGCGGCCTTCCCCAACGTCTTCTCTACGTTTTTCACGCGGACCAACCTGAGGCTTCGGGGACGTTCGTCGCCGGCGCGTTGCAATTGAATCCCACTCAAGTTGAAGGGTTGCGCATCCCGGTTTACACCGCTCCAGCTTCCGCCGCCACAGCGCAGGACTACGCGCAAACGGTTAGCCATATCGAAGATTTCTTCAACGACCAGTGGGGACCGCTGCCGCAGCCGAGTTTGACGGTCGCGCAGCTCATGGATGGGAGTCTGCCGAGTTTTGCGGCGCCGGGTCTGCTGCTCATCAGCCAGCGGATGTGGACGCAGAAACCCGACGACCACTTGCTGGCGAATCTGATTGCGTCGCAATGGTGGGGCGGCCAGGTGGCGCCCGAAACGCCCGGCGACGGCTGGATCACGGATGGTCTCGCACGATACTCCGAAGCGCTTTACGTCGAGGACAACGCCAACAAGGATTCCATGAACCGCACGCTCGAGGAATTCGCCGTAGGCGCGCTGATGTTCGAGGATGCCGCGCCTGTCGCAGAGGCGGGACGTTTGCAGCCCTACTCGGAACAATATCGCTCCGTGGTCGTCAACAAGGGAGCCATGGTGTTCCACATGCTCCGCGGCCAGATTGGCGACGACGCGTTTCACGCGTTGCTGAAGCAGTTCTACACGAAGTACGCGGGCCACGCCGCCAGCGACGCCGATTTTGAAGACATGGCCGTCGCCGCCGGCGCCGCCCTGCCCGTTCCCGGAACGGCCGGCAATGGCCCGGCGCTGATCATCGGGAACGCTCCGCGGACGATTCCGGAAGCGAATGGGCCGCTCAACCTGCGGCCGTTCTTCGCGCAGTGGGTGCATTCCACGGGAGTACCGGAATTCACGATTGACTACGTGGTTTACCGGACGCAGAAGGGATTCAAGATCGTCGGCAAGGTCAAGCAAAACCTCGACTTCTTCCACATGCCCATGGAGCTCGAAGTGGAAACCGAGGGCAATCCCGAGTACAAAACGATCGAAGTCGCCGGAACATCCTCCAGCTTTGTGGTGGACACCTTCGGACGGCCGAAACCAAACGGCGTGCACCTCGATCCGCACGACTACATTCTAAAATCCAGTCCCGAACTTCGCATCAGAGCCATCATCGCGCGCGGCGAAGACCTCGCGCAGCAAGGCAAGTTCTACGATGCCGTCCGGCAGTACCAGCAGGCGCTCGACGAGCAAAAGACGAATGCCCTAGCCAATTTCCGCATGGGAGAGGCCTTCTTTTACGAGAGGAACTACGCCGCTTCCGCCCAGTCGTTCCGCGACTCGCTCAACGGTGACTACGACCCCACGACGAAGTGGGTCGAGGTATGGGCTCACATCTATCTCGGCAAGATCTACGATATCAGCGGTGAGCGCAGCCGCGCCGTGAACGAGTACCAGAAAGCCAAGCAAACGGGCGACGATACCGGCGGAGCGCAAGCCGAAGCGCAAAAGTACATCGCGAAGCCCTACGCAGAACCCGGCACGTCCGCCTCGAAGTGAATAGCGCAATTCCTTCTCCTCACCTGCGCCCGTGAGTTCTCCTGCGCCGCTCCTCCAATTTTCCGCCTAGCCGGCTGTTGAAGAATGGCATTTTGCTGCCATCCCGAGCGCAGGGACGGATGTGCTTTTCGCGAAATGACCAAGAAAAAAGCAGATTCCTCGTCGTCCGCCGCTCGCTGAGAGCGCTCGGGGGCCACCCCGTGCGGGGGTGAGCCACGGCAGACTTCTCGAAATGACAGGAATCGGGTTTTTCAGCAGTCCGCTAGAGCGGCAGCAGGCCGGTCAGCTGCGGGTTGGCCACGCCCTTGTGCTGCACGAACACGCGAAAGACCTCTCCCAGACCTTCGGGATGCATCAGCGTCTTGAAAAGTAACCGGGCGCGAATACGATCCGTCTCGCTCAACGCGGCGTCTTCGAGGTCTGCAAGCTGATTGGCTTGCGCCAGCGCGACTAAGAAATGCGACTGCGTCACGAGGCCCGTTGGTTCGAGTCCCGCGCGGCGCCCCGCCAGATCGAGCGCCGTAAAGTTCACGTGCGCGGTCAAATCCTGCTCACCCAGGGCATCGAACCAGTTTTCGCTCGCGTGGTGCCGCTCGTACGCCAACAGCGTGCCGCTCGCGTGCCGCTCACCGTAGAGTTCGGCCGCTTCGTGGCCGTAGTCCACTGTCAGCACGAATCCGCTCTCCAGCACGCGCCCGGCTTCCTCGATCCAGCGGCGGGCGTCGAGTGCGGCCTCCGCCTGCTGCCCGTCCGCAAGGACGATGGCCTGCTCTGAAAAATACGCGCCGATTTCAGGCGTCGAAAGAGACCATGGGCGCTCGATGAACTCCTCCCCATCGAGCGCGACGTAGATTTCCCGCAATGCGCCGCTTGCGGACACCACGCGGTGCACAGGGAGCGCGTCCAGCAGCTCATTTGAGAAAACGCAGCCTGCCGTAATCCTCGCGGGCAGCAGTGCCGAAGACACAAGTTTGCCGGCCGCAATATGCGGTGCAAGAGCGCGCGCGTGCTCCGCTCGCCGCGCCGCGGACAATTCCAACGCCGTGTATTGAAGCGCCGCGTAGAAATCGCGCAGCTCTCGCGCGGCAAAATCAAGAATATGCGCCGCGAGCCGCCCCGCGCCCGCGCCCCCTTCCACGATGTGGAATTCGCGCGGAGCGCCCAGCCGATGCCACATCTCAGCGAGCTGGCGCGCGAGCAATCGCCCAAAGATCGGATGCACGTCCACACTCGTGTAGTAGTCGGCAAAGCGCAGCGCTTCGGGCTTGCTGTAGTAGCCATGTTGTTCATCGTAGAGACACGCGCGCATAAACTCCGCGAAAGTGATTGGCCCCTCCTCGCGGATGCGCTGTTTCAATACGGCTGCGAGCGGCGTTGCGCGGGTTGCGTTGGGCATCGCTCTTTCTCCTGCGGATTGCGGGTGAACATTTCGATGACGAAATCGTGCAGGCAGTCGTAAAGCTGTCTCTGAAGATTCCAGGGAAACTGGGTCTGCTCGATTTCGCGCGGGCGAAAAAGAAAAATGTAGGTGTGCACCTGGGGAGTTTCGGGACGAAAGCGGATCAGGACTTCGATGCCTTCCGCGGCCGGTCGCGCGTCGAAGATAAACAGCGGGTGCTCGTAGCGGGCCAGTTCCGCGCGCACCTTTTCAGCCAAATGGTTCACGGCGTTGCGTGCGGGCTCAGAGCGGCGCCGCCTCGCCCTCTTTCCCCAATTCGCCGCCGGCCTTCATCGCCGCGAACTCGCTCTCGAAAGCGCGCAATCCGCGCTCGTCGAACAGGACAAAGTAAACCGTCTCGAGCGAAGCGGCGCGGCGCAGATGCTTTGCGACTTCTTGCAGCATGATGGCGGCGCACTCGGAAAGAGGAAAGCCGGCGATGCCCGTGCCCACGGCCGGGAACGCAACCGTGCGAAGTCTGCGCTCTTCGGCGATGCGCAATGCATAAGCCGTAGAGCTGCGCAAAGCGCGCGCGGTCGTGTGGCCGCCCAGCGCCATGCTCGCCGCGTGAATCACGTGCCTCGACTTCAGCTTTCCGCCCCCGGTGATCGCGGCGCCGCCGATGGGAATCGAGCCGATCGCGTCGCATTCGCGCTGAATCGATTCGCCGCCCTTGCGGCGGATGGCGCCTGCAACGCCGCCGCCCAGTTGCAAGTCGTTATTCGCGGCGTTGACGATGGCGTCCACATCCATCTCGGTGATGTCGCCCAGCTGCAGAACGATTCTCTCTTCCAGGTTCATTGGCATCCCCATGATAGCAGAGCGTTTGAATTCGGATTGACTCGCGCCAGTGGAAAAACTCCCCCGGGAACGGGCTCGCCTAGCCGCTCTCGGCCAGCTCGGTGCGGACGGACCATCCCCACCCGATGCGCTCGGCAAATTCGCCGCACGCTGCAACGGCGGCGTCCAGCGTGTGTCGCGAGCGCACAAGTTCCAGCGCCCGACGGCCATCGCGCTGCGCAATGCGCAGGCCGATGCAAAGCTCTGGCCGGTATGCGATCGCGCCCAGCTCGGCAATGGAAATTGAATTTGCATTCGTGGCGCAAATTGCGCCGGGAATCGCGAACTTGTCGAGCAACGTGAAAATCTCGAGCTTCAGCTCCATTTCGTCCGTGCTGAAATCGAGAATGAGACCGGCGCCTTCCCGGCAGGCGTCCTCGACGGTGCGCGCCGCGCGGAGCCGCGAAAGCGCCTGTTCTAGCGAAGACGCAGAAGGGTCCCGGCGCGCGTGTTCTTCGGCTACGCTGCGCACAGCGGCGAGCGCGTCCTGCAGGAAGTCGGCGCGGAAATCTTCGAGGACGACGTGGAAGCCACCCAGCAGGCCGGCCGCGGCGAGAGCACGGCCATCCGCGCCCCCTCCCAACACTGCGATCGTATCCAGCTTCCTCATGATTTCTGTTCCAAACGTGTTTTCGATCGGCCCAGCCCCGCCCTGCCGGGCAAAAGAATCTAGCCTGCCTGCGGCAGGCAGGCCCAGAGCGGAATGCGCGTGGTGGATTACGCCAAGGCTTTCGCGCCGGCTTTCTCCAAGCTTCGCAAGATATACCGCGCGGCCGGGCGCAGCAACTGCTGGTCGCAATTGGAATTGGAAGGGTTCATCGTATCCCCCTTGCTGGGTTGTTGTGCATGAGTCCTAAGAGGTTGGGAGAGTTGGCGGCCCGGCTGGGGGGGAGAGCCGGGCCGCGCGCGGCGCGTAGAATCCGCGCATGGCCGCCGTCC
>DASPOJ010000032.1:0-5940 GCA_035626055.1 Candidatus Methylomirabilota bacterium | reverse complement strand
GGTTATCAAGCTTGCTCCGGTCATCGGCGCGCTTCGCAATCGCGGCCTTCAGGTAATCGTTTGTGCTTCCGGCCAGCACCGCGGCATGCTCGACCAGATGCTGGAGATTTTCCGCATCCAGCCCGACTTCGATCTCGACGTTATGCAGGAAGATCAGTCTTCGCTCAACGTGGCCGCGCGCATCTTCGAGGAACTGGCTCCTGTTCTCGATCGTACGCGCCCGGACTGGTTGATGGTGCAGGGCGACACGACGACGACTTTCGCGGCCGCCTGGGTCGGCTACCAGCATCGAATTCTGATCGGCCACGTCGAAGCCGGTCTTCGCACGTACGATAAATTTCGCCCGTTTCCCGAGGAAATGAATCGCCGCCTCACGAGCGCGCTGGCGGATCTCCACTTCGCTCCCACGGAGCGTGCGGCCGCGAATCTTCGCAGCGAAGGCGTAAAGGAAGAGAGCATCGTCGTCACCGGCAATCCCGTTGTGGACGCGCTCGAGTCCATCTTGAGCCGGCCTGTGGAATTCGCGGATTCGCGGCTGGCGGCTCTCACCGGCCCAATCGTTGTCGTCACGGCGCATCGGCGGGAGAGTTTTGGAGAGCCTCTCGAACGCGTGTGTGCCGCCATCGCGGAACTTTCGGTGCGCCACCCGAAACTCAGTTTTGTTTTCCCGGTTCATCCCAATCCCTCCGTGCGCCGCACGGTCTATGCCCGGCTCGAAACGAATCCGCGCATCTTGCTCACTGAACCGCTTGGATACCCCGAGTTTGTGCACTTGATGAAGCGGGCCGAGCTCATTTTGAGCGATTCGGGCGGTGTGCAGGAAGAAGCGCCGAGCGTTGGAACACCCGTGCTGGTCTTGCGCGATGTCACCGAGCGGCCGGAGGCCGTGGAGTTGGGCTGGGCCGAGATGGTGGGCACTTCCCGCGACAGAATCATCGAAGCGGCGGAACGCCGCTTGCGCCGGGGTTCGGCGGGAGCGCGTCAAACAGCTGCGAATCCGTTTGGCGACGGGCACGCCGGCGAGCGAATCGCGCAAGTCTTGGTCGAGCGAGGCGCGCCCAAGAACTCTTCTGCGCCTCGCAATGGCCGGAGATCCGTGGAAAAGGTGCGGTAATCGTGGCGTCTCATCTGCAAACCTCGGTTGTTCCCGAAGGAGGAGAGGCTCTGTCGGGCGTGCCGCCCGCCTCGCGGCGCGCGCCGGAGCAAAGACTCCGCGTCGTTCTTTGGGCCACTGCCGCGCTGGCGGGAACGCTGCAAGCCTGGGCTTCGCGATTTTTCATCGAACCGGATGGAGTGAACTATCTGGATGTTGCTCGCGCGTACCTGCGCGGCGATCTCCACGCCGCCGTCAATAGTTATTGGAGTCCGCTTTACTCTTGGCTTCTGGCTGTTGCCATCGGCCTGTTGCATCCGTCCCCCTACTGGGAATCAACGGTTCTGCACGCGGTGAATCTGTTCGATTACCTTCTGTCGCTCGCGTGCTTCGCATTTTTCTTTCAAGAACTGACCGCGCTGGTCGAGGCGAGACTCAGCCGGCAAAGTGAACGGTTCCGCCTGGGATGGGCCTGGGTTTTGTTCGGGTATTCGTTGTTCGTGTACGCGTCCCTCGAACTGATTGGCGTGCGCACCGACACGCCGGACCTGCTGGTCTGCGCCGCTACGCTTCTGGCGACGGCGCTGCTGATACGGATGCTGCGCGGCGTAGCGTCCTGGAGGCCGTATTTCTGGCTTGGGGTTGTGCTCGCCGTGGGCTACTTGGCCAAAGCGGTCATGTTTCCTCTCGCACTGGTTTTCATTCTGTGCAGCGTTTTCGTCGGGGGGAACTGGCGAAAGCGCGCGCCCCTCGCGGCGCTGGCTCTAGTAATGTTTGGGCTTGCGGCTAGTCCGTGGCTGGCAACGCTTTCAAAGGCGGAGGGACGCCTGACCTTCGGCGACTCCGGTCGTTTGAGCTACGCGTGGTACGCCAACGATCCCGCGCCCTCGTCCTGGTCGGGGCCGGAGGCGTCAAAGCGGAGCATGACCGTGCACGGGCTGCGTATCCTCAGTTTGTCGCCTCCGGTGGAAGCGTTCGCCTCGCACCTTGAAGGCACTTATCCTCCGTGGTACGACCCGAATTACTGGAGCGGACCTACACATCCTCGTTTTGAATGGCGTGGTCAGCTCCGGGCCCTTGAGGCGGGTCTTGCTGAGTATTTCCGGCTTCTCTCTGCTGAGAAGGGGATTGCTGTCGGCCTTCTCGCGCTGTTTTTATTCTCGGGCCGGAGGCGAGACCTCTGCCGCGAGCTCGGATTTGTTTGGCCCCTGTGGCTGCCGGCGGTCGCGACGCTCGCTCTCTATTCTCTTGTGCTCGTCGAGTCTCGTTACGTCGGTACCGCGATTGTTGTCTTGTGGTGTTGCCTATTTGCTGCGATTCGGATGCCGCAGTCGGACGCGTCGCAGAACGTATGGATGGCCGTCTTACTAGCGGTCACTCTGTCCATCGTCGTAACACTTGCGGCGCAGTTTGTGGGAGATATCTCGGCCACGGCAAAACGGCAAGACAACGTCCAATGGAGGGTGGCCCAGGAATTGATGCAACTGGGAGTGAAAGAGGGCAGCGACGTGGCGATATTGGGCAAGGAAAAGGCGTCGGACTACTGGGCCCATCTTGCCGGCGACACGGTCGTCGCCGATATTCCCGCCGAGGGCGTACCGGACTACTGGGGCGCGGACTCCGATAAACGTGCCGAGATTCTCAATTTACTCATGCAAGCGAGCGCGACCGCCATCGTGACGCGATTCCCGCCGCCGGCGTCGCAGGCAAAGGATTGGCAATCACTAGGTTCGACAGGCTACTACGCCATCGTCTTGCTAAGACCGGGGAGCAACTAGGCGAGGGGTTCACCGGGCTCAGCGCCCTTGCGGCCTCGCGCTTCACTCGAATGGGGTGGCTGCGCGAATTGGCTTCTCGCGAGTTGGGGACACTGTTTCTGGCCGAAACACCCCTTCGTCATGCGATACATAGCCCTAAATGACGGTTTGACACCCTTTTGCACCCCGTATAATGACATCCCGTGGGGGAGAACCTTGTCCGAGGCTTTCTTTCCAAGGGTTGGGGTGTATCTGGCCTCAGTCTGCACGCATCCCAGCCGGGCGGTCGGAAGAGTGTCGCTTTGACGTCTTGCGGCCTGGGCGCGCGTCCGGCAGACGCCGTAACACAAGGAACGGTTCGATAACGATGTGGAAGATTCTGGTCACCGGCAGCAGCGGGCTGATTGGCTCGGCGGCGGTCGAGTATTTCGACGGCCTGGACCGCACCGCCACCGACTCGTGGCATAAGAATTTGGCGATTTCGCACGGCCGAAAAAACCCAAGCGGACCTGCTGCAAAGCGCCCCGCGGCCCGCCCCGGCCGAGCGTTTGCGCCACGCTCATCTCTCGCTGCGGGCTTCCGCCTACGGGGCCGTGCCCTCTCCGGCCGGGTTGATCCGTAGTAATCCGCTCAGGAAAGGAATCTCATGAATTCCAAACGCCAAACAGCTGTGGAGTTCCAGCGGAAGTACTACACGGACAGTGCTGAGCGATATGAAAGCATGCACGGCCACGAGGGTGATGCAGATGACGCGCTTTTCAAGATCTTTTGTGTATTCCTTCATCTGGTCGAAGCCGGTTCCGTTCTCGACGTCGGCGCTGCCACCGGACGTGGCGTCCGGAAATTATTGGATGCTTTCCCAGGGGCGTGTGTCTGTGGCATCGAGCCCGTGCAGGCGCTGATTCATCAGGCGATCGCCAAAAACAACGTGCCCGAGCAATGTATGCTTTGTGGTTCGGGCGAGAGATTGCCCTTCCCGGATCAGAGTTTCGATGTTGTTTGCAGTTTCGCCATGTTGCACCATGTTCCGGAGCCGAATGCAGTGGTTGGCGAAATGCTGCGGGTCGCGCGCAAAGCGGTGTTGATCCTGGACAGCAATCGCTTTGGGCAAGGTCGGCAAGCCGTCCGCCTTTTAAAACTAGCTTTGTACAAAGTCGGCCTCTGGAGAGTGGTGAATTACTTAAAAACCGGAGGGAAGGGTTACTTGACCACGGAGGGTGATGGGCTGGCGTATTCCTACAGCGTTTATGATTCCTTTCGGTTGCTGAGCCGTTGGGCGGACCGCTTGATCCTGATTCCGCAGGATTCGCAAAGACTCGCGAGTTGGTTTCATCCGCTTCTTACCAGCAGTGGAATTCTTGTGTGCGCACTCAAAGGAGTGTGAAGCCCGTTGTTATCTTCTTGACGAACTTGTTGTGAGACCGCGGATTTCTCGGGAAGGCCTCGGACTGATAATATTCCTGTGGGGTTGTTCATCTGGAAGGTTGCTGTGAAATGAGTGGATCCGTCCGCACGCTTGGCAGCAATAGGCACATACAGGGCCTGTTGATCGGTCTTGGCATCCTGGCGGTCACATGGGAGTTGGCGTCCTGGATTGTCGCCGGGCAGGACAAGCTACTCCTGATGGCGGGCGTGGGTATCGGCGTCCTGGTCGCGACGATTTACATCTTCAACGATTGGCACTCGGGCTTTTATGTTTTTATTGTCTGGCTGATGTTTGAGGATTTAGCGCGCAAATTCCTCGGCAACAACATGGCGATCACTTTCGGGAAAGACTTTCTGGTCGCCATGATCTATCTGGCGTGCCTGCTCGCGAGAAGGCGGCGCCAATTCGAATCCTTCCGCCCTCCGTTCTGGCTTTCGCTGAGCTTGTTTTTCTGGCTGGCCGTGGTGCAGGTGTTCAATAGCAGATCCCCGTCCCTCTTGTATGGTCTCCTTGGTCTTAAGCTGTATTTTTATTACCTCCCGTTGATGTTTGTCGCCTACGCTCTGATTCGCTCGCCGGAAGAACTAAATCGGTTCCTGAAGCTCAGTGTCGCTTTGGCGACCGTGATTTCCATCATTGGTTTGTGGCAAGAGACAATCAACGTGGATTTCTTGAGCCCTTCGAACTTGGCCCCCGAGCTCCGCGAACTTGGGCGTCTGACACGTGTGTCGCCGCTGACGCACCAACTAATCCATGCGCCGACCGGAGTTTTCGTCAGCGCCGGTCGTTTTTCCGAATTCCTGATCCTAATGTGGATTGTTGCCATGGGCGAATTGGGCTACACCCTGCTCAGCCGAAGGCCCGGGTCAAAATATTCGATTTTCGCCCTTGGTGCGATTACCGCGGCTACGATGCTCTGTGGCGTTCGCCACGCAATCATCTTCACTGCGATCAGCAGCTTGACGATGTCTGCCGCATTCCTGTGGGGCGCCCCTTGGCGTTGGGGCCAGGGCCACCGGCTGTCGAAGGCCATTCGCCGGACCTTCCTGGTGGGTGCGGCGAGTCTGTTGCTGCTCATGGAGTTCTCGCCTGCGATCTTCGGAGCGCACTGGGCCTTTTTTTCGGAGACGATGGATCCCACCGGCTCCGCTTCGCAGTTTCACAGTCGAGTCGTCGAATATCCTTGGGTAAATCTGCAGAAGGCATTTGAGTTCGAGCATTGGATGCTTGGATACGGAACGGGAACGGCATCCCTTGGCACGCAATATGTCGCGTCACTTCTTGGCCAGCCTCCGACTGCGGGCAACGTGGAGAATGGATTCGGCACTCTCGTGGTCGAAATGGGAATCCTGGGGCCATTGCTCTGGCTCGCTTGGACCGGCACGATGCTGTATTTTCAATGGGAGGTCGTGCGCAAGCTGCGCGAGACGGTCTATTTCCCGATCGCGTTTGCAATCTTCTGGTACAGCTTCCTCATCTTGGTCCCGCTGACCTATCTCACGATTTCGCCGTATCAGAACTTCGTGAACAACTCCTATCTTTGGATCCTGACCGGAATCATGTTCCGCTTGCCGCAACTCGCCCGGATGCCTCAGCCCGTTCCTGTTTCAAAGGGTTCGCGGATGCCCATGCGTTTCGGGACGGTCAGCGGAAGCCGGTGAGGC
>DASPOJ010000031.1:0-16670 GCA_035626055.1 Candidatus Methylomirabilota bacterium | reverse complement strand
CACGCCGAGCTTCACGCGCAGCGGACGCCCCGTCTTCGTCGCGTGCTCCAGCTTGGCGCGCAAATCTTCCTCGCGGATGATCTCAGCCGCGCCGCGCCGCACGCGCGTTAGCTGCTCGTCAAGGGGCGGAATTTTTCTCATCGCGGTCATTTCATCACCGGCCCCGTCGCCGCGTTTCCTCGCGCAGCCACGACCCGTCTTCCCTCGATTCGATACTCGCCGGAGAGCACGAGCCGCACCGCCTCCGTATAGATTCTGTGCTCCTCCGCCAAGATGCGCTCCGCCAGCGTCTCTGGCGTGTCGTCGTCCCGCACCGGCACCACCGCCTGCACCACAATCGGTCCTGCGTCCAGGCTTTCGTCCACGAAGTGCACCGTGCAACCGGAAAACTTCACGCCGTGCTCCAGCGCCTGCCGCTGCGCTTCCAGTCCCGGAAACGCCGGCAGCAGCGACGGATGAATGTTCAGGATCTTCTCCGGAAAGGCCTCAACGAAGCAGGGCGAGAGCAGCCGCATGAATCCCGCCAGGCAAACCAGATTCACTCGCGCGTCGTCCAGCGCCGCGACGAGCATCCGGTCGTACACCTCGCGTTCCAGCCCTTTCGACGGAATCACGCGAACGGGAATCCCGCGCGCCTGCGCCCGCGCAATTCCCGGCGCGCCTTCGCGATTGCTGATGACGAGCGCGATTTCAGCGTCCGGAATTCGTCCCGCCGCGATGCTGTCGGCCAGCGCCTCGAAGTTCGAGCCGCGTCCCGACAAGAGCACTCCGATGCGTTTCGCCATAGCCGAAGCACGTTAGCACATCCCGCGCCTCGCCGAAAATACCGCGGGGCTTCCGCAGCTCTTCGCGCACACCTCACGCGCTGCCAATCAAGAGGCCCGTCAGAAACACCAGCGCTCCACCGACGGCCATTTGCAGCGCCGCCCGCAACGCGGATGCTTCCATGTACCTGTGCTTCACCCAGGAAATCGTTCCCAGCTCGATTACCACGACAATCATCGCGACGACCATCGCTATCGTGAATCTGGGGATCAAGAACGGCAGTGTGTGGCCAACGCCGCCGACCGCTGTCATCGCTCCGCACACCACGCCGCGCAGCCACGGATGTCCGCGCCCTGTCAAACTCCCGTCGTCCGAAAGGGCCTCGGCGATTCCCATGCTGATGCCGGCCCCGACGGATGCCGCCAAGCCCACCAGGAAAGCGTCGCGAGGGCTGCGCGTCGCCAGCGCCGCTGCGAAGACCGGCGCCATCGTCGAGACGGACCCATCTATCAACCCCACCAAGCCAGGCTGCACAATTTGCAGCAGGAAAAGCCTGCGCCCGGCCTCTTCTTCACGTTCGCGCTCGCTCCCACCCAGCTTGTCCCGTTCCAATTCCTCCGCCCGGTCATAGTGACGCCGCTCTTCCTGCGCCAAGTCGTCCAGCAACTGCCGGATGCTGGCGTCCTGCGTGCGCGCCGCAACCCGCTCGTAGAACCGCCGCGTCTCCATCTCCATCGCGCTCGCCTGATTCCGAATCTTGTCCAGATTGAGCGGCTGGAGCAGCCACACCGGCTCGCGCTTGACGAATCCGCGAACGTCCTGCCGCCGGATCAGCGGGATGTGCTCGCCGAATTTTTGACGGAAGAGTTCCAGCAGCCTGCGCCGGTGGCGTGATTCTTCGATGCGCATCCCGTCGAACACCGCCGCGGAGCCTGGGAAATCCGCTCGTAGTCCCTCGGCTAAGTCCGCGTAGATGCGTTCATCTTCTTCCTCGAGGGAGATGGCCAGCGCCAGGATTTCCTTCTCGGAAAGGCTGTCGAAATCTCGCATCGGAGATACCTCCTGGGTGGGTTGGAACGCAAGAGTTCGAACGGAGGTGTTTCGGTCAGAGCGGCAGCTGGCCCGTGAACGCAACTCGCGGCTTGCTTGGGTCGCTCCGCCTCACCAAGCCAATCCGGTAGAACGCTTCGCGCCGCCGCTTCAATTCGCCTTCGACCGCGCGCACGTGCTCCAGCGGCACGATCAGAATCATCCCGACGCCCATATTGAACGTGCTCAGCAACTCATCGCGCTCCAGCTGTCCCACCGACGCCAGATACTTGAAGATCGGCAGGACCGGCCACGAGCCCAATTCAATCACGGCTTGCGTCCCACGCGGAAGCACTCGCGGCAAATTCCCGGGGATTCCACCCCCGGTGATGTGCGCCAGACCCGAGAGCTGCTCTTGCGCGACGATCCGTTTGAGCATCGGCCAATAGCATCGGTGCGGCAAGAGAAGTTCGGCGCCGATCTTGTTCCCGATTTCAGCGACGTAGGCATGCGGATCGAGGCCCGCCACTTCAAACACCAGTTTCCGCGCCAACGAATATCCATTTGTGTGCAGCCCGGTGGACGGCAGCGCCAGCACCACGTCCTCCGGCCTCGGCGGGCGCGCGCGCTTCAACCGGCCGCGCTCCACGGCTCCGACAATGAAGCCGGCAAGGTCGTATTCACCGGGGGCGTACATGCCGGGCATTTCCGCCGTCTCGCCGCCGACCAGCGAGCATCCGGCCCGGTGGCACGCGCTGCTGATGCCTTCCATGACTTGCTCGACGACGTCCGGGTCCATCCGGCCCAGGGCAAGGTAGTCGAGAAAAAAGAGCGGCTCCGCGCCCAGCGTGAGAATGTCGTTGACGCAGTGATTCACAAGATCCGCGCCAACGGTCTCGTGAATCCCCATGGCGCACGCGACCTTTAGTTTCGTGCCCACGCCATCCGCGCTCGAAACCAGAACCGGATCGCGCCAGCGCTTCTTATCGAGCGCATACAGCGCGCCGAACGCGCCGATTCCACCGATGACGCCGCGACGCGACGTCCGCGACGCCAGCCGCCGGATCCGCCGCTTGGCTTCGTCGGCCTTCGAAATATCCACGCCTGCGTCTGCGTATTGCATCAATTCCTAATCTCGCGGACTTTGCACAGTCCTCTCGCAATTCCTGTCCCGCACGGTGCAGTCTCGGGGCCGCGTACTCTCTGATTTAGACTTCGCGGGGTTCGAGTTGCTGTTGTAGTTGGGACTCGCCTGCTGCAACCTCCAGCTGGACCAAGTCCGTCGGATAAACGCCCGTGTAACACGAGGTGCAGAAACGCCCCTCCGTATCTCCCACGGCGCTCCGCAAGCTATCGAGCGAAAGGTAACCCACCGAATCCGCCCCGAGGAAACGCCGTATCTCCTCAATTGTGCGTCCCTCGCGCGTCGCCGCCTGCGGCAGCGCGGCCGCTTCTTCATCCGTCAACCGTGGCCGGCTGCGCGACGGACCCGCTGCGATCAGTTCTTCGCGCGTCGGCGTGTCCACTCCGTAGTAGCACGGCGAAATCGTCGGCGGGCAGCTGATGCGCATGTGCACTTCCGATGCTCCCGCCTCGCGCATCAGCCGCACGATCTTGCGGCTCGTCGTACCTCGCACGATCGAATCATCCACCAGCACCACGCGCTTGCCGCGTAGGAGATCTCTCACGGGATTCAGTTTCAGTTTCACGCCGAAATCCCGAATCGCCTGCTCCGGCTCGATGAACGTCCGGCCCACGTAATGATTGCGGATCAGCCCCATTCGGAACGGAACGCCCGACTCGAGCGAGTAGCCGACCGCTGCGGGCACGCCGGAATCGGGCACCGGCACGACGATATCGGCATCCGCGGGATGCTCCCGCGCCAGCAGGCGTCCCAACTCCTCGCGGCTCTTGTTCACGGGCCGCCCGAAGACAACGCTGTCCGGCCGCGAAAAGTAGACGTGCTCGAAAATGCAGTACTGATGGGGCTTCTCCGGCCCAAACCGCAGCGATTCCAGGCCTGAGCGCGAGATGCGCAGCATTTCCCCCGGCTCAATTTCCCGTTCGTAGGTCGCGCCCACCAAATCGAACGCTGTCGTCTCCGAAGCGACCAGCCATGCGTCGCCCATCCGCCCGAGGCTCAGCGGCCGGAACCCGCGCGGGTCGCGAATCGCCCAAAGCTCTTCGCGCGTCAGCATCACCAGCGAGTACGCTCCCTCGACCTGCCCCAGCGCGTCCGCCAGCGCACCCGCCAGTGTCCGCGCCGTGCTGCGCGCCAGTAGATGCACGATGACTTCGGTGTCGCTCGAAGTTTGGAAAATCGAGCCGCGGTGTCCGAGCCTCTTCCGGCATTCGAGCGCGTTGGTTAGATTCCCGTTGTGCCCGAGCGCGAGCGTGCCGCGGTTGCAATCAATCGCGATGGGCTGCGCGTTCGTGAGCGTCTTGTCGCCCGCGGTGGAATACCGCGTGTGCCCCACGGCCATCGCTCCCGGCAGCTTCGCGAGTACTTGTGGCTGAAAAATATCCTGCACGAGGCCCATGTCTTTGTGCGTGTAAAGTTGCTGGCCGTCGCTCGAAACAATTCCGGCCGACTCCTGCCCGCGATGCTGCAGTGCGTACAAACAGAGATACGCCAGCTTGGCCGCCTCGGGGTGGCCGTACACGCCGCAGACCGCGCAGTGGTCGTGGAAGTGATCGTCTTCGATTTGAATTTGCATGACTCTATTCTTGCGCCGCACTGCTCAGTCCTGAAGCGCTCTCTCCAACGCGCTGGCCCACGATTCGCGCAGAGTCTCGAGTGGCGCTCGCACAACGCTTCGCCCATTGTATTCGATCGCGAACGCGCCGCGGCCCACACGCCCGATCTCCGCGCCTCGAACTCTGTATTCTCTCGCAAGCGCGAGAACCTCGGCAACTCGCACGGGCGCCGCGCTCACGATTGCGCGCGCCCCGCGTTCTCCGAAGCACGCGATCTCCGCGGGTTCCGTGCCGCCGAGCTTTGCTTCCGCAGAGAGGCCGTCGCTCGCAAAGCAACTCTCCGCCAACGCAACAGCAAGTCCGCCCTTGCTGATGTCGTGCGCCGAGCCGATAACTCCCTTCAAGGCCAGCGCTTCGAGCAGCCGAATCAGCCGCTTTTCCGCCGCGAGTTCCACCGCGGGCGGCGCTCCGGCCACAATGCCGTGAATCGTCTTCGCGTACTCCGAGGAGGCGAACTCATGCGTCCCTTCTCCTCCTGCCACGGGGAAATCACCACGCCCATCCAGGAGTAGAATCGCGTCGCCCTCCGCGCGAAATCCCATCCCCAGCACGCGCGACGTATCTTCGATCACGCCAAGCACGCCGAGCACCGGCGTCGGCTCGATCGACTTGCCCAGCGTGTCGTTGTAGAAGCTGACGTTGCCCCCCGTGATCGGAATTTCCAGCGCCGTGCACGCTTCGGCGATTCCGTCGATCGCTTCGCTGAATTGCCACATCACTTCGGGTTTTTCCGGATTGCCGAAATTCAGGCAATTCGTCGCGGCCAGTGGCCGCGCTCCCGTGCAGGCCACGTTCCGCGCGGCCTCGGCAACCGCCGCCTTCGCGCCCATCTTCGGATCGAGTTGTGTCCATCGGCCGTTGCCGTCGGTCGCGAGTGCCAGCCCGCGGCGCGTGCCTTTCAGCCGCAACACGCCTGCATCTCCAACTCCGGGACATCCGATTGTGTTCGTCCGCACCATGTGGTCGTACTGCTCGAAAATCCAGCGCTTCGACGCAATCGTCGGCGACGCAAGCAACCGCAGCAGATTCTTCGTGAGCTCCGCGCCTGCCGCAGACAGCGGTACTTGCCGCGCATCCCCTTGCGCCGCCGGCGGCGCCATCGGCCGCTGATAGACCGGCCCTTGCTTGGCCAGCGCGTGCGCCGGAATCTCCGCTGCAATCTCCCCGCGATGCACGAGGCGCAGCATCCCGTCGCCGGTGACGCGCCCGATCTCCACCGCGTCCAGCCCCCACTTCGCGAAGACCTGCACGATTTCGCTCTCGCGTCCGCGCTCCGCCACGAGCAGCATGCGCTCCTGCGATTCGCTGAGCATCATCTCGTAAGCTGTCATTCCGGTTTCGCGCTGCGGCACGCGGTCCAGGTTCATTTCGATTCCGAGCCCGCCCCGCGAAGCCATCTCGCACGAGGAACTCGTCAGCCCCGCCGCGCCCATGTCCTGAATCGCCACGATGCCGCCGGTCGCCATCGCTTCGAGACACGCTTCCAGTAGCAGCTTCTCCAGGAACGGATCGCCCACCTGCACATTGGGCCGCTTTTCCTCGGAGAGCTCATTGAATTCGGCCGAGGCCAGCAGCGACGCGCCGTGAATTCCATCGCGGCCCGTTTTCGCGCCCACGTACAAGACAGGATTGCCCACGCCCTGGGCCCGCGCAAAAAATAATTCTTCCTTTTCCGCGATTCCCAGCGCGAGCACATTCACCAGCGGATTGCCCGAATAGCCCGCCTCGAAAGCCACTTCGCCGCCGATCGTCGGCACGCCAAAACAGTTTCCATAAAACGCGATTCCTCTGACCACCCCGTCGAGCACGCGCCGGTTCCGGGCGGCTGTCGCTTTGTCGACGCCAGCTTCCGCCGCCAGCGACCCGAAGCGCAGTGAATCGAGAACGGCAATCGGGCGCGCGCCCATCGTGAAGATGTCGCGCAAAATCCCCCCTACGCCCGTGGCCGCGCCTTGAAACGGCTCTATGTAACTCGGATGATTGTGCGATTCCATCTTGAACGCCGCGACGAGCCCGTCGCCAATGTCCACCACGCCCGCGTTCTCGCCCGGACCCTGCACCACCTGCGGGCCGCGCGTCGGCAGACGCTTCAGGTGCGCGCGGCTCGACTTATACGAGCAGTGCTCGCTCCACATCACGCTGAAGATGCCCAGCTCGGTGAAATTGGGTTCGCGCCCCAGGATGGAAAGTATGCGCGCGTATTCTTCGGCGGTCAGTCCGTGTTCCGCCGCCAGCTCTGGCGTCACCTTGATCTCAGTTTCCAACATCGTGATTTCGAGGAACCCCTGTAGAACCTTCTAGAATTATCTGCGCGCCCGGCTGGCCGCCGCAGCCTGTCCGCCGAAGAACTGATCGAATCCTATGCCGAGATGGCGCTCGCCTGCGCAAAATGGCCGACCCGCGCGAGCGATTGCACCATCGAGCGTAGCACGACGAGCCCATCGGCTGAGCCGAGTTCCATCTCCGACGCGCGCTCCGGGTGCGGCATCATGCCCATCACGTTCCGCTCACGGTTGCAGATGCCCGCGATGTTCGCGAGTGAACCGTTCGGGTTGCCCTCCGCCACCGCGCGCCCGTCCGGCGTGACGTAGCGAAAAACAATTCGATCATTCCGCTCGAGCTCTTCGAGTGTGGTCGCATCGCAAAAATAATTTCCTTCGCCGTGCGCAATCGGCATGCGCAACACATCGCCGCACGTCGCCCCTACCGTGAAAGGCGTGGTCGTCGTCTCAACGCGCAGGTACACCGGCCGACAGATGAACCGCATTCCTTGATTGCGCATCAGCGCGCCGGGCAGCAATCCCGCTTCGCAAAGAATCTGGAATCCGTTGCAGATGCCGAGCACGAGTCCTCCGCGCTCCGCAAAACGTGCAATCCCGCGCATCACCGGAGAGAACCGCGCAATCGCGCCCGTGCGCAAATAATCGCCGTAGGAAAACCCGCCTGGCAAAATAATGCCGTCAAACTCGTCTACGTTTTCGGATTGATGCCACAGAAATTCGACCGGCTGGCCAAGAACCGTGCCGAGGACGTACCAGGCATCGTGGTCGCAATTCGATCCTGGAAACACCACGACGCCGAATTTCATGCCGCTCGCGCCCTCCGTATCTGCATTGTAACACACAGCCCCGCGCACCCGCCGCGACGCTTCCCCTTCGCGATAGTGCGGCCGGGTTCCGCCCTCCCGACTTAGCCGGAAATCAACCAACAAGCGCACCGGCCGACACCTTGACTCGGCATACGGCGGTGCGTATCTTCGAATTTCACGGTGAGGAGTAGGATTTTGAGACATCTCTCCATAGCTCGGCCCATCTCGGGAGGCGCGATGCGATGCGCCAGCCCGTGCGCGTGTTGTTGTCTACCCAGTTGTATGTGTCCGCCGCGAGCGGACGGGAGGAACGCATAGCGTAATTCGCTTCTTATGCGCGGGACTTCCGGCCGCTCTCAAGTCGAGCGGCCTTTTTGTTTCCAGGGCCGAATCTATGCAAGCAAATTCCGGCGCCCGCGATCTCTGTGGGGCCTGCCCGCCGCCTGCCGGTAGGCAGGGCAGGCGGGCTCGGGGCTCTCGCGAGGAGAACCGAGCTTGCGGCCTTAAGACCGCAGGGGCGCAGAGGCCGCAGTCTCGCCCCGCCGCCCAATAGCGGCGTCATTCTGTGCTGTTGGGAGTCCCGGAGGGGCGATACAAACCGCGCAAATCAGGACATGACCCGACGCCGGGTCCGCGTTGACAAACCACTCCGCGGGCGGGAGAATCGTTTTTGCCTCGTTCGACCGCACGAAGTGCCCAAGTGGCGGAACTGGCAGACGCACTAGATTCAGGTTCTAGCGTTCGCAAGGACGTGGGGGTTCGAATCCCTCCTTGGGCACCACTCGCCTCGTATTTCCTGCTTGAGAATGTTGTCCCGCAGAGAACGGCGCTACGCGTCCAGATCGTACCGCTACTTCGATGACTGGATTTGCAAAACCTAGGAAGCCTTCCTGTTGAAGCGGCACTGAGATTCCGTGGAATACTGTTTTCCGCAAGCAAGCGCCATCGTTTCATAGACACGCTCGTACTGAAATGCAGGCTTTCGATATGGCTTTCTCGCCTTTGCATTTTCAGGCGATGCCTTCGCGCTTTCCCCCTGTTTGCCCTGCGGCTCTTGATTCACTGGAGCCCCGCCTGAGTCAGTTTGACTGCGCACCCGCCAGTGTCAGTCAAGACTGTATTGTTCGTGCAGGCTGCGTTCTCCCCCAACGCATTGAAGTAAATGCTGGCCGCCTGCGCGGCGGAACTGTCGTTGTCCACAGTCATCCCGCTGGGGCCCAGACCTTCTGTGACAAACGTGCCCCAAGTCCACCCGCCCGTTATGTTCACCGAAGCCATGTTTGTTTGGGCGCTCTGTAGAGCAGCCACGAAGAGCCAATCGACAGGCGTGGTCGGGTTATAAAACTCAAGGAGAGGCGCCCATTCCGCGCCCGGTCCGCCACCGGCATTCTCGCTAGTCCCCGGCGCCCCCGATGTCATGACGCCACCTGCACCGAACGTGACGCCATAAATAAAGACGTCCCCGCCCGTTATTGACGAGCCAGGCGAGCAAGGTTGGCTGACTGTGCCGGTGACTCCTCCCACGTAGATCAGCGCTCCAGCCGTCGTGGGGCTCGTGAAATAGACATTGTTAAAAGCGGGCGCATGCATGTTGCATTGATTTCCCGCGCCGATCGGCACGGCCACGGACGAACTCAGTGTCGTCGTGGCCTGGACGAGGACGCCGTTTGCGCCGCCGCCCGCCGATCCGCTCACGGCATAAACAAATCCATTCACACCATCCACTACGGGCGGGTCCACGATTGCTCCGTAGGTTTTGCTGGCGACGCCGTCGCCCACCGTCACCGACTTGATCGTTCCCGATTGCGAAATCGAATAGAGTTTCCCGTCCGAGCAGCCCACAAACACATTCATCGTCACAAAATCCAAGATGGGGCCCGTCAGTTTCCCGCTGCACACGGAGATCGCGCCGCCCGACCCCCAGCTTGCATCAAGGCTCGGCGCGGGCTTCGTCGCAACCGTGCAATCTGGATTGTTCGACGTGCAGAACACATCCTTGATCCGGTAAAGCGTCCCGAGATCGTTGCCGACGTATGCCACATCATGCAGGTAGTCCACAAAGGGAGACGAAAGCGTATCCGTTCCAGACGTCGAGGAGCCAAGCAAGAGATCGGTTGCCGTTCCGCTGCCCGCGACGGGCTGCGCCGAAACGAACGTATTGATCGTCAAGGGTGAAAGAACGTTCTGTAGGTTGGTCGCCACACCGTCTCCGCTCTTCCACGCAAGCACGTGAAAATGCGCCGGGCTGCCCACAGCCGACTCGACGAAGGCAATTTTGCTCCCTGTAATCGGCCCCGCCGGATTTATGTAGTCGTAGGAAATCGCCGGAGAGGTCGTAACGGCGCCGCCGCCGCTGATCCCCTGGACATTGTAGGACCACATCACCGTGGCAGCTATTCCGGTGTCATTCGCTGTTGGCGTCCGATTGCAGACCCCCGTCGCTCCTGCAGTCCCACTATATAGATTGTTGAAGGCCACGAGGTTCGGCTGCGAGGAGGAGCCCGCCGCATTCACGGGAAAAATCACAAAATCGTTCGCGCAACTCGGCGCCGCAGTAACGTCAAAAGTAAATTTGGCGGGATACATTGTGGCCGCCGTTCCCCCGGTGCCGAGATTGATGCTCCAGTCTCGTTGTAAGTCGCGCCGACCTCGATCCTTGTCTCGCCCACCGAAACCGCCGAGCCAGCCCCTCCGGTGCCATTCGAAGAATGCGCGAGGATCGCGGGAGGCGGCTTGCATCGCTTCCATAGGGCCGAGACGCGGATAAGCCGTGTACCGCATGCTCCAGTCGTGAAACATGGGGGCCCGCTGGACGAGCGCCTCCGCCCTTCGCTCAGGGATGAGCAGTCCAAGCGCGGCTCCCGCCACCGCAATAAACAAGACCAAAAGGACGCGTGTCGCGATTGCGCGCACAACATGCGGGCGTACGTAGACACTGCTATTCGATTTTTCTTTCATATTTTCGCTGATCCCAAGTCTGCGGTCGTGTCGACCCTGATAACGCAACGTTCCACTCCAGCGCGACCAGAACTTCCTGCCAAGCCACGTGGGGCTGAGACTCCCGATGCGGACTCTCTACTCGCGCATCCTACGCTTCTTCCGTTCTCAACACAACGAGGTGCCCTGCAGGGCAGGGGCTTAGTCTGCAAACACCCTCTTGCTCCAAAGCGCTGTGCTCGCTCTGCGCGTAATCTCGCTCGTTGTTTCGGGTCACGGCCTTCGCCCCAATGCATCCAGGCAGAGCGTGATAAGATGAGCCGCTATGGCGAAGAAATTTACGGTCGGCTTGATTCAAATGCACTCCACGGCCGCTCCCGCGGAAAATCTCGCGCGCGCCACCGCGAAAATCCGCGACGCCGCGGCGCTCGGCGCGCAGATCATTTGCCTTCCCGAACTGTTCCGGTCGCCGTACTTTTGTCGCGAAGAAAACGCCGATTTGTTTCAGTTGGCCGAGCCGATCCCCGGCCCCACGACCGAAGCGCTAGGCAGCGTCGCACGTGAACTGAAGATTTCCTTGGTCGTGTCCGTCTTCGAGCGGCGCGCTGCCGGGGTGTATCACAATTCCGCCGCCGTGATTGACGCCGACGGCTCCCTGCTCGGCCGCTACCGGAAAATGCACATCCCGGATGATCCGCTCTACTACGAAAAGTTTTATTTCACTCCGGGTGATCTCGGATTCCCCAATTTCGACACGCGCTGCGGCCGCATCGGCGTGCAGATTTGCTGGGACCAGTGGTATCCCGAGGGTGCGCGCCTCACGAGCTTGCGAGGCGCGCAGATTCTGTTTTATCCCACCAGCATCGGCTGGCATCCCCGCGAGAAGGCCGAGTTCGGCGCCGCGCAGCACGATGCGTGGCGCACGATTCAGCGCGGCCACGCGATCGCCAACGGCGTGTACGTCGCCGTGGTTAATCGCGTGGGGTTCGAGGGCCCCGCCAATGCGGGGCTTGAATTCTGGGGCCGCTCGTTTCTCTCGGATCCCTTTGGACGCGTGGTTGCGGAAGCGCCCGATAGCGATGAGGAAATCCTCATCGCCGAATGCGATCCCGCGCTGAGCGAAGAAACGCGGCGCAACTGGCCATTTCTGCGCGACCGACGCATCGACGCCTACCAGCCGATTCTCGAGCGCTGGCTTGGCGAATCCCAGCCATAGGACGCCACCCCTTGCCGAAAAGCCAGACGCCTCACGCTCTGGGCTACCGCATGCCCGCCGAATGGGAACCCCACGAAGGGACATGGATCGGCTGGCCGCACGAATTGACCGACTGGCCGGGGAAATTCACGCCGATCCCGTGGGTGTACGCAGAAATCGTCCGCCATCTCGCGCGCGTCGAGCGCGTTCACATCTCCGTCGAAAATGCCGCCGCTAAATCTAAAGCCCGCGCCGCGCTGAAAAAATCCGGCGTCGGTCTCGCCACTGTGGATTTCTTCCGAATCCCTACTAACCGCGGCTGGACGCGTGACTTCGGCCCGATCTTCGTAAGAAACGCCGCGGGCCGCGTCGCGATGACCCATTGGGCGTTCAACGCGTGGGCGAAATACGATGATTTCCAAAAAGATGCTGCCGTGGTTCCGCGCATGAATCGCAAACTCCAATTTCCGATTTGGCAGCCGATGCATGCAGGGCGGCGCGTCGTTCTCGAAGGCGGCAGCATTGACGTCAACGGCCGCGGAACGCTGCTGACGACCGAAGAGTGCCTGTTTAGTCCTGTGCAGGCGAGGAATCCCGGCGTTTCACGCGAGGAGATGGAAACGATTTTTCGCGAATTTCTCGGTGTGACAAACGTGCTTTGGCTGCGCAACGGCATCGCCGGAGACGATACGCACGGCCACGTGGACGATCTCGCGCGCTTCGTCGATCCAAGCACGGTTGTCACGGTCTTAGAAGAGAATCCGGCGGAACAAAATTTTGCGCCACTACAGGAGAATCTCTTGCTCCTGAGGACGATGAAAGATCAGGACGGCCGCGCTCTGCGAATCGAAACGTTGCCGATGCCGGAGCCCGTTTTCTTCGCCGGCCAGCGTCTCCCGGCCAGTTATGCCAATTTCTACATCGCGAACAGGATCGTCCTCGTTCCGACATTCAACGACGCGAACGACCGCATCGCGCTCGACACGCTCGCGCGCCTCTTCCCGGATCGACAAGTTATTGGAATCGCCTGCCGCGATCTCGTTCTCGGTCTCGGCACGCTGCACTGCCTGACGCAGCAACAACCTGCTCCTGCCGCGCTTGCGAGGTAGCTCTCGCCGTTTCCGGGTTTTGTCTGTGTGCGAAAACAAACAGGCCATTGCCGTGCAAAAAAAGCGAAAGGGGCGGCCCAGGTCGTGCCGCCCCCCTTCTGTGTCCCGTTTGAGGGACACGTCCCTGTCTGTCGGAGGAAGACCGGGACCTGTTGTTGACCTTGGACACTCGAACACGGCTCGCGGAAGAAAGTTGCGCGCCCGGTAATTTTTCTTTCAGGGCTTCCTGCTGGCAGGGAACTCCTCCCGCAGCTAGAATGGTTTCGACACATGACTCACACCGCTGAGGTCAGCGAAAAGGACGTCCTTGCGCAACTGGCGAAGGCGCGTAAACCATTGAGTCTGCGCGAGATTGCCGGGGCGCTGGGGGTCCGGCGCGCGGGGCGGCACGCCCTGGCCAAGATGATTCCACGCCTCGAAAAGCACGGCGAAATCGAGCAAGTGCGGCCCGGCCAGTACGCCATTGCGAAGGGGCACGTGCGCCCGCCCGAGCCACGGCAGGCTGACCAGTCCTCATTGAGACTAAGGCACGCCGCCACCGCGGCGCCGAAACCCGGACAAACTTCCCCGACCTCGTACGCGGCGGCGGGAACAATCACCGGGCGGCTGATCGCGCACCGCGACGGCTTCGGATTCGTGGTCCCGGAAAAACCCATACCGGCAATGGAAGGCGACATCTTCGTCAGCGCCGGTCGCATAGGCGACGCGATGCACGGCGATCGCGTCGAGGTGCGCATCGAGCGACGCCGGCCAGGCGCTGGAGGCGGTGCGCGCGCGGAGGGCACGATCGTGCGAGTGCTCGGTCGCGCGCATGCGACGGTGGTGGGTGTGTTTCGCTACGGAGTTAGCGGCAACACCGTGGCGCCGTACGAGTCGCGCATCGCGCAGGACATCCTGATCCCGCCCGGCGCGGAATTGACGCCGGAACTGCAGGAGAAGCTGGCTGGGCATCCGCCGCGGCGCGGAATCAGGTTGCCGGAACTTGACGGCGCCGTCGTAGACGTCGAGGTGACGCGCTTTCCGGCGGACGGAATGCCGGCGTCGGGCCGCGTGGTGGAAATTCTCGGACGGCCTGGCGAATTCGGCGTGGACGTCGAGATCTTGATTCGCAAGCACCATCTGCCGCACGTGTTCGCCGAAGATGTGGTCGAGGAGGCGCATCGGGTGGCGCATCCGGTCAGAGACGGGGAACGCGCGGGGCGCGAGGATTTCCGCAGCCTGCCGATCGTCACGATTGACGGCGAGACGGCGCGGGACTTCGACGATGCCGTGTACGTTGAGCCGCTCGGCGGCGGGCGTTGGCAATTGCAAGTGCACATCGCTGACGTTGCGCACTACGTGCGGCGCGATTCGGCGCTCGATCGCGAAGCGCGGCTGCGCGGGACATCAGTCTATTTTCCCGATCGCGCGGTGCCGATGCTGCCGGAGGAATTGTCCAACGGCATCTGCTCGCTCAACCCGCGCGAGGACCGCCTGGTCATGAGCGCCATCATGGAGATCGGCCCCGACGGCGAGATTTCCTCGGCGCGAATGACGAACGGCGTGATTCGCTCCGCCGAGCGGATGACGTACACGTCGGTGAACGCCGTGCTCGAAGGCGAATCGGAAGCGTCCGCGCGATGCGCGCATCTTGCCGTGCATTTCCGCAACATGCGCGACCTGGCGCTGCTTCTAAACGCGCGGCGCGAGCGGCTGGGCTCGATCGATTTCGATCTGCCCGAGCCCGTGATCGAGTTCGACCCCGAAGGCCGAATGACCGGAATCACGCGCAGTGAACGCAACATCGCGCATCGCATCATCGAAGAGTTCATGCTCGCTGCGAACCAGGCCGTCGCGCACTACCTCGATTCGCGCGGCATTCCCTCGCTGCATCGCGTGCACGAAAAACCCGACGGAAAGAAGATTCTGGAATTCGAGGAACTGGCGCACAGTTTCGGCTACTCGCTGGGAATCGAGGGATTGTCCGAAAAGCGCATGGCCGTGCGGCATGGTCGCGTACAGGCGCCCGCGCGGCACGGCCGGGCGGGCGGCGGGCGCGAGCGCCCGATGAGCGTCTCTCTGCCGGGCACGATGGATATCCCGATCCTTCCGCGGCATTACCAGCGGTTGGCACAGCGCATCGTCGGTAAACCCGAGGAGCGCATTGTGGCGTACCTGATGCTGCGCTCGCTGAAACAGGCGCGCTACGCCGCGGAGCCACTGGGGCACTTCGCGCTGGCGTTCGACCGGTATACGCATTTCACCTCGCCGATCCGCCGCTATCCCGATCTGATCGTGCACCGCATCCTGAAATGGGCGCTGGCCAACGATCGCGCTGCGTCCACGACTGCGAGCGACGCTACTGGGAAGGGACCATACGCGGTCAAGCAACTCGAAGCGATCGCCGAAGAGACGTCGGAAGCGGAACGTGAGGCGGAGTCGGCCGAGCGCGAGTTGATGGACTGGAAGCGCGCGCAATTCATGGAGCAGCACCTCGGCGAAGAATACGAAGGGCTCATCATTTCGGTCCAGAAATTCGGTTTTTTCGTCGAGTTGGTTGAGATTTTTGTCGAAGGCCTCGTCCCCATTCAGCGGCTCGAGGAACTGACCGGACAGCGCTGTTACTTCCGCGAGCTCGATCGCGCCGTGGTCTGCGGCAGGCCGGGCACGAAGCAGGCGCACGTCTGGAAACTGGGCGAGAGGATTCGCGTGCGCGCGGAGCGCATCGATCCAATCCGGCGGCGCGTAGAGTTCTCGCCGATTGATTGAAGTATGGCCGTGCAGTACCTTTTCCACCCGCGCGGAATGCTGTATCGTCACTTGAGGTTCGGCGCCGGGGACTCAAGGAGGGCCCATGGGTGCGCGCGTTTGTCTGCAATGCAACACGAAGATCACCGGCACGCAGGTAGTGGCGTACAGCGACGGTATGGAATGTCCCAACTGCCACTCGATCCTCGAAGTCTCGAGCGGCAGCCGGTACATCGCGACGACGCTGGGATTCATCGCGGCGGTCTGCGTGTACCACTTCCAGCGGGGGATGGGCGGTCCCGGAATAGGGAGCGAACTTATCGGCTGGTTGCTGCCGATCGTGTACGCGTACTTCACGCTGAGCGTGATTTCACCACTCGTTTTGATGAGTGTCGCCGACCTGCAAAAAGCGCCGCCCGCTCCACAACCAATTGCCGGCGCCGGTGGCGGCGGGCACGACCCAGGCCATCACTGAAACCGTTCGCCGGACTCCCCCAACGGTACTATTGACCTAGCTTGGGGCAGCCGCCAAACTGTTCAAATGGCGCAGTATTGCAAGCTGCTGGGGCGGCGAATCGAGGTCCAGTACCGGGCCGGGGACATCTTTCTGCCCGCGACCGGGACCCTGGTGGCTGACTCTGGAAAGTCCATCTTTCTGGAGGAACATTTCGAACAGCACGGGCAAGTGAAGTCTTTCCGCTGGGAAATACCGTATCCCTTCATCATCCGCCTCGAAGAAAGCGTCACTCCGCCCGCCAATCCACGCGACGCGGCACAACGCGAACTCGGCGAAGCACCGTCGGAGACCCGCAAAGCGCCGCTGAAGAACCGCCCTGAAGAAGCGTAACCCCGAAAGTACGTGCCAGCTGAAAATGCCTCTGTAAATGTCTGCCTGTTCAGGGCTTAGCTGGATCCAACCGAGTGCTACTTCAGAGCCAAGGGTTCGCGTTGGGATGTGTGTCCCAAAACGTGACGCACGAAATCTGGCGATTCGCACACTTGCGGCTCGACGAGCCGCAAATACTGGGATCGTTCAGCCGTTCCAATCGACGAGGCCGGTGCC
>DASPOJ010000030.1:0-7283 GCA_035626055.1 Candidatus Methylomirabilota bacterium | reverse complement strand
GGCTTCCGCGTCCCAGAGCGCCGACTCGAGCGCGCCCTTCGCCATGTTGTGCCCGCGAACGGGCTCCAGCAGCTCCCAGAGTTCCGAAGCGGCCGCAAATTCCCTTCCCTTCAGCAAAGGCCAGAGATACTTCTCAAGAATCAGCCACGCCGTGTCGACCGTCTCCGGCGAATAGAACGGTCCCTCGCCCGCAACGCACTCGCCCCAGCCTGTCACGCCGCCGGCTTCCGCCTCAATGAGGAGAATGCGGCGTTCCGTCGTACGTCCGAAGCTGGTCTCAAATGGCGCGACCAGCCGCATTTGAATCTCGCGAAGAGTGACGCGCTGAATCTTCATTTCGACCGGATCACCCCGTGACGTCCTGTCCCAGCAACTCTCATTTGACCGCCTTTGGCTCGCGTCTCGCTTGGCTGAACTTTGGCCGCCGTCCAGAGGGCGTCAAGCTCCGCGGCGCTGTGATTACCGAGCGCTCGGCCGGACGTTGCGGCCTCGCGTTCCATCGCCTGAAAGCGTCCCTTGAACTTGCGATTAGCCTGTTTCAGCGCGATCTCGGGGTCCAGACCGAGAAACCGCGCGAGATTTACGGCCGTGAACAGCAGGTCGCCGATCTCGTCTTCGCGGTGCGCCGAGTCCGTGCCGCGCCAAGCTTCCCGCAATTCGCGGGTCTCCTCTTCGATTTTTTCGAGGATTCCCTCCGCTGAGTTCCAATCAAATCCGATATTCGCCGCGCGGCGCGAGAGCTGGTGCGCTTCCACCAATCCGGGTAGCCCCGGCGATACACCGTCGAGAATCGAAGCTGCCTTCGTGGATTCGGCAGCCCGGCCCTTTTCGAACCGCTCCTCAGCCTTCAACTGCTCCCATTTCCTCAGGACTTCGCCGGCAGTGCGCGCCGTAACGTCGCCAAAGACGTGCGGATGGCGGCGAACCAACTTTGTGTGAATCCGCTCGATGACGTCGCAAATATCGAACCGGCCTGCCTGCCGCCCCAATTCAGCATGAAAGACAACTTGAAGCAGAAGGTCGCCCAGCTCACTGGCGATTTCATTGGTATCGCCGGAATTGAGTGCGTCGAGGACTTCGTAGGTTTCTTCCACCAGATATGTGCGAAGAGAGTCATGCGTCTGCTTGCGGTCCCAGGGGCAGCCCCCGGGGCCACGCAAGCGGGTTTGCAGGGCCACCAGGGCTGCAAAGAGTCTTCCGGCATCCTTCTTCCCGCCGCGCTTTGTTGAACCAGCGTGCCGCAGCCCGCGGCTCCCGCGCCGTGACGCTTTCCCGTCCGGCTTGCGGGCACGCGGGGATGAAGCTCGTTTGCGCTGCGAATTGCGGCGTGACACGTTAAGCGGCTTTGCTCCCTGGATTCACGCCACTTTAAGGCACGCTCCGGAATTGCACAAGTCCGGGTGCAAAGAGTTAGGAGTGCGACACGGCTCGCGCCCCGGAGGTTGAGAGCGTGCGCGCCTTGTGGCAAATTCAAATCGTGATTGCAGCGGCAGCCTTCTTGTTCGGTCTCCTCATCGGCAGCTTCCTCAACGTCTGCATCCTGCGCATACCCCGGGGCGAATCCATCACGCTGCCGGCTTCGCATTGCACGAAATGCGGCGAGCCAATCAAGCCCTACGACAATCTCCCGGTGCTGAGCTGGCTCTTCCTCCGCGGTCGCTGCCGCAAATGCCGCGAGCCGATCTCCTGGATGTACCCTGCGGTCGAATTGGCCACCGGACTGCTTTTTCTGGCGTGCTGCTTCGCCTTTGGCGCGACGCTGACGGGTGCGAAGTGGGCGCTCTTTGGGGCGCTGATAATAGTTTTGGTCGTCACCGACGCCCGCGAACGAATCCTTCCCGACAAGGTGAACTATTTCGGGCTTGGCCTGGGAATCGCCCTCAGCTTTTTTCTGCATCCGGTGGATGGCACCGCCGAGTGGCTCTCGCGCCGCCTGTTCGCATTTCCGCCGCCCTTGCCGGTGCTTGCGTTTGCCGACGCCGCTCTCGGCGTGATCGCCGGCAGCGGCCTGCTCTGGGTCGTGGCGGAGGGATACTTCCGCCTGCGCGGCCACGAGGGGATGGGCCTCGGCGACGTGAAAATGATGGCGATGGCGGGGGCGTTTCTCGGATTGAAGCGCACGCTGCTCACAATCCTGCTCGGCTCGCTTCTTGGGAGCGTGCTCGGGCTGCTCTTCATTCTCATCTATCGCAAGGGCCGGCGGTACGAACTGCCGTTCGGCACATTCCTGGGCGCGGGCGCGCTGCTAGTGGTCTTTTTCGGCACGCCCCTGCTGAACTGGTACCAAAGCATGGTCTCGATGAGGTAAGTTGCAAGCGAGCCGAACATGCCGCCGATGAACGCACCGTCGAACCTGCTGCCACTCTGGATTGGGGCGGCGATTTTTCTCGTGGTAATGATCGTCGGCAGCGTCTATCTCGTGGCAATCGTATTGCGCCGCCGATTCAGCGGCACGGAGCGCGGCGGCGACTCCTCTTCTCCCCGTCTCTCAAGCGACAATCCGGCCGCATTCATGGCCGCCTCCATGCAGGCCGTCATTCAAAAACTGCGCGACCAGGAAAAAGAGCTCGCGGCCCTTCATCGCACGGAGCGCGAACGCGCCGAGCAAACCGAACGCCTTAGCGAAGCCGTCACGCGCAACATGCCCGCGGGGCTTCTGCTGATCAACTCAAACGGAATTATCGCAATTGCGAATCCCGCAGCCGAGACGGCTCTCGGTGTCCAAGGTCTGGCCTATCGGCGCTACACGGAGGTACTGGGCGCCGATTCGCAACTGGCACGGCTCATCGGCGAGTGTCTTGCGCAGGGCCGCACATTCCAACGCGAAGAAATCCAATACGCCACGATGGTTGCTCCCCAACGCACGCTCGCCGGTCTCTCTCCCGGCGAATCGACGGGGGTCTCAGGAGAGTTAAGACAGTTGGGCGTAACGATCTCTCCGATCCAGCGCGGGCACGACCAGGTGACGGGCGCCATCTGCCTGCTCACCGATTTGACCGAGCTCGTCGCGCTGCAAAGGCAGGTGCAGGTGAAGGAGAATCTCGCAGCCCTCGGTGAGTTGTCGGCAGGCATCGCGCACGAATTCAAGAACGCGCTGGCGACGATTTCCGGTTACGCGCAGATGATTCGCTCGGAATCGGAGGGCGGCGAAACTCACGATAACGCCCAGAGCATCGTCGAACAGACGCGCGCCCTGACGCACCTCGTGACGGAATTCCTCAAGTTCGCGCGGCCCCTGGAAATCTCCTGCGAATCTCTGAGCGTCGAGCCCATGCTTCTGCGCGTCCTCGCGGAGGTCGGCGAGACCCAGCCCGGCCCTGCACTCGTACTCGAAGGAGAATTCAGCGACGTCCCTGGCGACGAAGGGCTCCTCCGCCAGGCAATCCTCAATCTGGTGCGCAACGCCGCCGAGGCTGCAGCCTCGCGGCCCTCCGGCGGGCGCGTCACCGTCCGCGGCTCGGTGGAACAGAGCGGCCGCACCGGACAGCGCATCTCGATTTCCGACAACGGCCCAGGCATCCCCCCCGGCGACATTCCCAAGATCTTCCTGCCCTTTTACACGACGAAAGCCAATGGTACTGGGCTTGGCCTGGCTGTGGTCCAAAAAATCATCGTGCAACACGGCGGCACGATCGAGGCGCACAACCTGCCCGACGGCGGAGCCGAGTTTATCGTTTGGCTACCGCAGACCCGGGAAGCCACACAGGGCGTTGCTTCAGCCGAAGCCCGAGCCTAAAATTAACAAGAGAGTTTCCCCACGACCTCCGGAAAGGCGGTCTGACGCCATGAGTTTCCGCAGAGCCATTTTGGTCATTGCCGGGCTCAGCCTGCTCGGTCCCTGCGCTTATGCGGCGCAGCAGGATCAACCGTCTGTTGCCGAGGCGGCTCGCAAAGCGCGCGCCGAAAAGAAAAACCTGCCCAAACCGGCCAAGGTCTACACGGATGACAACATCGGCGACGTGCCGGGACATGTGTCTGTGGTCGGTGGAGGGGCCTCCGCGGCACCGGCCCCATCCGGCGAGCAGTCCTCCGGGAACGGTTCCCAATCCGAGGTGGCCTGGAAAGCCAAATTCTCCGCGGCAAGGAAGAAGCTTGCGGACGACAAGAAGGATCTCGATCTTCTTCAGCGCGAATACAATTTGAAGCAAACGCAGTACTACAGCGATCCGAATCAAGCCATGAGGCAGCAGTACAGCATGGACGAGCTGAACGCGATGAAGGACAAGATCGACAAGCGGACAGAGGACATCGCGAAAGATCAACAGGCGATTGAGGATCTCGAGGACCAGTTGCGCCAGTCTGGCGGCGACCCCGGATGGGCGCGCGAGGAGGATCAGTCTTCCGAACAGGAACCGTCCGAATCACAGCCGCAAGAGAACGAACAACAGTCGCAAACGCCGCCGCCAGCATCACAGGAGCAAAGTTCTCAGCCACAAGCGCAGCCGTCCGGGCAAGACCAAGGCTCCGCGCCGCAATCCCAGTCTCCGCCTCCATCCTCGCCGCCTCAACCGTAGGTGGAGACCGCAGGCAGCTTCGCACCATGGCTATAACCGAAATCGGTTCAGCTCCTGGCGCCCAGAATTCCCCCGCGCGAAATCAAGAGGGAAACAGCGCGATGGAACCACTGCTCCTCGTCGAAGACAAAGCTGAGCTCCGTGCGATGCTCCGCAAAGCGCTGGAGCGCGCCGGCTACAAAGTCGAGGAAGCTCCGGACGGCACCTCCGCGGTCAACAAGATTCGCGAGCGTCGCTATCTGCTCGTGCTCACCGACCTGAAACTTCCGGGCTGCTCCGGCCTTGACGTTCTTCGCGAGAGCAAGCTGGCGGACGCGACGGTTCCCGTCATTCTGATCACCGCCTACGGATCGATCGAGGAGGCCGTCTCCGCGATGAAGGACGGCGCGTTCGATTTTATCCAGAAGCCCGTGGACCTCGAGCACCTGAAGCTGCTTGTCGAGCGCGCCTCGCGCGACCAGCAAATACTTCGCGAGAATCTATTGTTGCGCGAGGAATATGCCGCGCGTTACGGATTCCCGCGCATCGTCGGCGAGTCGCAAGCCATGAAAGACGCCACGCAGCAGGTGCAACGCGTCGCCCCGACCAACTCGACAGTCCTGCTGCTCGGCCAAAGCGGAACAGGCAAGGAGCTCTTTGCGCGCGCGCTGCATCATCTGTCCTCGCGGCGCGAACATCCATTCGTCGCTTTGAACTGTGCGGCGATTCCCGAAGGCCTCGTCGAAAACGAGCTTTTCGGCCACGAGCGCGGCGCATACACGGGCGCCGGTTCGCGCAAAATCGGCAAGATGGAACTGGCCCACCACGGCACCGTCTTCCTAGATGAAATCGGCGAACTGCCGATGCCGATTCAGGCAAAGCTCTTGCGCGTGCTCGAAGAACGCTGCTTCGACCGCGTCGGCGGAACGCAATCCATCGAAGTGGACGTCCGTATCCTCGCCGCGTCGAACAAGAATCTTCGCTTGGCCGTTCAGGCCAAATCCTTCCGGGAGGATCTCTACTTCCGCCTGGCCGCCGTCCCGATCACCGTTCCCCCGCTCTCCGAACGCGGGGACGACGTTCTATTGCTCGCCGATTATTTTCTGGACCGCTTCCGCCGCGAATTTCGCAAGCCGGGACTCAACATCTCCGATGAAGCGCGCATCGCGCTTCGCGCGTACTCCTGGCCCGGCAACGTGCGCGAGTTGCAAAACGCCATCGAACGCGCGGCGATCCTATCCGACGGCACCGTCATCCAGCCCGACGACCTGCAACTGCCCGCGATGAGGCCGGCGAGCGGCGCCATGCCCGCGGGGATGCTCGATGAGAACTTCGATTGGGGCGGGCCGCTCGAGGAGGTCGCAGCACGCGCGCTGGCACACGTGGAGCGCTTCAAGATCGAGGCCGCGCTTCGTTCGACGAAGTGGAATAAAACGCGCGCCGCCGAACAGCTGGGCGTCTCCTACAAGACGCTCCTCAACAAGATTCGCTCGCTCGGCCTCGAAAGCTGAGCAAAGTCCTCCGCTTCACTTTTTTCGCGCACGAAAAAGCGAAACAACTCCAAAGGTCCAGCGCTCGATTCGGACATCCTCAAATCCGCAGCCCAGCACTTGCGCAGCCAGCTCTTCAGCCGAGGGGAATCGGTCCACCGACGGGGGAAGATAGGCGTAGGGCTCGCGATGCCCGGAGAGCGCACCTCCGATCGCGGGTAGAATGCGGCGGAAGTAGAAACGGTAAAGACGTCCGAAGACCGCGCCGCGAGGATCCGAAAACTCGAGGATTCCCAGTTCCCCTCCCGGCCGCAGCACGCGATGGATCTCTTCCAGGCCCCGCGCGTAGTTCGCAAGATTGCGAAAACCGAATACCGAGGTCACCAGATCCACGCTCGCATCGGGTAGAGGCAGCCGCAGCGCGTCCGCTTCCACGAACGCGGCTGCGGAACCCGATGCCGCCGCCTTGGCGCGCGCCCGCACCAGCATCGGGTGGGCGAAATCGGCGCCGTAGATTCTTGCCGCCGCTTCCGCCTTTCGCGTCCTCCGCGCGCGGCGTTCCAGCGCGAACGTCAGGTCGCCTGTGCCGCAACAGATGTCCAGGACGCGCGCGCCCGGCGTCTCCAGAATCTCGCGAAAGCGTGCGGCGACTCGCCGCCGCCAAAGCACATCCATCCGGAATGAAATGACGCGATTCAGGAAATCGTATCGCGGCGCAATCCGCGCGAACATTTCGCGGACGCGAAGCGCGGCTGCGGCTTCATCGCGGATTCCCTCGGGCCGCGTGCCGGGCAACGGTTTGATCTCTTCGCTTGTGCGGCCCATGTGAGTTCGGCCTTTGCCCGGAAATCAGCCGCGCGTGAGGTACCGTGGGATCCACCCCAGCACCTTCAGCACCTTGCTCTCAACAATGCCATCGAACGTTTCGGCATGTCCGATCTTCGTCGCGAGCACGAACCGAACCCGCCCGCCGCGCGATTTCTTGTCTGCGCGCATGGCCGCGAGCAGCCGCGAACCGGAAACGCCCGGCCACTTGAGGAGCGGCCCCACGCGAAGCACGAGTCGGCAGATGCGCTCGGTCTGCGTTTCCGAGCACAAATCGCACGCCAGCGCGAGCCCCGCGGCGCAAAGGATGCCCCACCCCACGGCCTCACCGTGCCGGAAATGCCGGTACTTGGTCGCAGTCTCCAGTGCGTGCGCGAAAGTGTGGCCGTAGTTCAGGATTTCGCGCAGCCCGGACTCACGCTCGTCGCGCGAAACCACGCGGCCCTTTTGCGCCGCTCCCCGCCACAATGCGTAT
>DASPOJ010000029.1:0-69313 GCA_035626055.1 Candidatus Methylomirabilota bacterium | reverse complement strand
GAAAACACGTAAGTGCTGATTATAAAGGTCTTGGCGACCGTTTCTTTTCAACGAGATACGAAAAATGGAGGGGGAGTTTGTAAGTGCTGATTCTAAAGGGCTTATAGGCGCACTAAATCCTTTGCTGTGTATCACTTTTGAGGTGCACAAAATTGGTGCAACTCTGGGGATTCTGAAGAGTGGGCCGGAGCGAAGATGGACGGGGCGAGAAGCTTCGAGATATTGTTGCGACTTCACACCACCTGATAGCACAAAAGTTGGCAATTGCCCATACTTAGTACTGAGTTACTATTCGAATAGAGGACGTAGGTCGGGCCGAGGTTTCGGCCGTATCGATGGTTGGTGAAACGATCGGTTTCATCGAGAAGTGATTCACCGCTCACAGAGAACGTTCACGTTGAACCGTGAGATTTCCAGAGTTCTTCGTCCCCTGCCTACTGGCAGGCAGGTTCCTCCTTTGGCAACGACGTGGTGCCAAAAACACTGCACGGGAAAACTCTGCCTTGACAACGCCTTCGTTCTCATCGAGGGCCACCCGCCCTTTTAGTCTCGAATAGGCGACTTGAGAAACTTTTCCACGTCTGACGCGGGGACAAACCATTCTGAGGTGGGCTCCCCTTCCTCATTGTGAGTTTTTCTTCCACCGATCAAACTAAACAGGTGTGTAAGGTCGAGGCGCGGGCTTCGAATTCCATGCTGCTTGAAAAAGAATAGCTGATTGTGGAACACCAATTCGTCGCGGACTCTCCACATGGGCCACCAATTTAGACAGCTCGATTGGGTTGGCGTCGTCATGTCCACGACTAATGCGGACGGTCTGCCGACGAGGGCTCGTGATAAAGCTTCTCGCCAATGGTCGACGTAGTCTTTCTCATCCCAAGTCCACCAATGTGAAACAAACCTCTCCTCTGCGATTCCTAATTTCAGCAGGCCGACACGGCCCACTTCCCCGGGCTCGGCGTTGTGGGCCCCAGCAGCACGCGTTTTGCCCTTCGCGAGTACCTTGTGGCCGTGTAAGTTGAAGGCCGGATTCTCTACCTCTTTGTCATAGCCCAGTCTGGCGGCCTGGTCTTTTGCTTCTTTGTTGGTCGCGGCCCAGTCGGGCAGCGGTTCCTTCGTGAATCCAATCCAAAACATGTCTATGGTCCAATCCGATTCAGGCTCTGGTCATAGGTACCAAGCCGATTCCCACGGCGGTCAAACTTCTTCCAAGTACCGCCGCTGTGAGAATCAACGTCGCGAGTGATGTAGTCCTTACCGTTCGTAAATACCTTCTGGCCGTGTGAGTTGAAGGGCCGATCTTTTACCTCTTTGTCGTAGCCCAGCTGGCCTTCACCCCTAGATCCGCGGACGAGGATATATCATTTTCAGGCTCTGCGGCCAGCGGGGAGAGGGGGAAGCATGTCGAAGAGGAAGTACTCGGAAGTCGAGATGATCGGGGCGTTGAAGCAGATGGAAGGGGGGCGCACGGCGGCGGATGTGGGGCGCGAGTTGGGCGTCTCGAAGCACACTGTCTACGCCTGGAAGGCGAAGTACGGCGGGATGAGCGTGAGCGAGGCGCAGCGGCTGCGGCAAGTCGAAGATGAGAACCAGCGGCTGAAGAAACTGGTGGCGGACCTGAGTTTGGACAAGGAGATGTTGAAAGCGGTGATTGAAAAAAACGGGTGGAGCTCGTAGACCGGCGAGGGGAAGCGCGCTGGCTGTGGGAGCACTATGTGGTGAGCGAGCGGCGGGCGCTGGACTTCAGAATGTCGAGATTTGCTGGGCGCAATCGCAAGAACAAGAAATCGCAGATATGAAATCTGAGATTTCAAAGGAAAGAGCGGCGAGTTCAAGGGCAGCGGCGAATGCGGGATCACGATGGGAGGGAGTCGATTGGGACGGAGCGAGAGGCTAGTCAGCGGCGACGGCGGAGCGGAGGTAGCGCATGGGGTTGACCGGGGCGCCATTGATGCGAACTTCGTAGTGGACGTGGGGCCCGGTGGCGCGTCCGCTAACGCCGACGTAGCCGATGACTTCGCCGCGCTTCACCTGCTGGCCGACGGTGGCGTTGAGGCTGGAAAGGTGGGCGTACCAAGTGGTCACGCCGAAGCCGTGGTCCACGACGACGAGGCGGCCGTAGCCCATGTGCTCTTCGGCGTTGATGACAATGCCGTCGGCGGTCGCCACGACTGGGTTGCCGTACGGGGCGCCGATGTCCACGCCGGTGTGGAACGCGCCTTCACCGCTGAACGGGTCCATCCGCTCGCCAAAGCTGCCCGTGATGGGCCCCTGAACGGGCCAAATGGAGGGCATGAACGCCGTAACGCCCAAGCCGGGCTTAGGCGCCAGATGCATGCTGGAGTTCGCCATTCCGACGGCTGTGGCGTTCGTCTCCAAAAACTGGAATTCAGCGACTGAGCGCTGAAAAGAGGTATCCGTCAGGGAAGGGGCCGCATCTTCCGAGAACGGGCTGCGCGGCAACTGCGCGATGCCGTAGGTCATGGCCACTTCGGTGGCAAGCGATTGCAGGGAATTCAGGCGCTGATCGGTGTCCTTGACGGTGTCCTGCAATTGGCGATACTGGACAGTGAGGGTGTCCTCCTGACGACGGAGGGCGTTATAGTTGCCGACCTTCCAGAGCATCCGGGAATAGGAGCTGACCAGGCCGAGGACGGTCACGGCGCCTACAATCGCCAGAACTGCAAGAAAATGAACAGCGTAGCCGGGAACCGTGAACTTGTGCACGTTCCCCCGGCGATTGGAGGCGAGGAAAAATGTGTAGGAATCGCTCTTCATCTGTTCCCAAGTTGGGCGCGAGTGGGACTTGCAGCCGTCAAGTGCTATTCCCGGACGGCTGGACTAACCTAATCTCGACGGGCCGCAAAGACGGCCCGCACCCGGCGAGCCAATTAAGACCGAGAGCGCTGGTCCGTAACCTGCTGAAGTGTATGGGGCCACAGGTTGCGGAGTCAACTGATTTCTTCATTTCGGGTGTCTCAGTTGGCCGGGCTCCCCGCCCGCTCCTATAATACGCAATGGAATCACAAAGGCTGTGCCAAAAACAACTGTACTGACGGACAGGGAAGCAACATTGATCGCGCGAATCATGCGCGGCCTGCCTTCGAGCCCGGGCGCCGGGTTGCGCATAGGCGCCGGAGATGATGCGGCTGTGCTCGGACACGCGCGAGGGCGCGAGTGGGTCATCAGCAGTGACGCATTCCTTGAAGACGTGCATTTTCTTGCGCGTGCCCATGCACCCGAGGTCGTAGGGTACAAAGCGCTGGCTCGAGCGACAAGCGATCTGGCCGCTATGGGCGCGATGCCGCGTTTCTTTCTGTTGAACCTGGCGCTCCCGCCAGAGAGAACCGGCAGATGGCTCGAAGAATGTCTTCGGGGGATGGCCAAGGCTGCGCGGCGCTTCGGAATGAAATTGGCAGGCGGAGACACAGCGCGGAACCGGCTGGTCTCTCTTAATATGACGGTGCTGGGAGAAATCGCGCCGGGCCGGGCGGTGCTGCGATCGGGAGCGCGGCCGGGAGACCAGCTCTTTGTGACCGGCAAGCTTGGCGCGGCTCAGTTGGGACTCGAAATCGTCCTGCGCGGGATCTCGGGTCAGGCTAGCTGGCGGAAGTTGCTGGCGCCGCAATGCTACCCGCTTCCCCCCGTCGCGCTGGGCCGCTGGCTCGCCAGCCGCAGGTTAGCCTCCTCAATGATGGATCTCTCTGACGGGCTTTCCACCGACTTGACGCGGCTTTGCCAAGCGAGCGGCGTCGGAGCGCGTATTTGGGCAGCTCGCCTGCCGACGGTGGAGGCGCCCCGCGCGCTCTGGCGGAGCGGTCTTCGATTCCCCCACCCCCTCCATCTCGCGCTGCATGGGGGCGAAGACTACCAACTACTGTTTACGGTTCCCGAGCAGCTTGCGGACCGAATTCCAGATAGGCGACACGGCGTGAAAATCACAAAAGTGGGCGAAATAGTGCGGGGACACGGGATTGAGCTCTGCACGCCGGACGGGAAGAGCACGCGCGTCACGCCGCAGGGGTGGGATCACTTCTCCCTGCGTAAGTGAAACGAGTGCAATGCCTGGTCCGGGAGACCTGCCGAACCACGCCAGCTATCTTCAGGGGCATCCCGACCGAAATCGTCGGGACGCAAGAAACGCGAAAGCCCCCTTTCTTGCAAGCTGCTTAAGTGAGAGCCAGTGCTCCCACCCCCTACTTCCGTTGGAGCACGAGTGAACTGAGCGCCCGGCAGAATCTCAAGGCTGGGGCGGTGCGGCGAGAGTACGCGGAGGGGCGCTGCTGGGAGATGACTGGTTGTCGGCCGGAGAGGATGGCTCCTCTTCCGTTGGGGCCGTGTCCGGCGTATCCACCCGGACGCTCTTGGTGAGGGCAACCTTCTCCAGCGGAACCACGTTCGGGAAATCTTCGACGGGCACGTTCGACGTTGCGGCCTGCATAAACTCAAGCCAGATGGGGAGAGCCGCAACCGCGCCGGTTTCGTGCTTACCGAGAGAAACCTGCTTATCGTCGTAGCCGACCCAAACGCCAGCCGTGATTTGCGGCACGAAGCCCTCGTACCAGGCGTCGGTGAAATCGTTGGTGGTGCCCGTCTTGCCGGCGGAGGGGCGGCCGAGTGCTCTAGCGCCCTGCCCGGTGCCAAATTGGACGACTTCCTCCAGCATGGCCACCATCGTCCGCGCGACATCGGAGGGAATGACGTCGTGTACGGCGGGATGCGCCTGCTCGAGTAGAGCGCCATCGTACGTCGTCACCCTGCGAATCATGTGTGGGTCCACGCGGATGCCATCCGCGGGGAAAACTGTAAATGCGGAAGTGTGCTCGAGGAGATTCAAATCCGCGGCGCCGAGAGCCAGGGGAAGATAGGGGGGCAATGGACTAGTGAGGCCGAAGCGGCGAGCGGTGTCGATCACGTTGTTGATGCCGATTTTTTCGGTGAGCTTGACGGCAGGGACATTCCGCGAGCCGGCGAGGGCGCGGCGCAGCGTGATGATCCCTTCGAATTTCTCGTCGTAGTTGTGCGGCGAGTAGGGTTGGCCGCCGCTGACGGTGGTGAAGGGAGCGTCGAGGATGGTGTCGAAGGGAGAGAAGCCCTGCTCAATCGCCGTCGTATAGACATAAACTTTGAACGAGCTGCCGACCTGTCGCTCCGCCTGAATGGCGCGATTGAATTTCGATTCGCCGAAATCGTAGCCGCCTACCATCGCTTTAATCTCGCCCGAAGTGTTGTCGATCGCCAGCAGCGCAGCCTGCGGGCCGGGATCCTGCTCGAGCTGAACCTTGGCCGTCGCGCCAGAGAGGCTTTTGATTCCGACCATCGGCAAATCGCCGACTTTCAGGAGTTGGGCGGGTGAGGTGCGGCCGGTCCAGGCAAAATCCGGGGCGGTGAGCGTGGCGCGGTAGAGGCCGATCTTGATGGTCGCGGTCTTCGAATCGACGGCGGTGACCAAGCCGTGCAGGTAGGTGCCCTTCTCGATGTCCCCGTGCCAATCGTCGTCATCGTAGGTATCGAGCGTGGCGCGGTGATCGGCGAGGATGTTGTCGAGGTGGCCTCGCCAGCCGTGGCGGCGGTCGTAGGCGTGCAGGCCGTCGCGGACCGATTGGTTCGCGGCGCGCTGCATGGCCACGTTCAGCGTGGTGTATACGCGCAAGCCGCGCTCGTGAACGGCCTCGGTGCCGTAGGTGCTTTCGAGGTACTTGCGAATTTCCTCGACGAAATAGGGCGCCAGGTCGTCTCGCGGCACTTCGACGTGCAATCCGAGCGGTTGCGCCGATGCCAGCTTGGCTTGCGCCTCGCTGATCTTCCCGAGCGAGGCCATGCGCTCCAACACGAGATTTCTACGGGCAATGGCCCGCTGGGGGTGCTGGATCGGCGAGTAGCTCGGGCCACGAATCAGTCCGGCGAGCATGGCGGCCTCGGGAAGCGTCAACTGGGCGACGGTCTTGCCGAAGTAGTATTCGGAAGCGGCCTCGAAACCGTAGTTGCCGTGCGCGAGGTAGATTTGATTGCAGTACATCGTCAGAATCTGCTGCTTGGTGTAGTGGCGCTCGATCTGGATGGCCAGCAGCGTCTCCTGGATCTTGCGACGCATGCTCACGTCGGAGCGATTAAGAAAAAGCGTGCCGGCGAGTTGCATGGTGAGGGTGCTCGCGCCTTCCGGACGGCTGTGCGGGCGCGTCAGGTCGCGCCAGGCGGCACCGAGCACGCGAGTGAAGTCCACCCCCCAATGCTGCTCGAAATGCTGGTCCTCAGCGGTGAAGATGGCGTCCTTCAAGACAGGGGGGATCTGCTCGTAGGACAGGAGAATGCGACGCTGCAGGGCGAACGTGCCGATCAATTGCCCGTCGTCGGCATAGAGTTCGGTGACGACGTTCGGCTGGTAGTCTTCCAAGGCGTGGATTTGCGGCAGATCGCTCGAGTAAACGAAGAGGAGTCCCGCCACAGCGCCGGCGGAAATCGCGGCAATCAAGAGCAGCGCAAAGGCCAGCCGGCCTGCCAGTTTGCGGCCCCTCAAACGCAGTGTGATCGGCGGAAGAGGATCCATCGCGGCTCTATTCTAACCCGGCTGGGCGATGTGTTGCGGCGGACATTCGAAGAGTTATTCCGGGGTTGCGCGGGAACACGGGAGGGGAAAAGGGAAACACTAACTTCTTCGGGCTGCGCGCCGGTGCGCGATAAACGCAAGCCAGGTAACCGCGAGGGACAACGCGAGGAAGCAGCCATCGCGGACGATGGTCCAGCCGGTGAGCCTCTCGTTGTTTCCGAAACAGCCGCAACTGATCTCCAGGTGGAGCAGGTACGCCCGAACGATCGCGAAACAGAAGACAGCTATGAGGGCGGACGTCACGGCGGCGGCCCAGCGCAGCCAAAGCCCGAGAACCAACATCAGTCCGAGCAGCATCTCAAACCACGGCAGGACGCGCGCCGCTAGTTCCACAGCCCAGAGCGGGAGCAGGTGGTAAGAGTCAATGGACATCGCGAAGAAGAAGTAGTAGTCGTGCAGATGCCATTGGCCGTCGAAATGCAATTTGGCATAGGCGGCGAAAATAAATACGCCCCCCAGAACCAAGCGCCCCAACAGGAGAAACGCGCGCGGGAGAAAACCCAGTCGCGGAGCGGATCCTTCGATAGGAATAGAAGCCGCCATCATCAGTGTTGTTCCAAAAGGTAATCGAGGTATTGCTTCATGAGCGGGTAGCTGACGCCGCCGGGCGGAAGTTCGTGGGTCTCACCATGCGCCGTGACAAAGATACTGGGCGTCGAGTCAATATTCTTGGCCCTGCCAAGGTTGTAGTCCGTCTCTACCACGGCGTCCAATTCCGGGGCGTCCTGTGTGAATAGAGATTTTACCTTCTTCATCTCCGCTGGAGAGAGGACCGCGGCCACGACGGGCTCGATCTGCCCGTTGGCTTCCCACTTGTCCTGATTTGCATAAAGCGCCTGGTCCACCGTTTCAAAATCGCCGACGACCGCCGCCGCGGTGGCCCACCGCGCTGCATCGCGGGAATAGGCGTGCATCGAAAGCGGGAAATCGTGGTGGATCAAATAGACCTTGCCGGTGGAGACATAGTTATCGATGACGGGCCGTAGAGTATTGAGATAAAAACTCCGGCACTGCGGGCATTGATAGTCGCTGAAGACTTCGATTCGCACCGGCGCGGAGCTTGAGCCGAGAGACTTTGCGTAAGTCACTGAGGCTGGCGTGATTCGCGCCTGCGCAGCCGACGGCGATGCGCCGCCCGGCGCAGGCCTCGTCCTACCCGGAACCGCCATTGCAGACACGATCGCGACTCCGAGCAGCAGCCCCGCAATTAGAGCTCGTGCTTTCAAGCTATCCTCCCATCGCCCAATTTTTTGCCGGAGCGATATTCTACCTGACTTGCGCCGAACGTACTCTGTTTCGTTGCATAAGATTTAGATGCGAAACTCGGCTGGCGCGAAAGAGCGGCAGCAACCAAGCATCCGAACTGTAACCTCCGACATCCTTTCGTCAGAATGGAATTCCTCCTCTTGTGCAAGGTGATCCTGATGGCCTCGAGGGATCCCGCGCGACCGTTCGGTCGGGGGGTTTCGATGTTTCTCCCCAGTTTGCAATGAATAGCGGGCGGTCGTGAGGGCTGAATTGTGGGCGTGTTTGCAGAGTACAGGGCGGGCGCCAGGGGGCGGTTGTTCTGGCAGCACGGGGGATAGCGGCGCTAAGTAACTTATAATAAGCAGTTTATGCTTTATCAAATGACTTGACAACGTTCTGCTCAAGGTTTACAATGCCCCGAGTTTGTGAGCGGGCGCGCCTTGAATTCGTCGCCCGGGAGGCAAGGAGTCACTCAACATGAGCAAGATTATCGGCATTGACCTCGGCACGACCAATTCGGTTGTGGCCGTGATGCAGGGCGGCGAACCAGTAGTGATACCGAACCAAGAAGGCGGTCGCACCACACCTTCGGTTGTCGCGGTGACGAAATCCGGCGAGCGGCTGGTGGGACAGGTGGCCAAGCGCCAAGCGGTCACGAATCCGGAGAATACGATTTATTCGATCAAGCGGTTCATGGGGCGTCGTCAGGACGAAGTGAGCGCCGAAATGAAGATGGTGCCCTATAAGGTGGTTCCGCAGCACGAGCACGTAGCGGTGGTTGCGCAGGGGAAGGAATATAGCCCTCCTGAAATATCGGCGATGATTTTGCAGAAACTGCGGGCCGCGGCGGAAGATTTTCTTGGAGAAAAGGTGATTGAAGCGGTCATCACGGTGCCGGCATACTTCAATGACGCGCAGCGCACGGCCACGAAAGATGCGGGGAAAATTGCAGGTCTCGAAGTGAAGCGCATCATCAACGAGCCCACGGCGGCCGCGCTTGCCTACGGCCTCGACAAGAAGAAGGACGAGACGATCGCGGTGTACGACTTTGGCGGCGGCACGTTTGACATCTCGATTCTGGAGGTCGGCGAGGGCGTCATCGAAGTCAAGGCGACCAACGGCGACACGCACCTTGGCGGCGACAACATCGACCAACGCATCGTGGAGTGGCTGGTGGACGAGTTCAAGAAGGATGAGGGCTTGGACCTCCGAGCGAAGGGCAACGAAATGGCGATGCAGCGGCTGCGGGATTCTGCGGAGCGCGCCAAAGTGGAGCTTTCCACCGTAATGGAGACGGAGATCAATCTTCCCTTTGTGACGGCGGATGCCGCGGGCCCGAAGCATTTGGTCAAGAAACTCACGCGTGCAAGACTGGAGTCGATGGTTGAAGACATCGTCCGCCGCTCGGTAGAGCCCTGCAAGCTGTGCATGAAAGACGCCGGCATCGATGCGGGCAAGATCAACGAAGTTGTGCTGGTGGGCGGACAGACGCGCATGCCCATGATCCAGCAGCTTGTGAAGGAGTTGTTCGGACGCGAAGGGCACAAAGGCGTGAATCCGGACGAAGTCGTCGCGGTGGGCGCGGCGATTCAAGGCGGGGTGCTGGGCGGCGAAGTGAAGGACATTTTGCTGCTTGACGTCACGCCGCTTTCGCTCGGCGTTGAGACCCTGGGCGGCGTCATGACGGTGCTCATTCCGCGCAACACGACCATCCCCACGCGCAAGTCGGAGACGTTTTCGACGGCCGCGGACAATCAGCCGTCGGTCGACATCAAAGTGCTGCAAGGCGAGCGCAAAATGGCCGCCGACAACCGCACGCTCGGGAACTTCTCCTTGATGGGTATTCCTCCGGCTCCGCGCGGATTGCCACAAATCGAAGTGACATTCGACATCGATGCGAACGGCATCCTAAACGTCACGGCCAAGGACGCCGCCACGAGCAAAGAACAAAAGATCACGATTACGGCCTCGACGGGTCTTACCAAGGATGAGGCGGAGAAGATGCGCGCGGACGCGGAAGCCCACGCCGAGGAGGATCGCCGGAAGTTTTCGGAGATCGAAGCGCGCAACATGCTCGACAACCGCATCTACCAGATCGAGAAGCTGCTCCGGGAGAACCGGGAGAAGTTGACCGAGCCGGACGCCAAAGACGTCGAGGAGGCGCTCGAAAAGGCGAAGTCCGCGCTAGCCGGAGGCAAGCTCGACGCGATTCAATCGGCCACGCAGGAACTCGAGCGGGCTTCTCACCGCATGGCGGAGACTCTGTACCGAGCGGGAGGGGCGTCGAAGGCTGGCGGTCCGGGCGCGGCTTCCAGCGACGCGGGCGCACCGGGATCCGGAGAGCAGAAGAAGCCCGGCCAGGGCGATGTGATTGACGCCGAGTACGTGGACGTGGACGAATCGAAGCGTCCGAATTGAACATAGGGGGCCCGCTCCTCGAGCCCCTTAGAGTTCCCCGTGGCGGATCGGTGACGAGTTGTGCGCCGAGGCCGTCTGGGAATCGATCAAAATCGATTTAGGGAGGTCGCGATTGAGCGCCACTCAAGGCGTCAAGAGAGCTGGACCGCCGCAAGCGGTGCAAAAGCTCCGCGAAGACTTTTACATGGTGCAAGTGACGCTGAGCGAGACGCCCAGCGCCGATTGGAAGCGCGTCTTCTACGAGACGCAGCTGGCGCCGCCGTCCGATTTCCCCCCGCGTTCCGTGGATATCAGTGGAACTTCGCTTCGCTTCCGGTCTGACAGCGCAAGTGTCGAGCAAAAAATAGCCTGGGTGGACCGCTGGGTCGCCCGCGCCAACGAGAAGGAATCATCCATGAGCGGGCGGTTGGATGAAGAGGGCAAACGGCGTCGCGAGGCGCACGCCAGAGAACAGATCGAATTGGCCGAATTGACGGCGCGCTGGACGAAGCTCTAGTCCTTGCTGGATTTGCGGAAGCCGATTCAGGGGCTGAAGATTCGGCGCTGGGTGACGCGAGCCGGGAAGGCCAACAGACGATGCCGACAACCTCAAGACAAGATTATTACGAGATGCTGGGTGTTTCGCGTAAGGCCACACAAAAAGAGATTCGCGCGGCCTATCGCAAGCTGGCGCGCAAATATCACCCGGACCTGAATCCAGGGGATAAGTCCTCAGAAGAAAGATTCAAACAAGTTCAGGAAGCCTACGACGTTCTTTCCGACGCGAAAAAGAGGCAGATGTACGATCAGTTCGGCTTCGAGGCGCCTGGAGCGGGCGGCGTTCCCCCGGGAGGCGCGAACGACGTCCATTTTGATTTTGGCGGTTTCGACTTCGGAGGCGCTGGAGGCCCCGCCGGCGGCACGAGTTTCCGCGATCTGTTCAGCCAGTTTTTCCGTGGCAACGCGGGCGCGGCGGCACAGGAAGGCCCCGAGGCCGGAACGGATCTCGAATATCAGATTGACATCACGTTTTGGGAAGCCGTGCGCGGAACGGTGCGCAAATTGACGGTGGCGCGCCTGGAAGTCTGTACGGAATGCCGCGGCGCGGGAGCGGTCGGCCAGCCGCAAACGTGTTCCGTCTGCGGCGGCACGGGCCAGGTGACGCAAACTTCAGGCCGGATGCGATTCAATGTTTCGTGCACGCGTTGTGGCGGGACCGGGCGCGTCCGCACCATCTGCCGCGTCTGCGGAGGGGATGGACGGGTGCGCCGGGCCGAGACTCTCGATGTCCGCATTCCGGCCGGCGTGGCCAGCGGCTCGCGTGTGCGGGTGCCGGGCCGCGGCAACGCGGGAACAGGCGGCGCGCCGCCGGGCGATCTCTACATCATCACCGACGTCCAGCCGCATCCGTTCTTCGAACGCCGCGGCGACGATCTCTATACCGTCGTGCCGATCACTGTTTCCGAGGCTTCGCTTGGCGCGAAGATCGAAGTTCCCACGACGGACGGCCGGGCGCTCTTGCGGGTTCCGCCGGGGACGAACAGCGGGCAGCGCCTGCGGCTCCGCGACAAAGGCGTGCCCAGCGCCCGCAGGTCCAACCGGCGCGGCGACCTATACGTGGAGCTGCAAGTGGTCGTGCCGAAGCCCGTGGACGAGCGCGTCCGCAATCTGCTTAAGGAACTGAGCAAGCTCGATCCCGAAGATCCTCGCCGCGATATTTTTGCGCGCGCGGGCGCATGAGGCATTGCGATGGCTCCTCGCTCCAGCACACCTCGCAAGAAGAAGGCCCGCGCCGGTTACATGATTTCGGCCGTAGCGGAGCTCTACAAGCTCCATCCGCAGACGCTGCGCCTATACGAACGCGTCGGCCTCCTTAAGCCCTCGCGCTCGCAGGGCAATACACGCCTTTACACAGACTCTGATCTCGAGCGCCTGGAAGTGATTCTCACATTGACTCGCGAGATGGGAGTGAATCTCGCGGGCATCGAGGTCATTCTCAACATGCGCGAGAAAATGGGCGAGATGCAACGGCAAATGCAGACGTTCGCGGAATTCGTGCAGAGCGAGCTTGCGCGCGGCCTGCGCTCCGCATCCGCACCCGCATCCCGCAACGCGCTGGTCCGCGTCGGTCCGCCCAAAGTGATTCGCGTTCAGAAGCCCGATTCCACGGAAAAATCGAAGAACTGAGTTCGCAGCCCGCCCTGCCTCGCGCAAGAGGGTTTCCACAGCGGAGAAATCTTTCCACACGAGGCCCAGCTTGCGCCGCGCACCCTCAGCGCCTATCCTTGCTCTCATGGCGCAAGCGGATTGCCCAAAATGCGGAGGCAGCGGCTGGAAGACCGTCGAACGCGTAGCCGCCGATGAAGACGCGCGCCGGGTCGCGGTCCAAAGCGGCGAGCGCCCGGGTCATGGGAATCCCGGAGGCGTCCCGGCAGGCAGGGGCGCGGCCGCGGCTCCGGCGACGGCGACGGCGGGCCCGAGCAAGCTAGTATGGGCCGTGCCTTGCGACTGCGTGGGCGAGGACCGCACGGCGCGTGCGCTCGCACGGACGCGGCTTCCGCTGCGCTACGAGCATTGCGACTTCGAGAACTTCGATACCGATGTGTATGAAAGCGAGCCCGAAGCGGAGCATTGGAATCGCAGCCTTAAGCAGGCGCGTATCGTCATGGAAGCGTTCACGCGCGATTACCCTGCCGGCACCGAAAGCGGCATTCTCCTCATGGGCTCTTGCGGCGTAGGGAAGACGCACCTGGCGGTCGCTGCGCTGCGAGCCTTGGTCGTGCGTGGCCATCAAGGACTCTTCTACGACTACCGCGAGCTGCTAAAGGAGATTCAAGCGAGCTACAACCCGGTCAGCCAGGCGACGGAGATGGGCGTGCTGGAACCGGTCCTTACGGCGGAGGTGCTGCTGCTCGACGACGTTGGCGCGAGCAAGCCTTCTGCGTGGGCGCTCGAAACCGTAGGCCACATCCTGAACACGCGCTATAACGAGCGTCGTGTCACGCTGCTGACGACCAACTACCTCGACGCTCCGGGGCCCGCTACCGCTGACGGAGGCAAGTCGGCTTCGCGCTCGCGTTCGGCCGCAACGTCCGGCGCATCGTTCGCCGCAGCCCCCACGCAAGAAGATTCCCTCACCGACCGTTTGAGCATGCGCATCCGCTCGCGCCTTTACGAAATGTGCCGCACGGTTGAGGTCGTCGCACCCGACTACCGCCGCGAGATTCGGCAGGCGGGCCGCGTCCGGTCGTAACTCTCTCGGACCTAGAACAGGCAGCCAAGGTTGGATTGACACCGGCGCATAGCCGCTAGTATCATCCAGGCGATAGAACGCTTTGCTGGCTTATTGCATCTCCTTCCTTGCACTCGTTCCGTGACTGGGAAGAACCTCCATGGGGCCGGGGCCCTCGGGGTTTTGGGGTGGCGGTGGTAGGGAGGCGGTAGGGATGTGTCCTGAATCTGAAACTCCAGCAGGTGGAACCGCTGTGCCTTCTTCGCACGAAGAATCTTTGCCTGAAGAAGAGAAGACTGCGCAAGCACCCGTGACAGCTGAGGCTGGTCCCGAGCCTGAGACGGCAGCCGCGGCTCCGGCGCAAGAAACGGATGCGGCGGCAGCAAGCGCCGCTGAGCCCAATGGTGAGCTTGCCGGCCCCCCGGTATCTACCGATGGACCCGCCGGTGCGACGGAAGTCGCTGTGGCAGCAGGCGAATCCAGCGAAGCAAATCCCGGGCCTGACACCGGAACCTCCGTGGACTCAACTGAGTCGGCCGAGATGGATCAACTCCTCGACCAGTACGCCGCGCCGCATCAAGCGCCCTCCGAAGGCGAGATTGAATCGGGCCATGTTGTGGCGATTACGGATCTTGGCGTGGTCGTGGATTTGGGCGGCAAGACGGAAGGACTAATCCCGGCCATCGAAATTGCTGAAGCCGAAGTTCCGATCCAGCTTGACCCCGGCCAGCCAATCGAGGTCCTTCGCACGGGGGATCGCAAGGAAGGCTATGTCATCCTATCGCATCTCCGCGCGCGGCGCCGGCGCGCCTGGACGAACATCGAGAAAGCGTACCGCGAGAAGACAAACTTGACCGGCCGTGTCGTGGACCACATCAAAGGCGGCTTGGTGGTGGACATCGGCGTGCGGGCGTTTCTTCCGGCCTCGCAACTGGACCTGCGGCCCGTCCAAAATCTCGACGCGTGGAAGGATCAAGAGATCGAGGTTCGCGTCGTAAAGCTGAATCGCAAGCGCGGAAATGTGGTGGTCAGCCGGCGTGCGGTTCTCGAAGTGAATTTGGAGGCCGAGCGGCAAAAACTGATGGACTCGCTCGAGGAGGGGCAGGTGCGCCGGGGCGTGGTGAAGAACGTCACCGGCTACGGCGCATTTATCGACCTCGGTGGACTGGACGGGCTATTGCACGTCACGGACATGTCCTGGGTTCGCGTGACCAGCCCTTCCGAGATTGTGCGGCCCGGCGACGAAGTTGATGTGCAGGTGCTGAAATTCGATCGCGCCAAGATGCGCGTGTCCCTCGGGCTGAAGCAAATGCAGGCCGACCCGTGGGTGAGCGTGGCCGACCGATTCCCCGTCGGGGCGCGCCTCTCGGGCAAAGTGATCGGCCTGGTGGATTACGGCGCATTTGTGGAGCTCGAGCCCGGCATCGAGGGGCTGGTGCACGTAAGTGAAATGTCGTGGTCGAAGCGCAAGCAGCACCCTTCCAAGCTCCTCAAGCCGGGAGACATAGTGGAAGTCGTCGTGCTGGGCGTCGATTCTGCCGAGCGCCGGATTTCGCTGGGCATGAAGCAGGCGCAAATCGATCCGTGGCAGACGCTCGCGGAAAAATATCCCGTGGGTACGGTGGTCACCGGGCGTGTGCGCAATTTGACGGACTTTGGCGCGTTCGTCGAGATCGAGGAAGGGTTCGACGGTCTCGTGCACGTGAGCGATATCTCGTGGACCAGCCGCGTCAAGAATCCGTCCGAACTATTGAAGAAGGGCGATACGATTCAAGCCAAAGTCCTGAAGATCGACGCCGCGGGCCGGCGCGTCTCTCTGGGCATCAAACAGGTGAACGATATCTGGTCGAATTGGTTTTCGGCGCACAAGGTGGGGGATCTCGTGCACGGCCGCGTTTCGCGGCTCACCACGTTCGGCGCGTTCGTGGAGCTGGCGGATGGAATCGAAGGGCTGTGCCACATTTCGGAGATCGAAGGCCGGCGCAAACCGGACCAGCCCCAGAACCAGCCGCGCAATTCGAAGTCGGGCGATCTGTTGCACGTCGGGCAGGATTACGATTTCAAGATCGTGAAAATGAGTTCGGACCAGCACAAGATCGGATTAAGCTACCGCGCTGCCCAGCGGCAGGTCGAGCGGCGCGAGATGGAGGACTATCGTTCGTCGAAGTCCTCCGCGACGGCCACGATTGGGGACGCTATCATGGCCAAGCGCGAGATGTTATAGTCCGGTCGAGCGGTCGCGCCCTCCCCCGCGGCAGCAGAAATCGATTCCCTGATCTTGCGTTTAGTGATAGGAAGGGCACCCAGCGGTGTGCAGGAGCGCCCTGTTATGCGCTGTGTCCGGCGATACGGCAGATGAGGCGTTCTGATTCTCGGCGGAGCGAACGAAAATGAACGATTCCACATGGACCAAGGCCGACTTGGTTGAAGAGGTCGTGAAGAACACGGGCCTCCCGCGCAATGAGTCGGAGGTTATCGTCGAGACTATTTTTCTGGGAATTATCGGCGCCCTGCAGAAGGGCGACAAAATTGAGATTCGCGGCTTTGGCAGCTTTCGCACGCGCAGGCGCCGCGGCCGCGTAGGACGCAATCCGAAGACGGGAGCCAAGGTGGATGTTCCGGCCAAGCGCATCCCTTTCTTCAAGCCGAGCAAGGAATTGAAGGACTTCGTCAACACCGCCGGCTCTTCGGCGTCCCCGGCGGGTAGAGTATAGGGGTTGGCGCGGACGGCGATTCCGTCCGCGGCCCCGCGCTGCGCGCATCATGGACTATCTCTGGAATCCCTGGCGCTACCGCTACATCGCGCAAAGCGGCAAGCACGATAGTTGCATCTTCTGCGACGCCGCTGCCGGCGACGACGCCACGCGCTTCATCATCCTCCGCGGAAAAAAGAATTACATCATTCTGAACCGATTCCCCTACACGACCGGCCACGTCATGATCGTGCCGTTCGCCCATCTGGCCGAATTGCGCGAGTGTGACGCGGAGACGCTCGGCGAAATGATGAGCCTGGCGCAGCGAGTGCAACTCGCGCTGGAATCGGTCTACCATCCCGAAGGCTACAACCTCGGCATGAATCTCGGGCGTTGCGCGGGCGCCGGTGTGCAGGGGCACATCCACTTGCACGTTTTGCCACGCTGGTCCGGCGACGCGAATTTTATGACCACCGTTTCCGAGACGCGCCTCGAGCCCGAGGAGCTTGCGACGACCTACGAAAAGCTTCGCGGCGCCCTGCAGACCTGACGCGCGGCCGCCGCGGCAAGGAACTGGCCTTGAACCTCGGTTTAACCGAAGAACAAAAGCTGCTGCAGCGCACGGTCCGCGAATTCGCCGAAAGCGAAGTCAAACCCCAGGCAAAAGAAATCGACGAGACCGGCCGCTTTCCCATGGAGACGTTTCGTAAGGCGTCCGCGTTGGGACTCGCGGGAATCGCCTTTCCGGAATCCGCAGGCGGCGCAGGCTTCGATCACGTGGGCTACGCCATTGTGATCGAGGAAATCGCGCGGGTCTGCGCCTCCACCTCCGTGATTCTCTCCGTGCAGAACTCGCTCTTCTGCGATCCTGTTTACCGGTTCGGAGACGAAGAGCAAAAGAAGAAGTTCCTCACGCCGTTCTTGCGTGGCGAGAAAATCGGCTGCTACGCACTCACCGAGCCGCAAGCTGGCTCGAACGCCGCGGCTTTGCAGACTCGCGCCGAGCGCAAAGGCGATGCGTACGTCGTTAATGGCACAAAAACTTGGATCACAAACGGCGGCGTGGCCGATGCGGCCATCGTCTACGTGAACACCCATCCCGCCAGCGGCGAAAGGGGCATCATTGCCCTTATCGTGGAGCGTGGAACACCGGGATTCCGCGTCGGGAAGGAGGAAAAGAAACTAGGCATCAGCGCAACCGCCTGCGTCGAGCTTTCCTTTTCCGATTGCGCCGTGCCGGCCGCGAATCGCCTCGGCCGGGAAGGCGAGGGCTACAAGATCGCTCTCTCGACGCTCGAGTCCGGCCGCGTCGGCATCGCCGCGCAGGCCACCGGCATCGCGCAGGGTGCCTTCGAGCACGCGCTCGCCTACGCGCAGCAGCGGCAGGCGTTCGGCCATCCGATCGTAGAGTTCCAGGCGATTCAATTCATGCTCGCCGACATGGCCACTGAAATTGACGCTGCGCGGCTGCTCGTCCGCAAGGCCGCGTGGAAACAGGATTCCGGCGCGCGCTTTTCGCTGGAGGCTTCCGTCGCAAAGCTATTCGCCTCGGAGATGGCCACGCGCGTCACGCACAAGGCGATCCAGATCCATGGGGGCTACGGCTACAGCCGCGAGTATCCGGTCGAGCGGATGTACCGCGATGCGCGCATCACGGAAATCTACGAAGGCACGAGTGAAATCCAGCGCCTCGTCATCGCCTCGTGGGTTCTGAAGTCGCTCTGAACGCTTCGCGCCCGCCTGTTTTTTGGTTCGCCGCACGCACGCATCAAATCCTCATTCCCAGTTCCCGCGTTGCGGTCCCCCGGTATAAGCTTGGAGAATGCTCGACCTCGACTGCGGCGCGAGTTTCGATCCCGCCCGCGACGCCGATTTCTTTGAGGCGCTTCCGCCGCGCGCTGCCGTTTTTCGCATCGAGCCTCGCGTGGAATTCCCCGGGGCCGAACCCTACTTGCTGCGCACAGCGGACCTCCGCAAGCGCCTGGAGCGTCTTCTCGGCCCGCGCGACTTCGCATCGAAGCGCCTGAACCTGCGCGAGTTCGCGCGCGCCGTCCGCTTTCGCCTCACGGGCTCGCACTTCGAACAAGGGTTCGTTTACCTGCAACAGGCGCGCGCCGCATGGCCCGCGCGGTATCGAGAGCGCATGCGCTTGCGCCCGCCGGCCGTGCTCAAGGTGAATCTGGCGAATGCCTATCCCCGCTGCTACGCGACGCGGCGCATGGGCTCTTCCGGCGCCTACTACGGCCCGTTTCCTTCGCGCCGAGCGGCGGATCACTTCGCCGGGCGCTTCCTCGACTTGTTCAAGATTCGCCGCTGCCAAATCAAAATCCGGCGCGATCCCACCTTCCCCGGCTGCATTTATTCGGAAATGAAAATGTGTCTTGCGCCGTGTTTTGCCGGATGCACGGACGCGGAGTACGGCGCGGAGGTCGAACAAGTCGTGTCGTTTCTCTCCTCTCGCGGCGCTTCGCACGAAAGCGAGCTGCAGGCCGAGCGTGAGGCGGCCAGCGAACATCTCGATTTCGAGCGAGCAGCGGCGCTGCACCGCAGGCTCGAAAAAGTCGCGGAAGTGCTTCGCGGCATGCCCGGCCTCGCCCGGCGCGTCGAGGACCTCAACGCCGTGATTCTTCAACCAGCCGCGGAACGGCAAGCCATCGCCGTATTCGCCGTGCGGAGAGGGCTCATCTCGGAGCCGTTTCTCCTGCGTTTCGGAGAACTGGCGCGCCCGGACGAAGCGGCGGACGCGCCGCGTTCAGCAGAGGAAATTCTGCGCGGCCACCTCGAATCGGAATCCGGGCCGGCGCGCGAGAGGAACCCGCGCGATATCGAAGACCATCTTGCATTGCTTGCACGGTGGTTCTACGGCAAACCTCGCGCCGGTGAAATCCTATTTCGTTCGGAGCTGCGCGCGAATCCGCGCAAGCCAGCGAAAGAGGAATGGCCGTACCGCCGCATTCTTCGCGCCTGCTCGCGCCTTTTGTCTCCTGCTGCAAACTCGGCCGAACCCGAAACGCCTGCGGCTCCGTAGACTTGAATTGCCCTCAGGCGCGTATACTGTCCTTCTTCTTTCCCGCAGAGCGGGATCGGAGGACGCGTGACCGGGGTGACACCGGAAGGAACGCAGCGGTATGCGGCGCGGTTTGCGAGCCATGCCGCCCCGGGGCATTTCCGGGAGCAGCAAGGGCTGCTGCTCTCCTCGATCGGAATCGGGACATATCTTGGCGAAGCCGACGAGGCGACCGATCGTGGCTACACTGACGCCATCATCGCCGCGGTCGAATCCGGCGCAAACGTCCTCGACACTGCGATCAACTACCGCTTTCAACGCAGCGAGCGCTCGGTGCGCTCCGCGCTTGCGGAACTCGCCCGGCGCGGCTACGCGCGCGACGAGCTCCTCGTCTGCACGAAGGGCGGCTTTCTCACGACGGACGGAGAGATGTCCGCCGATCCCAGCGAATATTTTCAGCGAGAATACGTCGAGCGCGGCCTGATCGCCGCCGCGGACGTGGCCGCCAGTTGCCACGTTCTCGCTCCGCGATTCCTGGCCGATCAAATCGAGCGCAGCCGCCGCAATCTCGGCGTCGAGACGATCGACGTCTATTACCTCCACAATCCGGAAACCCAGCTCGGTGAATATCCTCGTGAGGAATTTGAGCGCCGCATTCGGGCCGCGTTCGAGGTTCTCGAGGTGGCGGTCACGGAGGGAAAGATTAGATTCTACGGCCTCGCCACCTGGAGCGGTTTCCGCCAGCCGCAGAACGCCAAGGATTATCTCTCGCTGGGTCAGATTGAAATTATCGCCCGCGAACTTGCCGGCGACGCGCACCACTTCCGGTTCGTGCAATTGCCGTACAACCTCGGCATGACCGAAGCCCTCAGCCGCGCGAACCAGCCACTCGATACGCGCACCCTTCCGATGATCGAGGCCGCGCACGCGCTCGACGTCACGCTGGTCGCGAGCGCGTCGCTGCTCCAGGGCAAAGTCGCTCGGGATCTCCCGCCCTTCATCGCCGAGGCGCTCGGCCTCGAAAGCGACGCCGAACGCGCGCTGCAATTCGTCCGCTCAACTCCAGGCATCACGACGGCGCTGGTGGGGATGAGCCGCGCGGAGCATGCGCGCGCGAACTTGCATTTACTGGGCATTCCACCCGCGTCGCAGGAACGATTTTCAAAATTATTCGAGCGGGGCGCGTCCTGACGCGGTTTACTGAAGCGCTTCCATCCGCGCCCGGACCCATGCCGAAATCGCGCGCTCGACGGCCCCCAGGTGTCCCGCGAAAAAATGATCGGCGCCCGGCACCAGGATGAGTTGCGTTGCCTCGCGCGATTTCTCCGGCAGGGCGGAAATGATCGCTTCCCATTTCTCCTTTGGCCCATATGGATCTTTATCCCCGCTCATCAGGAGCTTCGGCTTGACGCGTTCGGAAAGGTGGGAGACATCCATGTTTCCCACCGGCAAACCCAATCCAATCAGCGCATGCACGCGCGCATCGCCGCAACCCGCGCGCAATCCGACCCATGCCCCAAAGCTAAAGCTGGCAACGAGCAGCGGCGCGCCGGGAAAACTTGCCGCAAGAAAATCAAGTGCTGCGCGGAGGTCGTCCAACTCGCCTCGCCCGCGGTCATATCTCCCGGCGCTCAACCCCGCGCCGCGAAAGTTGAATCGCAGGACGGGCAAACCCAAACCGTGCAACGCCTTCGCCGCCCGATACACAACTTTGTTCTGCAGCGTTCCGCCATAAAGCGGGTGGGGATGGCACACGGCCGCAGCGAACACCGCTTGCGCCGGTACGCCATTTCGGTCGTTTCGTTCCACGTCCCAGAAAAGCGCTTCCAGTTTGCCTTCGGGTCCATTCAGCATCAGGCTGCGATGCGCTCGCGCGTTCATCGGTTCTCGATCTCCCATTCCCAGACCAATCTTATGCGCCGCGCGAGGGCCGGTCAAAACGCACGGGCTTGAGAGGTTTTCGTTGCGCGGATTCCCTTTCAATGCTAGCTTGTGCTCGCACGGTCGCCGCAAACGGTATGGATTCTTATTGCGTGCGATCCCTGGAATGCCCTTTTCCGGGAGAAGAATGACAAACGGAATTGAACGCCGGGCCTCCCGGCGATTCACGATGGCGTTACCGCTGTTGGTCCGCTGCTCGGATTCCGAAGGGGAAGCGGAGCGAAGTGGGAAGACTCGTGACGTAAGCTTCCGCGGCCTCTACTTCACTATCGACACGCGCTACGAATCCGGCACCTCGCTCGACTTGGTACTCACTCTTCCGAAGGAAATCACCATGGCCGGCGACGTTCATATCCGCTGCTTCGCCCAGGTTGTCCGCGTCGAACCCCTCAACGGACATTGCGGCGTTGCGGCCCGGATTCACCGATACGAGTTCCTTCCCGTTCCGGCCTGACGCTTCGCTTCGCGCGTTCCAACCTCTCGTCTCTCCAGCAGCACTCCCGCGAATCGCGGTACAATGAGCGTTCCCACTCCCGCCTGGAGGAACGATGTATCACTACGACGCCAAGACTGCCCTCGAAGAACTGAACGAGGACGCGCTGTTGCCCCACCCGGTTCGCGTGCGCGACATGATGCTGCGCACGCAACTCGGCGCCGACGATGCTCTCGATGTGAACCGCGAGTTTCAGAATTACCTCACGCATTTCGGCGAAGCGCAGCAAATCGCGCGCGCCATCCTCGAGAAACTCGCCTCGGGCGTGCCCAAGCGCTCCTGAGGCGCGGTCTCGCACAATGGCTCGCGAAACCCTCCTCATAGACGCCGACGACACGCTCTGGGAAAACAACGTCTTCTTCGAGAAAACAATCGAGGCGTTTCTCGGACTCGTCGAGCCGCTTGGCTATTCCCGCGCGTACGCGCGCCGCATCCTGAACGAAACCGAGCGCCGGAATATCCGGCAGCACGGCTACGGTGTTCGCAGCTTTGGCCGCTCGCTTGAAGAAACCTATTTGAAGCTCGCCGGCAATCTTGCCCGGAGGACCGTGCTCGACGAGATTCATCGCAGCGTGCAGGAACTCGAGCAGACCCCGCCTCACGTTCTCGACGGGGTGCCCGACACGCTCGCATACTTGGCTGAGCGGCATCGCCTCATTCTCTTCACGAAAGGCGAAGCCGCCGAGCAAGCGGCCAAGGTGGAGCGTTCCGGTTTGCAAACGCACTTCGAGGCCATCGAAATCGTGGGTGAAAAAGACGTGGCGACGTATCTCCGGCTCGTCAACAAGCACCACGTCGTGAAGTCGCGCGGGTGGATGGTGGGCAACAGCCCGCGGAGCGATATCAATCCCGCTCTCGAAGCCGGACTCAACGCCGTCTTCATTCCGCATCCCGCCACCTGGGAAATGGAACATGATGAAGTGCAGTGTGGTGTCGGCCGGCTCGTGATCGTCAGTAGATTCGGCGATCTTCGTGCGCATTTTTGAAAGGCATTCACGCTTCATGACCGACTGGCGAAAAGAATGGTTTGAAATCGAAGACGCCGTTTATCTGAACGCCGCAGGACAGGGTCCATCGCCGCGCGCGGTCATCCGCGCGACGCAACAGGCTCTCGAATGGAAGAAATTCCCGCATCACATTCCTGAATCCGAGTACTTCGGGTTGCCGGGCCGCGTGCGCGTCTTGCTGGCGCAGCTCATCGGCGCGCGGCCCGAGGAAATCGCGCTCGCCACCGGCGCAAGCGGGGGCATGCAAGTGGTCGCAAACCGCCTCGAATTGCGCCCGGGAGACGAAATCCTCATCGCGCGCGGCGAATTCCCGGCTCACTTCGCGACGTGGCTGCCCATGCAGTCCGCGACGGGTATCACAGTGAAGATTGTCACTCCGCGCGGCCGGTTTCTCGCCGCGGATGATTTCCTCGCGCAGATTACTCCGCGCACGCGCTTGATTTCCGTCAGCCTCGTGGGCTTCAAGGACGCCTCGCGCCTCGACGCGCGCTGCGTCGCCGACGCCGTTCACGCTGCCGGTGGATTTCTCTTGCTCGACGCATCGCAGTGCGCGGGCGCGATGCCGCTGGCGGCCGATTCGCTGGGCTGCGATTTTCTGACCGCCGCGGGCTGCAAGTGGTTGCTCTCGCCTTACGGCACGGGCTTTCTCTGGATCCGCAGCAGCGTCATGAAAGAACTGCGCGAAGGTCCGGTCTACTGGCAATCGCTCGAAGACGCGGCGAGTTTTCATTCCCTTCCGTCCGGCAGCTACGCCCGTTCGGAAAGCGCGCTCCGCTGGGATTCACCGGAGACGGCGAGTTTCTTCAATCTCGCCGCAATAGAGGCTTCCCTCGAATTTATTCACCGCGCCGGCGTCGAGACAATCTGGCGGCACATCTGCAGCCTCATCGAGGAGCTCATTCGCCGGCTGCCGCTGGACCGCTGCGTGCTTGGGAGTCCCGCGGAGCCCGAAGCGCGCGGCCCGTTCGTCTGCATTCAACCGCGCAGACCCGATGGCGGGCCCGCGCTGCACGAGAAGCTGCAAAAAGCGAATATCGTCGTCAGCCTCCGCGATGGCGCTCTCCGCATCTCGCCGCATCTCTATAATTCCGAACGCGACCTGGACCGCCTTCTGGCCGTCCTCACCATATAATCAAGATTGTCGTTGGTCTTAGCGTTCGGGCGCGACCGCGCGGAACGGGATGCGCACGATGGCCACCAGATCCACCGGCACCCCTTCGCGTTCCGCCGGACGGAACTTCCAGCCGGCCAGCGCGACCATCGCGTTGTTATCGAGCTCGGGGTCCACGCCGCGCACCAATTGAATGCTGTCCACCGAGCCATCCTTGCGAATCACGGCGTACAGAATCACTTCGCCCTCAACTCGATCCTTGCGAAGGTTCTGAGGATACCGCGGGTCCACTTTACGCAGCGGCGCAGGGCCCACCAAATCAACTGACTGCGGACCGCTGCGCGGTTCACCGAGAGGGCTCAGCGCGAGCGGCCTGTCGCCGCTCGGATCCATTTCCGCGAAACTGAGGATCCAGCTGCCTGTTGCGCTCGTCAGATTCGGCATATTGACGTGCATCGTGTAAACCTGCCCCGCCCCGAGGAGCAGTTCTGGGCGAGCGTCCGGTCCCAGCGCTGCAAAATTCGAGGGAGTGGGCGTGGCCCCAGAATCAAGGGGCGCCGCAGATCGCACGGAGTGCGCGGCAGTTGCCGGCGCGTTCACGTCATGGCCTGGTGTGCCGTTGCCGAAGCCGGAAACCGGCGTGTGCGAATTTGGCGCGCCGCCGCTGATCGAAATTCCCGGTACACCATTTCCCGCGCCGCCGCCCGATCCTTCTGTTGTTCCTGCGGCCCCATCGGCCGCGCCGCCGGGCATGCCCGGTTGGGTTCCTTCGGGAGAAATGGAAACGCGCGCGGTTAGATTTCCTTTCGGCACCACCGGGGGAGGAGCGGGTGGGCCGGGCGTGGCCGAGATCGCAATCAAATGGCCCGGGTCGCCGCCGATATCCCCGGCAACGTCCGGGGCGGGCGTGTCTGCCTCTGCGTGGCGTGCGGCTGCGTGACCCGCGCGCATGCGGTTAATGGTCAATGCGGGTTTCGGGGCGTCAGCGGGGGATTCACCAATATCGATCGGCCCGGCCTGAAGTTGGGGATTCGCGATATCGGGAGCCGCTACCGGCTGCGTGTCTTGCGGCTGCCTGGTTTCCGGGTGCATTGGCGCAAGCGCTTGCTGCGAAATGTTCAATCTCGGTCTGGCTGGGGAGCCATCCGACCACTCCACGATGTTGGGCAATGCCGGGAGAAATTTCGGCGCCACGTCCGGCGCATCCGGCTGAATGAGCACCTGGCGCGGATGAGTGGGGTGCAGCGGCGCGCTCAGAATCGTCAGCCGTGGATGATAGGCGTCAGCACCGGCGCGAGGCAGTGGCTGCTTCGGCTCGGCGATGGAATTTTGTTTCGTCTTCGGCTGTTCGAATGGAATCTGCGGCAAGTCCCGATCGGAGTCATACCAGGTGAGTTCCGCTTCCACAGTGATCGGCCGGGGCGTGACCAAGTTCCAGTGCGGATGCAGCAGAACGAGCCCCACTTGCAGAGCCAGCGCAACCACAACGGCCCGAGTCGGCCACCGCGAGGCAACCCAGCAATCGCGAAAAAAAGGCGCGCCCTCAAACTCTTTAGGGGCCATCGGCCCGCGCAACACTGCGAACAGACTGTCCCAGAAGTTTGCACCTGGACGCGACCACGAAACTTCCAGCCGCACCCCCGCCTCGGCCGGAGATTCCCCGCCGCGCGTCTCCGAAGCTCGCACCGCCGCACTCGGACCGGGCGCGTCTAAGTCTGGCATGGTCTGCTGATTATACGCCTGTAACCTATTCCCTCCTTGTAATCTGATGCCTGTCGTCGGAGAGAAGGGTTGCCGCGCGGGCACTAGATTTGCAACGATAGGAAGTTCAGGTCGCGCCGGATGAAGCGTTGAGCGAGCCAAACTCAGCCACGAGTCACCAACCAATCACGCCGCGCTTGCGCCGTGGCGCTGCGAAGTGGGCCAAATTATTGCTGGCGGCGCTGATTTTCATCATCGCCGTGGGGGAATTAGCTCCATACGTCTTAAATCTGGACCGTTATCGCAATGAGATCGCATCGCTCCTCAGCGAGCAGACCGGCCGGTCCGTGCGCTTGGGCAAGTTGCGAGCGCAGTTTCTGCCTCGCCTGGGATTCGTTGTGGAAACCGCACAGATCGGCAACCCTCAAGGATTTCCTTCAGGCAATCTCGTCTCGGCCGATGAGATCCGCGCGACGATCGCCTTCTGGCCGCTCTTGCGCCGCCACATCGAAATTAATTCCCTCGAGCTCGTGCGCCCGAGAATCTCGCTGGTAGAGAACGCCCAGGGAGAATTCAATTATTTCTTCGCCTCCGCGCCCGATGCTGAATCTGTCTCTGAGGCAGGTGCGGCTCCCACCGACTTTTCCTTCTCATTGACCGGCATTGCGAATGTTCGGCTCACGGACGCCGAAATCCAGCTCGGCAAGATCGAGCCGGCCGGCGCGGTGACGCTCGACCTTGATGCACAGCATTTGAACGCGAATTTGAGTAGCATCACCCTCTCGCCGCTCGATTTGCAGCATTGGCAAGGCGAAGCGAATCTGCAAGGGCTTCAGGCTGCACTGTCCGAGTGGCCGCAGCCGATCGCGTTCCTCTCCGGTTTGCTCAACCTCGACGCCGGCCACTTGAAAGCGGATTTCTCGGCTGACCTTGGGGCCGCCGGCGACCTCCGTGGAACAGTTCTCGTCAACGACGTCGAGAACCCGGTGGCTCAATTCGATTTCCAATCGAACCAGCTCGCTCTCGATGCGATTCCAACCGGAGCGCTGCCCGGCCCGGCGGCGGCGCGTCCCGCTGGCCCGGCCGGCGATCCGTCCCAGCTGCCAGCGGCGAGCAAACTGGTCGCGCAAGGGAAGCTCAGGGTGCAGCGTGTGCGGTGGCAGACGTACACGGCCGGGCCGCTCACCGCCGAGCTTCGGCTGTTCAACGACCGCGCGGAACTTTGGCCCTTTACGCTTGGCATATATGGCGGCGTCGTGCAGGCGACGGCTCGCGTGGATCGCGTCGCTGCGCCACAACGCTTTTCCGCCAACATACAGGCACGGACGCTGGATGTGGGGAGGATGCTCGACGATTCGCCGTCGCTCAAGGGCAAACTCTACGGTGTCGCGGAATTCGATTTTCAAGCATTCGGCTCGCTCGAAGCCGCGTGGCGAAAGTCGCTGGCAGGAACCGGAACTTTTTCCGTGCGCGACGGCCATTTGCCCGGTGTGAATCTAAGCAGCGCGCCGGCAACCGCGGCGGATTTGAATTCTTCTCCGTCTCCCACGCCCTTCCGTCGAATCGCGGGCGACGCCGCAATCGCCGGCCAGCGTTTCACGAGCCGCAAAATCCACATCGACGCCCCTTCGGGCATTGTGGACTTGCAAGGCAGCCTGGGCTTCGATGGCGCGATCAATTACCAGGGCCAGATTTCATTTCCCGGCGGCGCCACACCTTCCGGTTCAAATGCGACGGAGGGCATCGCCGGTTATCTCAACGCAATCCTCAGAAACGCCGCGGGCAAACTCGTCGTCCCGTTTACGCTCAGAGGAACCCTGGCGCAACCCCAAGTCTTGCCGTCTCAGGCGGCCAGCGCGAGACGATAAAAGCTGAGCGACACGTCGCCCTGCTCGACCACGCGCACACGCTCCAGACTGCCGAAACGCTCCGCCAGCGCGCGGCGACTCGCGTGCTCCGCGACCACGCAACCGCGCGGCGCAAGCAAATTCGACGCGCCGAGAAAATCGAGCGTTTCGTGGTACGCATAGCCCTGCTCGTACGGCGGATCGAGAAAGACAAGATCCACGTGACTGCGGCGCGACTCCAGCCGTTCCAGTGCGCGAGCCGCATCCATGGAAACGATCTCGGCCCCTGCAGCGATGCCGAGTGACTTCAGGTTCTTGCGGATTAACTCAACTGCAGCGGCGTGAAACTCCACAAAGATGGCCTGCCGCGCGCCGCGGCTGAGCGCTTCGATTCCGACCGCGCCCGTTCCAGCGTATAGATCGAGGAAAACGGAATCTTTCACTATCGGTCCGAGAATATTGAAGAGTGTCTCGCGCAGGCGATCGCTCGTTGGGCGCAGCTTCGTCCCGTGCAGTGCGGCAATCCTGCGGCCCCTGAATTTTCCCGCGACCACGCGCATCAAGTTATCCCACCGCCGCAAGCTGGTAGCGGCGCTGCCAATCCGGAGTGAGCGATTCGAGCAATTTCCTGCGCGCCGCGTCCGCCGCGGGATTTTCCACCAGGGCGAACGCTTCCGAGCGTGCGAGGGTCAGCAATTCCGAATCGCGAATCGGATTCGCGATATGAAAGCCGAGCTCGCCGTGCTGGCGGGTGCCGAAAAACTCGCCGGGGCCGCGCAATTTCAAGTCCGTCTCGGCAATCTCAAAACCGTTCGTGGTCGCCACCATCGTCTCGAGCCGCACGCGCGCATCCTCGGAAACGGTTCTTGGCGCGATGAGAATGCAGGTCCCCTTGCCCCCACCGCGGCCGATGCGGCCGCGCAACTGGTGAAGTTGGGCGAGGCCGAAGCGATCTGCGTGCTCGATGACCATGACCGTCGCGTTGGGCACATCCACGCCGACCTCAATCACCGTCGTCGTCACCAGGATTTCGAGAGCTCTGCGGCGGAACTCCTCCATGACGTTTTCTTTTTCCTCGCTCGGCAGGCGGCCGTGCAGCAGGCCGATGTGCAGTTTGGGGAAGACGCTCCGGCGCAGGCGCTCGCACTCGACGATCGCAGCCTTGAGCGAGCGCTCCGACTCGGCCGACTTGGACTGCTCGATGACGGGATAGACGACGTAAGCCTGACGGCCGCGCGCAACTTCGCCACGCAGGAATTCCCACACGCCGGCGAGGCGGTCCTCGCAGGTCCAGCGCGTTTCAATGGGAGTCCGGCCGGGCGGCATCTCGTCGATCACGGAGATATCGAGATCGCCGAACAGGGTGAGCGAAAGGGTGCGTGGAATCGGGGTCGCGGTCATGACGAGAACGTCGGGCATCGTTCCCTTTTCGATGAGGCGTTTCCGCTGCAGGACTCCGAAGCGATGCTGCTCATCCACGACGACGAGGCCGAGGCGGGCGAACGCGACGGGATCCTCGATGAGCGCGTGCGTGCCGACGACAAGCTGCGCTTCGCCCGAGGCGACGCGCGCAACTGCGTGGCGCTTGTCGGCAGTCTTCATGCCGCTGACCAGCAACTCGGCGCGATAGCCGGAGCGCGCAAAGACGCGGCGCGCCGCCAGAAAGTGCTGCACGGCGAGGATTTCCGTCGGCGCCATGAGGGCGACCTGGAAGCCGTTCTCGATGACGACGGTCGCCGCTTCCAGCGCGACGATGGTCTTGCCGCAGCCGACGTCGCCTTGCAGGAGACGATTCATCGGAATCGGACGCTCGAGATCGGCGGCGATTTCTCCGAGCGCGCGCTTCTGCGCGCCGGTCGGCTTGAAAGGGAGAATGCTCTTGAGCGCTTCGCGGACTTGCGGCTCGCGAACGCGAAACGCGATTCCTTGCTGCCGCTGCGCGCGCTGCCGCCGCAGTGCGACGCTCAACTGATAGAAGAAGAATTCTTCGAAGATGAGCCGCTGATGCGCGGGGGAACGGAATGCGTTGAGCGCGTCCACGGATTCCGTCCGCGACGGAAAATGGACGAAGCGGACGGCGTCCTCGCGCGAAGGGAAGCGGTAGCGGGCGAGGAGATCGGGCGGCAGGAAATCGGGCAGCGTGCCGGAAAGATCGCCAAGGGCCGCGTAAATGATGCGGCGCAGCGTGCGCGAACCCATCGAGCCGATGGCTTCGTAGATGGGAACGATGCGGCCGACTTCGGTGGAGTCCGCAGAGCCGGAAGTAAGAATCTCAAATTCCGGATTGACCATCTCGATGCGGCCGGGATGATATTTATCGAGTTCGGCGCGGCCGTGCAGGACGAGGCGCTGGCCTGGTTTGAGACGGTCGGCGAGATAACCACCGTGAAAAAACTTGCAGGCAAGCGAGCCGCTGGCGTCGCGGACGAGAAGATAGTAGATCGCGTCGGCGCGGCGCCGGCGAAAGTTCGGCGCAGGGCGGCCGTAGGCGACCGGCGCGCCGCTTGAAACGATCGCTTGCAGCGTGTAGATCCCGCCGGGCCGGACATCCCGGATTTCCGCGAAATGGATGCGGTCTTCATAGCGGAACGGGAGATAGCCGAGCAAATCCTCAATGGTGCGAATGCCGCGTTCGGCGAGGAGAAGGGCGCGCTGCGGGCCAACGCCCTTCAGATATTGGACGTCCGTTGACGGGGCACACGGCATGGCCTCTTTATATCATCGCAACGGACCTTCGGGCAGGATGCGAGCCGGCCACGAGGGCGCAGCAAAAGCGATAACCCTCACTTGCAAATGGGCGGGGCGAATCGCTAGAGTGGGCGGGCATCAATGGCTCGGGAATGGGGAGGGCCGCAGTTGGAGCGACTGACCGCGAGCGATAAGAAGACGCTGCTGATCTGGTTTCTTTGCGCGCTCATCGGCGGCGGAGTCGCCTACAAATATTTCTTCCGGGCCTTCCCGGAAGCCTCTATCGATTTCCGCGTGTCGCGGCGCGCGGCTGCGGGTCTGGCGCGTCAATTTGCGACGAGCCAGGGCGCGAATCTCGCGCATCACCGGTCGAGCATCGTTTTCGACGTGGACGACACGGCGAAGACGTACCTCGAACGGGAAGTTGGCCTTCAACAAGCGAACCAATTGATGTCGTCGCAGGTCCATACCTGGTATTGGAGCGTGCGATTTTTCTGGCCCCTGCAACTGGAAGAATTCGATGTGAACCTCGATCCCGCCGGAGAAATCGTCGGGTACGAACACAGGGTCGCGGACGAGGCGCCGGGCGCGCGGCTCGATCAAGCGGCGGCGCGGGCAAAGGCCGAATCCTTCCTGCGCGACACGCTGCACAAGGATCTCTCCACCTACGATTATTTGCCAGAGGAAGCGAATTCAAAGGAGCATCCGAATCGCAGCGAGTGGGACTTCACCTGGGAACGGCACGGATTTCGAGCGAAGGACGCGCCGTACCGCTTCAAAGTCTCGGTCGAAGGCGATTGGATCGGTAAGTACACGGAATCTCTGAAAGTGCCGGATGCCTGGCAGCGCGACTTCGAGCGCCTGCGTTCGAAGAATGATTTCCTGGAGACAATCGCGCTGCTGCCCTACGGGCTGCTGCTGGGCGCGTGCCTCTGGGTGATCATCACGCTGGGCCGCGAAGGAGCGCTGAAGTGGAAGGGCGGGCTGATCGTCGGCGGGGTTCTGGCAGAGCTGTTCTTCCTGATGACGCTGAACGACTGGCCCTCAACGCTGGCGGGCTACAAGACAACATCGTCGTACCCGAGCTTTGTGCTGGCGCAGATTGCGCTGGCCGCAGCGGGCGCAGTGGCCTTGGCGCTACTCGTGGTGGTGGCGGTCGTGCCGGGCGAGCCGCTGTACCGCGCGGGGCAGCCGTCGCAAGTACGATTGCGATATTTCTGCCGGCTGCCGGGCATCCGGACGCGTGAATTCTTCCGGTCGTGCGCGATCGGGGTGTGCATGGCGGCCGTGCACATCGGATACGTGGTGGTGTTTTACATTGTGGCGGCGGCGAAATTCGGTGCGTGGGCGCCGCAGGACATTCAATATGACAATGTGGTCAGCACCGTGGCGCCATGGATTTTTCCCCTGACAATCGGGCTCTACGCGGCGGCGAGCGAAGAGTTTCTGTTCCGGCTGTTTGCCATACACTTTTTGCAGCGCCTGACGAAATCGCGATTTCTGGCGGTGGTGATTCCGGCGTTCGCATGGAGTTTCCTGCACTCCAACTATCCGCAAGAGCCGCCATACATCCGCGGGATCGAAATCGGCGTGATGGGGATCGTGGCGGGACTCGTTATGCTGCGATGGGGGATTCTGACAACGCTCGTGTGGCACTACACACTGGATGCGGGGTTGATCAGCCTGCTGTTGCTGCGATCGTCCAGCCTATATTTCCGTGTTTCTGGCGCCGTGGTCGGCGCAGGGGCGTTGATCCCGTTGGCGTTTGCGGGCGTGATGTACTTGGCGCGAGGCGGCTTTGAGCCTGCTGGCGCGATGTTGAACAGCGCCGCGACGGAGGAAGCGAAAGCCGAGGCTGCGCCTGAGGAGACGGCCGAGGCGCCGGCGCCCGCCGGTTCGGAGGTGGAAGTTTCTACTGAGAAAGTTACCGAGCTAATGGCGCCGGCGCACGACGCGGGAGAAGCGGCAACGAGGCGGGCGGCGACCGAGGGGCGGCGTTATGAGGCGCTGACTGCGCGAAAGCTCGTCATCCTGGCTGCGTGCGCGCTCATTGGAATTGTGCTGATCGGGGAAGTGAAGACGCGCGAGGTCGGCAATTTCGTGCGTTTCTCGATCGACGCGCAGGAAGCGCAATCGCGGGCGGATCAAGTGATGCGCAATCGGAAACTCGATCCCGCCAGTTATCGTCACGCGTCCACAACCACATTCTCCTTCGATCCATCCGCGAACGAGTACTTGCGGCGTGCAGTGGGAATTGACGGCGCGAACAAGATCTATGAAGAGCAGGTGCCGCTGGCGTATTGGGCCGTGCGCTACTTCCGCGATTCGCAGAAGGAAGAATACCTGGTGGTGCTGCTGCCCGACGGTGGGCTGCATTCGGTGCATCACACGCTAGACGAGGACGCTCCGGGCGCGAACTTGACAAAGGAGGACGCCCAGGCGCGAGCGGAATCCTATTTGCGACAGGAGAAGCGTCTCGATCTATCGGAATGGAAAATTGTCGAGGCGGAATCGGAAAAGCAGGTGCATCGCACGGATCATCATTTCGTGTGGGAGCAGATCGCGCCGCTGGCAACGGCTCCGGGCGTGAGCGAGCCGGCGCGCGTGCGCGTGCAATTGGAGGTGCAGGGCGACGAAGTGTCCGGCTACCGCATTTTCGTGCACGTGCCCGAGGACTGGGAACGCAAACAGAGCGAGAGTACATTTGCGGGAACCGCGCAGTCCGTTGGATTCATCGGCCTGCTGGCGGTGCTCGGCGTGACGGTGCTTGTCATTTTCTTTTGCAACCTGAAGGATCCCGAAATGTCCGCGGCCACGTGGCGGCGAATGGCCAAATGGAGCGTTTGGGTGCTGATTGCAGCGGTGGTGAGATTCGCCAATTCCTCGTCGCAATACATGTCGCTCTACGACACACAGATTCCACTGAAGATTTACTTCGGCACAGTGGCGATTGGGCTCACGCTTGGGAGCGTGCTAGTGTACGCAGTGACGTTTTTCGTGCTGGGTCTCGCGTGGTTTTTCCTCGCGCGCGCGTTCGGGAGAGACCGCCTGCCGCAGTGGAACGGAATGCCCTCCGCATATTACCGCGACGCACTGTGCATCGCCGTATGCGGAGCGATCGCGTTGGCCGGGCTCCGGCAGCTGCCGTCTTTGTTCTGGCGCGCGCCGCTGTTGCAGCACTCGCTGCCTGCCTCGGTGCCGAGCGCACTTGATGGCCGCTGGCCGGGGCTATCGGCAGTGGCGAGCGCGTTGCTTCTCAGCTTCCTGCTGACGGCTGTGCTGGCGCTCGCGGCCGGATTCCTTGCGGATCGCGTGCGAAGCGGATGGCTGCGCGCGGCGCTGGTCGTCGCGCTGGCGGCGCTGGCCTCGAGCGGCTATGCGAGCGCGGGCTCGTTCGCGCGCGGCGCAGGGCTGACATTATTGGTGCTGGCAGTGCTCTGGCTGGGCGTGACGCGATTGGCGCGGTTCAATCTGATGGGCTATTTTCTGCTGTTGATGCTGCTGGCGTTGGCGGAAAGCGGCGGAGAATTGCTGCGTCAGCCGAATCCATTTTTCCATGCCAACGGCTTCGGAGTTGTCGCCTTCGCGGTCCTGCTGCTCGCGTGGCCGCTTGTGGCGTGGCGGCGGGCGGCGGGACAGACCGCAAAATGAACGAAGAGCGAGATCGGGCCCCGACGCGCGTTTCGACGGCGCGGCGATGGGGCGAGTACGTGCTGGCCATCCTCGCGGGCAACATCTTCTATCTGTTGATTGAGCCCCAATTACCGGCTGTGTTGCATCACCGGCTGTTCCGCGTGGACGCGGGCGTTCTGATTGATTTTTTGCTGTGTGTGATGATCTACGGCGCGATTCGGCTGGCCCGCGGCGGCTAATTCTTTCGGTCGCGGGCAAACTGGCGCGCGCGGCTGAGGAAGTAGACCAGGATCCCCGCAAGAACGGCAATTCCCGCGATTGTAAGTTCGTTGGTCGAGCCGATCGCTTCCCCTCGATTGCGGATGCCCGCGGCCACCAGCAGAGCAAGTGGCGGGAGGCCGATCAGAATCGTTCCCGGCACGCCGCCGGGCACGCGAGACGGCCGGGGCAGATTCGGCTCGCGAATGCGCAGCGCCACCAGTGCCCAGAATTCCAGCAGGATGCTCAGGCCGGTGAGGAGCACGTCGAGGAGAACGAGTTTTTCGAAGCCGAGCGGCACGAAGGCAGCCCAGCACGCAGCGCACGCGACAATCGCAACCCACGGAGCTTGCGTGCGCGAATGGCGGCGCGTGAATACGCGCGGCAGGTAACCGTCTTCGGCGAGGACGACCGGAAGTCGCGTGAACGACATCATCAGCGCGCCGAAGGTCCCGAATGCGCCGATGACGCCCGCGACGGCGACGGCAATCGCCAGGCCTTCGCCGCCCAATAGCTTGCCGACATCCACCCAGCCGCCGGTCGTCCAGAGATTGGGATCGAGCCCGGTGTGTGCGACCGCGGCGACGGGCGCGAGATAACTCGCGGTGACGAGCGCCACCGCCCCTATCATCGCGAGCGGGTAATTGCGCCGCGGCCGATCCACTTCGCCCGCGACGGTCGAGAGATTGTCCCAACCCATGTAATTCCACATGGCGATGAGCAAGCCGCCCATCAGGTCCGCGTGGCGCACCGGCGCGGGAGCGGATGCGAAGCCGTGCCGCCGAAACAAGGCGACGGCGATGATCCCAACAAAGGGCAGTAGCAGAATGCAATTCAGCCAAATCGAACCTTCACCGACTGCTCCCGCTCCCACGATATTCCACGCTGTGCACGCAACGATCATTCCAATTTCCAGCGCGATGCGGGCATGGCCCGTGGCGAAGCGCGGAGCAAAACGCGAAAGATACTCGACGAACAACACCGGATAGAGCGCCATTTCGAGCAAGCTGCCCATAAGCGTCAGCCACGCTTCCTGAAACCCCCAAAAGGGCCCCATGCCCCGGCGCACCCAAACGTAGAAGCCGCCCTCTTCGGGTAAAGCCGTTGACAGCTCACTGACCATCCAGGCGGTTGGGATGCTCCAGAGCAACGGCGTAAGAATCAGGATCAGCATCGAGCCGGCATAGCCGGTCTTGCGGACGACATCCTCGAGGCCGTAAGGGCCGCCTGCCACCATGAAGTAGGTGGCGGCAATCATGCCGAGTAGTGTGAGTCTGCGGGCAGAGCCAGTCCGTAGGTTATTCGCTGTGTGTTCGCTTGGGCGGCGGGTCACGTGCGGTCTTCCAGTGTGAGGCAGCTTTATACCCCAGCTTGCGTGGATGTGGGGCGATTTCTCAGGGGGGAACCCCGAGGGCGGAACAATGGCCGGGCCTCGAACGTTCTTTACTCCAGAGAGGGTCCTGCTCACGCTCAGCGTGCCCGGGCGTCTAAACTAACATTGACGCGCCCACCGGCATCTGACCATGCGTAGGCAGCCATGGTCCATCGTGGCGCCTACGGCGAACCGTGGATGCCCGTAAGTCTTGGATGCCGGCGACGGTCCCGGGCAAATAGAGAGCGAGCAGGATGACGGCCGAAGGAATGGCGTTCGAGTTGCCAGGCGGCCCGAAGGATTCGAGCGGAAGCTCGGTTGCGGAAGCGCGCGCAACTTGCCGCACGCTGGCCGAAGCGGACGAAAGAACGGTCATCGAACGCGCGCAAGCGGGCGACCGGCTGGCGTTTGAAGAGCTGGTGCGGCGCTACGACCGCGACGTCCTGCGGATGGCGCTGAATGTCCTTCGCAAGACCGAGGACGCGCGCGATGTCTACCAGGAAGCCTTCCTGAAAATCTACAAGAACCTTCCGCGGTTCCGATTCGAGTGCAGCTTCTACACGTGGCTCTACCGCGTCGTGACCAACGTGTGCCTGGATCACTTGCGGCGCCGGCAGGCCCGCCCGGAAGACCAAGCGCCCGAATACTTGGCGCAAGTGCGTGAGGAAGGCGCGGGGGATTTCTTCGACCGGCAGACGGCGACGCGTTCCGGGAGCGATCCGGAGCGGCGGCTGCTGAATCAGGAGCTTGCGGGGCGGATCAGACAAGCGCTCGCGCGACTCTCACCGAGGGAACGAATGGTTTTCGCGATGAAGCATTACCAGGGATTGAAGCTGCGCGCCATCGGCGACGCTCTGGGAACAACGGAGGAGACAGTGAAGAACTCGCTGTTCCGTGCGACGCGCAAGTTGCGCGCGCAGCTTGAGGGATTGTTGTGAGCGAACGGGAAAAACCACGCGCGCCGCGCGCCTGCCCGGAGATGGAGCAGAAACTGTTGCTCTACGTCTGCGACGAATTGAACGCGGAGGAACGGAAGAGCATCGATGAGCACGTGAACGGCCTGCCGGGGCAGGCAGGCTGCGTGGAATGCGCCGCGGCGCTGAAACGCGGAAAGGAGCTGCAAGAAGCTATCGAATCCCTCGAAGCGCCTGCGGACGCACTGGATCGCTCCGAATTGCTGCTGGCGCAGAGTCGCAGCGAACTTGCGGAGGCGCTGGACGACGCGGAAGCTGGCGCCGCACATGGACGCTCGCGCGTGTGGCGCGAGATGGTCGCGCGGCTCCGGAATTTTGGGCGCGCGTGGGCTTTGCATCCGGCGCCGAGCGCCGTGCTGCTGCTCCTCCTGGGGTTTGGGCTCGGAGTGGGCGCGCCGATGGTGTACCAGGCGATCGCATTGCGCGCGCCGGTCAAGCCGGCGATGGTGGTGGATGCGGCGCCGCGGCTCACCGACCAGGAATTGCAAAACGTGGGCGTGGTCGGGCTGCGATGGGAGCCTGCCCCGGGCGCCGCGGATGCGCCGGGCACGGCAGAATCGTCCGAGCCGCGCGTCGAGCTGCAACTTTACGCGCAAAGGCCGATGAGAATTGAAGGCGCGGCCGACGACACCGAAGTGCAGCGCGTGCTGACCTATATGGTCGCAAACAGCCAGCGGTTCGATCCCGGAGTGCTGCTGGATTCTCTGGATTTGTTGCGGCCAAGCGCCGGAGATCCGAACGTGCGGCGCGCCCTGTGCGCTGCGGCGCGGGAAGATCAAAATCCAGGGGTGCGCCTGAAAGCCCTCGAGTCGCTGCGCGGCTTCGGACAGGACCTAATGGTCCGGCAAACGATGCTCGAGGCGCTGCGCAAGGACACCAACTGCGGCGTGCGCGTCGAAGCTCTGAACACACTGGTCACCGTGATCAACGCTCAAGCCGAGTCCATGACGGAAGCTCCGGACCCCGAGATCGTCAACGCGCTGCGCCAAAGCAGTGACAGCGACCCAAATCAATACGTGCGCATGGTGAGCGCCGCGGCGTTGCGCCAGATCGCGCCCGAACCGGCGCACTGAGCTTTTACGGAATCATGTCTCGACCGAGCCATTCACGTATGCATCTATTCCGAAACGGCTGCCTGGGGATTCTGCTCGCTGCGGCCGGCATGCTTCCCGCCGGGGCACACGAGCGTCGGGGGGCGAGCCAGCCCGGAGACATTCCCCGACTAACCGCTGAGAGATCCGGGAGCGTGCCGACGCGCGATGGGCTCCGCCTGCGCGCGACTTCCGACCTCGCTAATTTTCATGTCTTCACGGACGCTTCGGGCGAAGTCCGCTACCGCGTCCGCATTGCAGCGGACGCGCGGCCGGCCAGCGCCACAGAGGTGGTGAAGCGGTACATTGTCACGGCCCGCGCGACCGAGGCCGGCATTCAATTTGAGAGCCGGTTGGACCCGCGCGACGCTCGCGCCAGCGTGCGCGTGGACTGTGAAATCCACGTTCCGCGAAACTACAGCCTCGAAATTTCGACTCGTGCCGGCAACATCGACACGCAGGACATCAATGGCAAGGTCGTGCTGGTGACCGGCGGGGGGAATATCACGACGGGCAAAATCGGCCATTCGGCCGGCGAAGATGAAGAGTCGTTGTCAGCTCGCTTGGAGACGCAAGGCGGACACATTGTCGTGGGCAATGTCGCGGGCGGCCTGCGAGCGACGACTGAAGGCGGCCACATCACAGCCGGTGACATCGGTGGCGAGGCGGAACTGCACACGGGCGGCGGTCATATTCGGGTCGGCTCGATTGGCGGAGACGCGCAAGTGGAAACCGGCGGCGGCAACATTCTGATCGGGCGCGCGGGCGGCGACGTCTTCGCCTCGACCGTTGGAGGGCAAGTCAGTTTCGGCGAAGTGAGCGGCTCTCTCCACGCACGCACGGGCGGCGGCGCAATCCGCATCGCGCGATCGACCGGCCCCACGTTGGTGGAATCGAGCCACGGCAGCATCATGCTAACGGACGCGGAGGGGCCGCTGCGCGCCTCGACGTCGTTCGGAACCATCACCGCGTGGATCGCCGAGGCGGAACGAACGGGCCGCCGTGGCGTCGCGCCGTCGGAACTGGATTCCACGCAAGGCGACATCATCGTGTATCTGCCGCGTGAATTGAGCGTCACGATCGACGCGATTGTCGCGCAAGGTGGCTTGAGCCACATCGTCGCGGACCCGGACATCCCCATCAAGATCAGCTATCCCGGGGTCTCCGGCAGCGGTCCCGTGCGCGCCGAATGCGAAATGAACGGCGGCGGCGAACTGCTTCACCTGCGCGTTCTCTCCGGCAATATCATTTTGAAATTGAGCGACGCGCAGGCGGCTTTCCGCACCGCCGCGCAGGAGATGGATCAACTGCGCGAGCAAATGGAGGCGCAGACAAGAATGCTGGCGCAGTCAGATTCGGAAGCGCCGATGGGCTTTCCACCTCCGCCGGAGCTTCCCCAACCTCCGGAGCCGCTACAGCCTCCGGCGGCGCCGGAGCAGTTTCAAAGCCGGTTCGACCAACTCACTGACCGGGTCGAAGAGTTCTTTTGGGGCGGGATCGAAGTGGACTCGGACACGCAACAGAAGAAACTCGTGCACAAAGTGGAGGCGGTGTATCCGGATCTGGCGAGGCAAGCGGGCATCGAGGGTACGGTCGTGCTGCGCCTGGAGATCGACAAGGACGGCACGGTGCGGGGCATGAAGGTGCTCTCCGGCGAGCCTGTGCTGGCGCAGGCCGCCATGGACGCGGTGGAGCACTGGCGCTACGCGCCGACAGTGTTGAACGGCCGCCCGGTCAATGTGCTGACAAGCGTCTCGATTGAATTTCATCTGAAGTAGCGAAAACGGGCCAAATCTCTCGTAGAGGTGTGAGGATGCGCAAACTCCAGCTTGCATTGATCCTTGCGGCAGCGGCATTCGTGTGGGCGCTACCGGCGCGTGCGGCGGACGAAGCGTTCGACAAGACGTACCCGCTTTCCCCCGGCGGAGCGTTCGCGTTGCAGAACGTGAACGGAAAGATCGAGATTTCCGGCTGGGACCGGAACGAGGTGCAGATTCATGCGGTGAAAACAGCGGCTCACAATGCGGCGGATCTGGCGAAGGTGACGATTCAAGTGGAGGCCGACGCCAGCCACGTCGCCGTGAAAACCATCTATCCGGAAGAAAAGGGCGTCGAGGTGTCTGTCGCATACACGGTGCGCGTGCCGCAGCACGTCTTGCTGCAAGGAATCGCAACCGTGAACGGCGGCATTCAAGTGACGGGTCTGGAGACCTCCGGCGATTTGCGTTCCGTGAACGGCAACGTCGAAGTTTTCGACAGCGCCGGCTCGCTCTCCGCGCACACAACCAACGGCGATATTCACATGGAGCTTAAGCGATTGGGAGAGACACCGGTCACCGCGGAGACCGTGAACGGCTCCATCGTCGTGGCGCTCGTTTCCGGCGCAAATGCCGCGCTGGATGTTCGCACGATGAACGGCGACTTCCACTCGGACTTTCCGGTTTCGGCATTCAGTGCTTCCGGCGCGCGCGAATTCCACGGGCAACTCGGCAGCGGCGGAAGCGAGATCCGGCTGCGCACCGTCAACGGCTCGGTGCGAATCATCGAGTGGAAGCCGACGGTGTGATCCCTCCCCCGCGTCGCGCTCACCGGAGCGCGCGCGCAGCGTCGAATTAGATGAGAGGAGATACAAGATGAAGAACTCCAAAGTCTGGAAACTGCCCGCAGTTGCCATCGCCACACTGCTCGCGGCCTATTTGCCGATTCGCGGTCGAGCACAACAGGCACCCGAGCCGCCGGCCCCTCCCGCTCCGCCGGAAGCGAGCGAAATAGTTCCCCCGATGCCGGACATGATCGACCTCGACGCGCAACTCGCCCAGATCGGCATGGGCTCAGCTTGGATGGGCGTGACGATCGAAGAAGTCAGCGAAGACAAGACCAAAGAGTTGAAGCTTCCCGCCGTGCGCGGCGTCTTGCTGACCGAAGTGCAAGACAATAGCCCGGCGGCGAAAGCGGGACTCAAGCCGGGCGACGTCATCACCGAATACGATGGCGAGCGCGTCGAGGGAACCACCGCGTTTCGCCGCATGATTCGTGAAACTCCTCCGGGCCGGACGGTGAGCGTTACGTACTGGCGGGATGCGAAGTCGCAGAGCGTTTCTGTACAACTCGAAAGCCGGCAGGATGAGATGCAGGAGGCCATCCAGAAGGCCATGCCGCACGAATTCGTTTACCGATTCGGGGTGGGCCCCAACATGTTTCCGGATATGCCGATGATGATGGGGCGAACGCCGAGGCTTGGAGTAGAGGCGATCGACCTCTCCGGGCAACTCGGCGAATATTTTGGCGCTCCGGACGGGGAAGGTGTTCTGGTGACCGACGTGTTGGCGGACACGCCCGCGGCCAAGGCTGGACTCAAGGCGGGCGACGTCATAACGAAACTGGATGGCGATCGCGTCCACAACGTGGGCGAGCTTCGCGCGAAGCTGGTAGAAAAACACGAAGTGAAATCCGTTACGCTGACGCTGCTGCGCAAAGGCGCAGAGATGTCCCTCGCAGTTGAACCGCAGCAGCCGGCTCCGCCGAAACCTAGTGTCTCGACAGGCCGTCATATGAGTATCTAAGTTTTTCCACTTCGGGAACGCAACGTTTCACGGGCCGCCCGGCAAGCACAACCGAGAGGCCCGCTTCATTTACAAACTGGCGAGGCGTCGAGAATGAAGACGGCGCCCTCCGCGGGGCGGGGTCACCGCTGCGAAGTTGGAGGAAAATATCGAGTGAAAAAGGTTCCGCGTTACTCGCGCTCGACGACCACTTTCGAGGCGGGAACTTCGAGGCGAATCATCCGGTGATTCGTATCGCAAAACAGATGAATTTCAAGATCGGGGGTCGTGACCACGAGTTCCGAGAGTGGACCGCTGGAACCCGCCAATTTCACTTTGACGGTACCGGGAATCATGTCTTGCGGGATCACAACGTGAAAATCCTGCTCGCTGGCCGCGGCCCAATCATAGACGCGCGCCAGCACCGCGTACTGATAGTAGAGATTGTTGTCGAGCACGGTGACGTGGGGATCGTCAAAGTGAAAATCTCTGAGGAATGGATCCGCGGTACCGATCGTAAGGGAGCACTTGGCCGTGCCATTCTCAAAACTCACGCTTCCGCTTGCAGCCTTCGGCGCCACCGTTGACCACTGGTAGTGCAAAGGCGCGCCCTCCGCCGCCAATCGCAATTCGCCCACGGCCTTCATTTCGCTGCCATTGGGAATCTGCAGGTCGGTTGAGCTACGGGCGACCCATGCTTGCCCATCGGGCGTAATGTCGAACTGTTCTGTGCCGACCCTGACACCGTCCAGCACTATGCGAAAACGCCCCTTATCCGCGGAAAACACGGGACCAGTTTTCTTAAGCTGGGCCTGATCGGCGCGCACTCCGAGCTGAAGGATCAGAAGAGCGGCAACCGCAAGACATCCGGAAAGCGCACATCGCCTCATGAAATCACGCTCCCAGCGGTTGGATTTGCCTCCAGCGAACTCGCTCGATCGAAGATGCGCAATCTCAGGATGCGCTCGACCGCTTCGTGGGAATCCGCGTGTGATTCGATGCGGTGGTCCGCCTGCCGATAGAACGGGAGCCGATCCTCATAAAGTTTGCGGAAACTCGCTTCGTCGCGAAACAGCGGACGGTCCGCCATCATGACGCAGCGTTGGAGGAGTTCGTCCACCGGGCAATCCAGCCAGAGCACGGTGGCGCCGGCGTCGCGCAAGGCATTGACGTTGCGTGGTTGAACGAACGTTCCGCCGCCCAGCGCCAACACCAAGGGGAGGTTCCGCTCGGCGGCCCAGCCCAGCGCGCGCAGCAGACATTCGTGCTCGAGGTCGCGAAAGGCCGGCTCGCCGCTGCGCGCGAAAATTTCGGAGACGGACAATCCGGCTTGCTCTTCAATTTGCTGATCGAGATCGAGGAAGCGCCAGGCGAGTTGCGCGGCAAGGAGCCGGCCGACGGTGGTTTTCCCAGACCCCATGAAGCCAACCAGACACGCGAGGCGGCGCCGGGGTTCAGGACCGGAGGGCATGGACGCAGGGTTGTGTGGTTCGAACAAGCGATCCGGAGCGTTCAATCACGCTTTAGGATCTTGATTGTACCACTAAAGGAAGAGAGCTCGACTTTGGCGTTGCCCTGGTTGACGGAGCCGAACAACAGCGCGTTGGAATATTTCGGCGGCCGCGTATTGCCGTGCACGTCCGGCTTGACCGGCGCCTCGTTGTACACCTTGCCGTAGAGGGAATTCGCCGCGACATCGAAGGAATCGCTGGGCGAGAACCGGACTTCGATCGTGCCGCTGTAGTTCTTCAAGATGTAAATTCCGCGGCGGATGAAATTGCCGTCGAACAGGATGTTTCCCGAAGAAGTCTGGATGCGGACGCTGTCCATCGAAGGCTGAATCAATCGAAAGCTGCCGCTGATCGAGGTGGCGTCGAGGCTGCCCGCGCAACGCGTGCAGACGAGCGAACCGTCAATGCTCTTGATGACGACGTAGCCCTCCACGTCGGAAAGCTCGAGATTTGCGCCTACAATATCGAACGTCATGTTGCCGTGCACGCTGTCCACGGTGACATCGCCCGAGTCGGTTCGAACCTGAAGCTCGCTCTCCTCCGGCACCGAAACTACGTAATCGGCTTTCAACTCGTCCGAAGTTGGATTCTCACCGACGATTTGCGTTTCGACCTCGATGCGATCGCCGGCCTGTTCGCCAGCGATCTGCAGCTTGTCGCTCGCAAAGTTCATCGAAATCATCACCTCGGGTTTATTCCAGGCCTTCACCTGAATGTTGCCGCTCGGATTGCGAACCGTAACCACCGGCTTGCCCGTGACCTGAAAATGCTTTTCGACATGATGCGCTTGTGCGGGAACTCCTATCAGAAACAGAGCCCCCATCATGGCAATCGATACTCCGGTAATGCGAGAAAATGCTTTCATGGCGCTCACCGTCCCCCTAGTGTGCCCCGGTCCATCGCGACGGCCAGAAGCTGGGCTTTCTGCTGGTACGCATCATTGAGATATTCGCGGGCCAAATCGTTATCGGGCTGTTCGCGGACACTCTTTTCACACATCGAAATCACGTTGTCAACCAAAGCGAAATCGCGCTTGAAGACCGCCTGCACTTGGGGATCGACCTGCTGCAAAGATTCAATGCTGGTCTCCGAAGCGTTAAGCGAGGCTTCCTGCACGGCTTCTTCAGACGGCTGGGGCTGAGTTGGCAGTTGTGCCTGGGCCGTGATGTCCGGGCCAGTACGCAAACTTCGCACGCCCGCAAAGCCAGCGGCCAGAAGAAGAAGTCCCAACACAGTTCCTGCAAACGCGGGGCGCTGGAAAAGACTCCGTAGGGCGACGCGCTGCGGCGAGGGCTCGAACTGCGGCTCGCGAATCAGCCCTTCGGCCTCGAGTTGCAAACGGATCCGGGCCCAAACCCGCCCGTGCGGTTCTTCCTCAGCCGGGAGATCGAGAGAGGCCAGCCGGATCGCCGCCAAGTCGGACGCAAGGGCCCGGCAGTCCGCGCAGCCCTCGAGATGCTTGCGCACCTCCATGGTCATCGCGCCGTCCGGCTCCTGCGAAAGAATGTTCTTCAATTCGTGGCACGACATGGCCGTCGTCCCTATGCCCGATTCAAGTTCTCAGTTGGCCCGGCACCCGGAACTCCAATCAAGCTTTCAATCCGTCCTCGCAGATTCGCCCTTCGCCGCCTGCCGTTGCTGGCGCGCCTGATTGCGCAACGTTTCCTGCAGCAGCTCGCGCAGACGCATGCGAGCTTTGTGCAACTGCGACTTCGAGTTCCCGATCGAGCAGGTCATGATCTGGGCGATTTCGTTGTGCTCGTATCCTTGAATATCGTGCAGCACGAAGACCGATTTATATCCCGGCGGCAACTGCTCGATCGCGCGCTGCAAATTCACCCGATCTACGGAGCCTGTCAACAGCAGGTCCGGTCCGCCAATATCCTTCCTCGGCCCACCCGCTTCCTCATCAGGCTCGGTCTGCTCTTCCAGCGAAGTTTCGGGCAGGGATTTCTTTCGCAGCTTCATCAGCACGACGTTGACCGCCAATCGGTGCAACCAGGTGCTGAATGCCGACTCGCCACGAAACGTCCCAATCTTGCGGAATAACTGCAGGAACGCTTCCTGCGCAAGATCCTCGGCCTCGGCTGTGTTCCCTACCATGCGCAAGCACAATGCGTAAACCCGGCGACTATGCAACTGATAGATGCGCTCAAACGCCGCCGGGTCGCCCAGTTGGGCCAACCGTATGGCGTCTGCCTCCGATAACTCGCCGGTTTCACTTCGCCTCGTGCGGGGCACTCGATCCGTCAGGACGCTACCCTTGTTTTGGGATGCGTCCCTCGCTCCTTAAGTTGTACTTGCCTTCCACCAGCGTGCCTGCGCAGGCACGTCCTCGGCACCCTTGCGCCTGTCCAAATCCGGATCGCACCCGAGGGCCGACTGGGAGGCCCGCCTATTGTCTGCGGAAATCAGACGGACGTCTAGCGGCGTTCGATCACGATCCAGGTAGGGGTCTTCTTCAAAGGGCTGCTTATTGCATCAGGTTTGCGAGAATGATTCAGCCGGAGTATTGGAACCGGCGTCTACCGGCGAAGCCCTGAGAGTGAATGCATCCGTTTCAATAGTTTCTCTCGAAACACCGCCACCTCTTTCGCCGGGAGGGCGCAAAAGAAAGACTTCAAGACAACCAGAGTCTCTTGCATGCAGGTATTCAGGTCGTAGTCCAAGACTTCCAACGAGCTGCAGGTCGCTTCCAGGGATCGCTCCTCGCCGCCCATGACCTCCCCGGCGATCGAACAAGACTGTTGCCGAACCTCGGTGAGGGCGTCCCCCAAAGCCGAGAGCTTATGAAAAAACCGGGAGCGTGCCTTGAACAGATTCCTACCCAGCAAATTGTCCAGGCGAGCGACCTGCTGGGCCGCCGGGCCCCTGAAGTTGGCGGGGTCAAGAGGATGAACGTTCGGCAGGGTACCGAAGTGGCGGCCGTGCTCCTCCATGACCTGGATCGCGCCTAGCAAGACCTCAGCCAGGCGATCGAACAACTGGGCAAATGTAAGGGTGCACTGACGAGCCGTCTCGTATCGCTTTTCCGCACACAACACGAAAGCTTGATTCAGCGTGACGCTTTGAATGACGTAGGAGTCCTTGAGAAGATCATGCGCGGTGCCGTAGACGCGGCCCGGCTCGCTCGGGAGGCTCGCTCGCCAGTCCTCCTCGACCGTGCGCGGCCGAACGTCAGGCCAGCTTGCACCCGAATCACCCACGCCCCACCCCCAAGGCGGGGTATGATATCACAACGTCCGGCGCCGGGGGCTTCTTGCACACGCGGTGGCCGGTGGCTATACTGCCGCACGAATTCCGGGGAAAGGACCGCGTCTTTGCCTTTCGAGCCGCTCGATCAGTACCTGCAGCGCCAGAAGAAGCTCGCCGAAATCCAAGCCCTTGGTTTTGAGTCCTACCCGCACCGGTTTGATCCGACCGCAACAGTAGCCGAAATAGTCGCGCGGTACAGCGGCAGCAGCGCTACAGAGCTGGAAGAGCAAAAGCCGGAGGCGCGTGTCGCAGGGAGAATCATGACGCTGCGTCTGCACGGCAAGGCGGGCTTCGCGCATATCGCCGGCGCGGGCGAGCGCATGCAGGTCTACGTGAAGCTGGATGTGGTCGGCGCGCTGGCATTCCAGTTGTTCCAACTACTGGATTTGGGTGATTCCATCGGAGTTTCGGGGCGCGTCTTCCGCACGAAGACGGGCGAGCTGACCCTCTGGGTGCAGACTCTGTCGCTTCTCGCAAAGGCGCTGCTGCCCTTACCGGAGAAATGGCACGGACTTGCCGATGTGGAGTTGCGCTACCGCCAGCGTTACCTCGATCTCATCGTGAACGAAGAAGCCCGGCGCGTCTTCCTCCGGCGAGCCGAAATCGTGCGAGAGTTACGAAACTTCTTCGATGCGCGGGGCTACATCGAAGTCGAAACCCCGATGATGCAACCGATCGCGGGAGGCGCGGCTGCCCGGCCGTTCGTCACACACCACAACACGCTCGATCTGGAATTGTATCTTCGCGTCGCGCCGGAGCTGTATCTCAAACGGCTGATCGTCGGAGGGCTCGACCGGGTCTACGAGATCAACCGCAACTTTCGCAATGAGGGCATCTCGACGCAGCATAATCCCGAATTCACGATGCTCGAGTTCTATCAGGCCTACAGCGACTATCGCGATCTCATGGCGCTGACCGAGGACTTGTTTGCGGTGCTGGCCCGCGCACTGCACGGGGATACAGTGATCCACTACGGCGAACACGAAATTGATTTGGCCCGCTGGCAGCGGCTCAGCATGCGTGAAGCCATCGTGAAGTACTGGCCGGAAGATGCGGCCCCGCATTCGACCGTCGAGGAGTTGGCCCGGCAGGGCGGGCCACGAGCCGCAGCCCAGCGCTACAACGCCTGGGCCGAGGGCAAAGGGTCGGGGCCAATCGTGGGAATCGAGGAACTGACTGACGGCGAGATCACCGGATCGCTCTTTGAGACCATCGCCGAGCACAAACTGATCCAGCCGACGATTCTTTATGACTATCCGACCGACATCTCCCCACTCTCAAAGTGCAAGCCGGATGACCCTGGAGTTGCCGAACGATTCGAGGCCTATGTCGCCGGAATGGAACTCTCCAACGGCTTCTCCGAGTTGAACGATCCCGCGGAGCAGGAGCGACGTTTTCGGCAACAGGTGAACCAGGGCGGAGAGGAAGCGCCGAAAGAAGTCGACCTGGACTACGTGCGCGCGCTGGCGCACGGCATGCCGCCAACCGCAGGCGAGGGGATTGGGATCGACCGCCTGACGATGCTGCTGACGAATTCACACTCTATTCGAGACGTGATCCTCTTTCCTCTTCTCCGCCCGGAGCCGAGGCACGAGGCCTCCGGCCCGGACACCACGGCGCCGGGCGTACCCAAATGAGATTTGAATGGCTGGTGGCGCGCCGCCACCTTCGCTCGCCGCACCGGCCGGCCGTGCTGCGGCTGGTCAGTTGGCTTGCGACGCTGGGCGTCGCGGCCGGCGTTGGAACGCTGGTCATCGCGCTCTCGATGAACACGGGCTTCCGCCACACGCTCCAGGACCGCCTGCTCGGCGTCACCGCGCACGTCAATCTCTCGCGTCCCGGTGGCGAAGGAATTGCCGATTACCGCGTCCTGGCGCAGCAATTAGGCCGCACTCCTGACGTGCGCTCGGTGGCGCCGGCGATCTATCTCACGGTCTTGCTATCTTCTGGGTCGCGCGCGCGCGGTGTTGTGATGAAAGGCGTGGACCCCGCCATCGAGCGGGGGTCGGACGAGGCACTCCAGCGCGTTATGGCCGGAGCGGTCGATTTTGCGCCCGACGCGAACGGATTCGATTCCATGATGATCGGCCGGACCCTCTCGCAGGACCTCAACATTAGCCTGGGAGACTACGTGACGCTGACGAGTCCCGAAGGGCGGCTCACCCCTTTCGGGTTGATGCCGCGTTCGCGGAGGTTTCGAGTCTCGGGGATTTTTGATTCCGGATTCTATGACTATGACGCGAACTGGTGTTTCGTGACCTTGGGTGCGGCGCAAGGGCTGGCCGGGGTGGGCGACGTCGTGAGCGTACTGGAGTTTCGGCTCGCCGACGTGGATCGCGCCGGGGAAGTCGCTGCAAGACTTCAAAGCGAGGCGGGCCCAGGCTTCACGACCAACACGTGGCAAGATGCGAATCGCGCCTTGTTCCGCGCGCTGCACTTGGAAAAGCTGGTGACCGCGCTCTTCATCGGCCTGATTACGTTCGTTGCGGGCCTCAACATTCTGGTCGTGCTCGCGATGACGGTGAGTGACCGGGCGCGCGACATCGCCGTTTTGATGGCAATGGGTGCGCGCCGGGAACAAGTGCGGGACATCTTCGTTTTGCAAGGCCTTGCGATTGGCGCGGTCGGAACCATTACTGGGCTCGCAACGGGATACTTCGCGGCCTGGGCCGCGGGGACTTACCGGTTGATTCCTCTCGACCCGCAGGTGTATTCGATTCCCTACGTTCCGTTTCAACCGAACGCATTCGATGCGATCTGGATCGCTGCTGCGGCGCTTCTGATCAGTCTTGCATCCACGGCCATCCCGGCGCGTGCTGCCGCACGACTTCTTCCAGTCGAAATTTTGCGCTACGAATAAGGGGCGAAAGGGCCGGGTTTGGCGCGGCGCTTGCACGATTATATGTGGCGGGCGGCGGACTTGGCCTAGAGGGGAGCGAGCCGCCAAATGGGGCATCCTGGCTATGCTACAATTGCTTTCTTATCAAGGAATTATGCCCCTAGGGTGTGGTGTTTCATCTTGGGGCTGGACTGCTTTTGGCAAGGGAGTGGGCGTTAAAGAGAAAGGTTCTGCCCATACTCTGGAAACGTTGCGCTTGGGCAATCTGTGGAGGGCCGCAAGCGAGCGTGAAAGTGCATCTAGTCTATTTAGGCAGGAACGGGAATCTGACCGAACGAGTTCCGGGAACTGACTCGAATGACGCAGACATCCGCAACGACGACGAAGCGTGCCACTGAAGCGAATGAGCTTTTCGGCGGCGAGCTGCCGGCGGCAGTAGGTGGGGCCGTCATCGAGGCGCGCGAGTTGCGCAAGTCTTACGGGTTGGGCGGACAAGTCGTGACCGTTCTCGATGGCGCAAATCTTTCGGTCGCCAGCGGCGAGATGGTGGCGATCGTGGGACCTTCCGGAGCGGGGAAAAGCACGTTGTTGCATCTGCTGGCTGCGCTAGACACGCCAACAAGCGGTACAGTATACTTCGAATCGAAAGCGCTCGAATCGTTTCGCGAAGACGAGCTGGCGCAGTATCGCAACACCGCGATCGGCTTCGTCTGGCAGCGGCATCATCTGCTGGCCGATTTTTCAGCCTCGGAAAATGTCGCCATGCCACTGTTGATAAGGGGGCGGGCTTACGGTGATGCAGTCGCCACAGCCCGGCAGTGGCTCGAAGAAGTCGGACTGGCAGAGCGGGCGGATCAACGCGCCGGGGAGCTATCCGGTGGCGAGCAGCAGAGAGTGGCCATCGCCCGCGCGCTCGCACATGGTCCGGCCGTCTTACTGGCCGATGAGCCCACCGGGAATCTGGACGAGCGAAATGCCAGCGGGGTTTTTGAGTTGATGCAGCGACTGCACCGGATGCATCGTCTGACCTCCATATTGGCAACGCACAATTTCACGCTGGCCCGGCGCGCGGATCGCGTGCTCGGGCTGGAGCATGGGGTGCTGCGCCAGGTTTCCGAAACCACCAACTACCCTGGGAAAGTTGGCTGAGGGGAGAAACGAGCGAACCGTGTTCGAACGCTACACTGAGAAGGCACGACGAGTAATCTTCTTCGCGCGCTATGAGGCCAGCCAGTACGGCAGCCCGTACATTGAGACCGAGCATCTGCTGCTGGGCCTCATGCGCGAGGATAAAGCTCTGGCCAATCGGTTTCTGCGAACACACGGCTCGATCGAATCCATCCGGAAAGAAATTGAATCGCGCATCACGATTCGCGAGCGGATCTCCACCTCCGTCGAAGTGCCGCTGAGCCAGGAATCAAAGCGCATCCTCAATTATGCGACCGAAGAGGCCGAGCGACTCGGCCACAAGCACGTTGGCACGGAGCACTTGCTCCTCGGAATTTTGCGGGAGGAAAAGTGCTTCGGTGCGGAGATCCTACAGGAACGCGGGTTGCGGCTTTCCGCGCTGCGGGAGGAGTTGGCGCGTTCGGCCGGCGAAAAGGTTCCGTTGAACCGGCCGAAGGAAACCTCCCTGCTGTCGGAATTCAGCCGCGATCTGACGCAGGCGGCTCTGGAAGGGCAATTGGATCCGCTGGTGGGCCGCGAACGGGAAGTCGAGCGAGTCATTCAAATCCTTTGCCGCCGCACGAAGAACAATCCCGTATTGATCGGAGAACCCGGCGTCGGAAAGACGGCCATCGTCGAAGGCCTGGCCCAGCGCATCTCCGACGGCGACGTGCCGCCGTTCCTCGCCGATAAACGGATTCTTTCCCTCGATCTTTCGCTCATCGTGGCGGGCACGAAGTACCGCGGCCAATTTGAAGAGCGGCTGAAAACAATCATGAAGGAATTGATGGAGAACCAGAACTCGGTCCTGTTCATCGACGAGCTGCACACCTTGGTCGGCGCAGGCTCAGCCGAGGGTTCCCTCGATGCCGCGAATATATTGAAGCCCGCGCTTTCGCGCGGCGAAATTCAGTGCATCGGGGCTACGACTCCGGGCGAATATCGCAAGTCTGTCGAGAAGGACCGCTCTCTCGAACGGCGTTTCCAATCCGTGAAGGTTGCCGCTCCCAACGAGGAGGAAGCGATCCGGGTTCTCCAAGGCGTGCGCGAGCGTTACGAAAAATTCCACGCGGTCTCTTACACCGACGAGGCGATCCAGAACGCCGTCTACCTCTCCAGCCGTTACATCCCCGATCGATTCCTCCCCGACAAGGCCGTGGACCTGATTGACGAGGCTGGCGCCCGCGTCAAGTTGCGTCAGGCGACGCTTCCGGACGAAGTGGCCGAGGTGCAGAAGCGCGTGAAGTTCATCACGCACCGCATGGAAACGGCGATCGCGAACCATGAATTTGAGAAAGCGCGCTTTTACTCGGAAGAAGAGCGCAAGGAGAAAGAAAACCTCCGCCAGGTGCGCGAGAAATTGAAGTTGGACGATTCCACGACGGGCGTGGTGACCCGCGAGGACATCGAAGAAGTGGTTGCGCGCTGGACCGGAATCGCAGTCACTTCCATCAAGGAAGACGAGCAGCAAAAACTGCTGCGGATCGAGCAGGAATTGCACAAGCGCGTCATCAGCCAGGCTAGGGCCATCACGGCCCTTGCCCGCGCCATTCGCCGCAGCCGCGCGGGCTTGAAGGCGCCGGGCCGACCGGTCGGCTGCTTCCTGTTCCTGGGGCCGACCGGCGTCGGGAAGACGGAAGTCGCGCGGCGACTGGCGGAATTTCTGTTCGGCAGCGAGAAATCGTTGATCCGCTTCGACATGTCCGAATACATGGAAAAACATTCCGTTTCGAAGTTGATCGGCGCGCCTCCGGGCTACGTCGGCTATGAAGAAGGCGGCCAATTGACAGAGCGGGTGCGGCGCACGCCCTATTCGGTGATCTTACTCGACGAAATCGAGAAGGCGCATTCGGATGTGTACAATATCCTTCTCCAAGTCTTCGAAGACGGGCAGCTCACTGACGGACTGGGGAATACCGTAGATTTTCGCAATACGATTTTGATCATGACTTCGAACCTTGGGGCGCGCCATTTGCAGAAGCGCCAGACGCTCGGCTTCCAATCCAGTGCTGACGAGGCAGGTGCGAAGAGTATGGAAGAAATGGTTCTGGGCGAGGTCAAGCGCGTCTTCAACCCGGAATTCTTGAACCGGCTCGATGAAATTATTCTGTTTAACCCGCTGGCCGATGACGATCTCTTGCGCATCATCGATTTGCTCGCCGGCCAGATCAACGACACGCTGATCCACCGCCAGGTGCAGATCGTCCTGACGCCCGAAGCGCGGCAGTGGATCCTTGAAAAGACGTGCGGGGATCGCAGTTACGGCGCGCGCCCGCTCCGCCGGGCGCTGCAGAAGTATGTCGAAGACCCGTTGTCGGAAGCCCTGATCCAGGGGGGCCTGCAACGCCCGGCAACATTGGAAGTCTATGTCTCGGGCGAAGGGCTGGGCTTCCGTCCCGTGGTGGAAGCAACCCCGGTCACCCACTGACGAATCCAACGCGCACAGGCCGGGCCTCCGGGGGCCGGCAGGGAGCAGGCCATTTTGTCTTGGGGGGACGCGGCCTTGAGGAGTCGCGCGGCCGCAAGTAAACATTTCTGCCTTCGGATTTTGGAGTGGACGTTCCTCGTGTATCTGGCGGGAATTGGAACTGCAACTGCACGTCCCATCCCTCCTCAGGACGCGCAGGGAACGCCAAACCCGTTCTATGTCGAGCGCATCGACTTCGAAGGCAACCGCCGGATTCGTAGCGAGACGCTGCGAGCGCGGATTTTCACGCGTGATGGGGATCCCTACAAACCGGAAAGCCTGGAACGGGATTTCCGAGCGCTGTGGAACACCGGCTATTTCGAAGACATTCGCCTGGAAGTGCAGGACAGCCCCGACCATCCGAACGGGAAGATCATAGTCTTTTATCTCTCCGAGCGGCCGATCGTCCGCCGGATCGAATACAAGGGGCTGAAATCGGTCTCCGAGTCCGACGTCTTGGACGCGTTCAAGGATGCAAAGGTCGGGCTCTCCGTCGAAGCCCAGTTTGATCCGACGAAAGTCAAGAAGGCCCAGGTCGTGATACAAGAATTGCTCGCCGCCCACGGCCACCAGTTCGCGACCGTGAAGCCGACCTACGAAAAGATCGCCGCGACAAATGCAGTCAAACTTGTCTTCGTCGTAGACGAAGGGCCAAAGGTGAAAATCGGCAAGATTACCATTCAGGGGAATCAGGCTTTCTCCCACGACAAAATTATTCGCGCCATGAAACGCTCCCGCCCCTATGGAATCCCGCTTTACTTCACGTTCATCCCAGTCATGTCCAAGACTTTTGATCGGGACAAACTGGACGAGGATCTCGAAGTGGGCATCCGCAACCTCTACCAGGACAATGGCTTCTTCAAGGTCGTGGTGAAGGACCCCATCGTACAGACCGTCGAAGTGGACCGCCGCGGTGTTCCGGGTCCTTGGCCAATTGTCGGAAGAGAGCACGGCAAGGCGACCAACATTACGATCGGGATCGAAGAAGGCGACAAGTACCGGATGGGAAAGCTCGTCATTCGCAGCGCGGACCCCGATAAGGGGCTGACCATAAAACGTGCATTCTTAGAAAGCATATTCCCTCTTCACGCCGGCGACATCTTCAGTGTGGGCAAAGTGCGCACTGCGGTGCAAAACTACACCAAGTTCTACGGGCAATACGGGTTCATCAATTTCACCGCCATTCCTTCGGAGGAAATCAATGAGTCGGCGAAGACCATTGATCTGACACTCGATTTTGACGAGGGGAAACAGTTCTCCGTTCGCCGAATCGAATTCTTGGGGAACACGACAACGCGGGACAAGGTCATCCGGCGCGAGTTATTGCTCAACGAGGGGGACCTCTACAACAACCACCTCTGGGAAATTAGCATCCTGCGGCTCAATCAATTGAACTACTTCGAGCCGATCAAGCCCGAAAACGCCGAGGTCAAGCAAAACGTCAAGAACAGTACTGTGGATATCACGTTGAAGGTCAAAGAGAAGGGGAAACAGTCTATCAGCCTGACCGGGGGCGTCAGCGGGATCGCGGGGGGGTTCCTTGGCCTGACCTACCAGACCAATAATTTTCTCGGGCTGGGCGAGACCTTGAGCTTCACCGCGCAGATCGGAACGATCCAGCGGGAATTGATGTTCGGCTTCACCGAGCCCTACCTTTTTGACCGGCCGATCTCGACGGGCTTCACCATCACCGATAGCCGCTACAATTTCGACCAATCGCGCGAAACTTCGCTCCTGCTGGGCCAAAAGGTCCAACTGAGTCCGGACATCGCACAGAATTACAACCAGAACAGCGCGGGGTTCACAATCTTCGCCAGCTACCCGATCAAGAAGTTTTCGTTTACGCGGCTCGGGTTGACCTATGGTTTCACAGCCACGAGCATTCAATCGTTCAGCACGGCATCCACCGTCCTTTTCGACGCGCTGCAGTTTCAGCAGCTTGCCGGGCCCTCCGCTCTCTCCGGCATTCATTCCAGCCGGATTGCGCCCTCGCTGAGCTATAACACGGTGGACAATCCCTACAATCCGACGCGTGGGAAGAGTTTCTACGTTCAAGGAAGCTTCGAAGGCGGCCCGCTGGGTGGAAACGTAAAGGCCCTGACCGCGACCGTCTCCACGTCCTACTTCCGCCCCAACTATCACAAGCGCAACGTGATTGCGATGCGAGTCTTGGGGGCGTTCACGACGGGATATGGGGGACTCGAGGTGCCGCCGTACGACCGGTTCTACCTGGGCGGCGAGGACACCCTGCGCGGCTTCGACGTACGCACGGTCTCGCCGGTGGTCTTCATTCCTGTGCTTTCAAGCACTACTGTGCAGTACTATGATCCGCGCGTGCTGAGTTCCACGGGGGCACCCATTGAGGTGACATCTCCGGCGATCCCAATTTTGTCCTACCAAATCGCGTTCCCAGGGGGCGATACTGAAGCGTTAGGCAATTTTGAGTACAGAATCCCCATTGTTGGTTCCTATGTCGGCTTGTCGTTTTTCACGGACGTCGGGGCGTCTGGCGCATTGCTGCCAAACCAATTGGCACTGAGCTCGGTCGGGATGCAAAACATTCAGACCAACTTCTCCCAGGGCGCCGCTACAATCGGACAATTGCAGACCCTGGGGCTGTCGCAGCTCGAGAACTTGTCACCTTTGCAGTTAAGCAAATCGCTTGCGATCCAGTCCGGAACAAATTTCAAGCTTCGCGCCTCTTCCGGAATTGAGATTGTCGCGAATCTGCCCATTGTGCACGCCCCGGTCCGGATTTATTGGTCGTATAACTGGGATCGGGAAGCGCTGGCCGTTACCGCGCCCGAAACACTATTTAGCGTAGGCCCGCTGGCGAACATTGCTGCCAGCCTGCCTCCTTATGTTTACCAAAGCCAGTTTACTTGCCCTACGTGCCCACTGACGACATTGGGAACGAATCGGCAGCTGACGGAGTTCTACGATCCCTTGAAAGTTCTCCGGCTGACGGTCAGCCGGACGTTTTAACGCAATGCACTTGCCGAATGTAGACGACGAGCGAAACACAGGGGTGAACGTCTCGTATTCGAACTTGGAGGAGTAGGAATGAAGTCGCGGAAGCTCTGGCTTGTACTCGCGCTCACGTGCATGGCGGTCACGATGGGCTGTAGCTCTCAGACGACCGTCTCGATCACGATCAGTCCGACCACCGCCACGGTCCTCATCGCCCATCAGGAACAGTTCACGGGAACCGTCACGGGCTCCACCAATACGGCGGTGAACTGGTGTGTAGTCGTCACGACCAATGGAAAATCCAGTTGCACGGCCGCGACTGCAAGTACGGCCAGCGGCAATGCGATTGTCGGCACGGTCGACACGACTGGTCTTTATACGGCCCCAGCCCTGATACCCAGCCCCAACAGCGTTACGGTCACGGCGACCGCGGCGGCGAATTCCGCAGCCACTGCGAACGCCACCGTGACCATCGCTTCCGGGATTGGGGTTACGGTCAGTCCCAGCACCGTCACCCTCGGCTCAAATGAAACCTTCCCCTTTACAGCCGTCGTGACCGGGACTACGACCGCCGGATGCGCCGCCCTCAACCTGACCGTGGCTAAATGCACTTCGGTCACGTGGGAGGTATGTTCGGTGTTCACTTCTGCCACCGCTACCACAGCGGCTTCATGCACTACGACCGGCACTTTGGGGTCAATTGCTTCTACGACCGGCCTGTATACGGCGCCGGGCTCGGTTCCGACGAATTCCATAATTGTGGTGGCGACCTCCGTGGCGGATCCGACTGTGACGGGAATCGCTGGCGTCGAGGTGATCGCCGCGGTGGACCCCACGGTCAGTTCGGTCAGCCCGTCTTCGGCTCCACAGGGTGGCCTGTTTCAAGACATCTACTTGACCGGCACGCATTTCATCTCAACGACGAGCGTGCTGGTTAACGGCGTGGTCGTTAGCACGCCTTGTACGGAGGGAAATGCCAACGTTACGACAGGATGCTTCACCCTGCCCAATTCCGCTGTGAGCGCTCTTGGGAACAGCTCCACGGTGACTAGCGAATTCACCAGCATGCAAGTGCGGCTCCCGGATTTCATGCTGTCGAACCAGCCGAGTCCCCCGAACACGACCTACGCATTGTCCATCTCTGTCGAACGCCAGGGCGGCATCCCGCAGACTTGCCCGACGTTGTCGCAGTGCCAAGTCGTCGTCACGCCGGTGCGACCGGCGATTGTCGGTCCCACGCCCGACAGCACTCCCCAAGGCGGTACCTCCGCGTTGAATTTCAACATCAATGGCGGGTATTTCGGGACCGCGACGAATCCCACGGTAACTGCACTGTACAACAACCAGCCGCGGGTAGCTTCGATTACCAGCAGCACGAGGCAGCTTGGAGTAACGATTGGCGGTTCGCTGAATGAGTCCGATTTTTCGACGCCTGGGCTCTATCCTGTCACGCTGCGGAACACGGCGCAGCCACAATTGGTAGCCTCCACGAACCTGGCCGTGCGGCCCGCGTACGGTCCGCCCGCGGCGACGCAATCCTCCGTTGGGGTGCCAGCGACGCTCACTCTTGGGACGCAGCCTTCCGCCGTTGCGATCAATCACGCCACGGGAATCGCGGTCGTCGCAAACCAAGGGTCGAATGACGTTACTTTGATCGACATGACCCAGAATCCGCCCGCGGTCGTTTTGCCCTCTCTCTGCACAGAAACGGTGGGGGATACCGGGCCGTGTGGAGCAGCGGATGCCAATAGCCCCAAGACTGGGCCGGTCAGCGTCGCGGTGGACTATCTGCTGAATGTGGCGCTGGTCGCCAACGGCACGTCGGACACCATCTCGGTCATCGATCTGAGTCAGCGCAAGGTCACGGCGATCATCCCGGCTCTCAACAACCAAGGCACTGTGCTACGTCCAATCTCCATCGGCATCAACTCTGTGACCGGCCAGGGAATTGTGGTCTATGCATCCACCAATGCCGCAGGGATTATTTGCCTGACGCAAACGGCCTGTCCGAACTCTCCGCCGCCATTTCCGGCAATCACGGGGATTGTTACAGTCGCCACGGGACCGAACGCGAGCGTCGCGATTGAGCCCCGCCTGAATTGGGCCGTGATTACGCCAGGCGGGCTCGGGTCGTTGACCATCGCGAATTTGGGCCAGAAAACCCAAGACATCATCACGGCGGTTTCCCGAAAATCCGGCACCGTAACGATCACAACTTCCGCCGGCGGTTCCTTCAATCCTGGGCTGCCGAGCACGCCGACGGCGCTCCATGTGAATCAAGCGGTGCTGATCACTGGAATCCCGGACACGACCGACACGGCGGCCAACATCCTCAACGGAATCTTCACGGTCACTTCGGTGCCCTCGGCAAACAGCTACACGTTTACGCAGTCCGGGACGACCACGCCGCCCGATATGGGTTGCATACAGAACCCACCGGCGAGCGGTTTCCTGGTGTGTGGCTGCCCTCCGAACGCGACGAGTGTCTCGTCGTGTACCGGCACAACCGCAACCTCCAACAGTTACGACAACTATTCAAGCCCTGTCGCGACGATGAGCGTATCCGTGAGCGTCACTGGCGTCGCCATCAACACCGAAACGCAAGATGCCGTACTGACCGATCCGCTCAGTTCTGCGGCTTCCGTCTACATCCTCAATTTGCTCGACCAGACATCGAGTGCAGTGGGCCTTCCGCTGGGGGCCTCGGCGGCTGCGTTTAACCCTTTGACCGACACAGCGCTTGTGTTGAATTCCACTCAGGGAACTGCGGTACTCGTCGACCCGACCATCCCATCGCAAGTGCCGCTTCCCAGCGCGCTGCCAACTGGACAATCACCGATCGCTGCAGACATCGATCCGGGGACAAATGAAGCCATTGTCATCAATCAGACGGATGGCACCGCTACAGTCTTCTCGCTGGGCGCGCTACGCCCCCTCCAGATTACGGACATTAGCCCCCGCGCCTACTCCATTAGTGCCAGTCTGACAGCGCCGGCGGTCGCGACCGATCAAACCTTGACAATTGTGGGCCAGGGCTTCGTTTCGGGCTCCGTTGCACGAATGGACGGCATCCCGTTGCAAACGCTCTCCGTATCCCCGAACGGCCGCGAGATGACAGTGAATGTGCCGGCTTCCATGATTTCGACTCCGCACATTCTCGCGCTCGACGTGTTCAATCAGGGTTCCCCCCCGGCCGTGTCCAACGCGGAAGATTTCACCGTGCTCGAAACCGTGGACGTCACCGGGCCGAATTGCGCGCAGCCCGCGCCGGCGGGGGTGGCGCTGGACCAGCAGAATAATCTGGTTGTGGCGTCGCTGAGCGGTTGTAACACACTGGCCATCGTCAATCTCTCGACGGGCACCGGGCAAACCGTTGCCGTGGGAACCTTCCCGACCGGCGTTGCGGTCATGCCGAACCTGCATCTCGCCGCAGTGGCGAACGAGGGAAGCAGCAACGTTTCGATCGTCGACACGCTGGCCGATTCTGTCACGCAGACGGAGGGCACGGGTGCGGGACCTGTTGGTGTCGCGGTGGACCAGAACACGCAAGAGGTCGCAGTGGCATGCAGTCTCGCTGGTTCCATTAATATCTTCAACGCCGTCACGCCGGGAACGGTAGCCTCTGAGGCCGTCGGGGAGTACCCTGTTTCAGTGGCCATAGACCCGCTGGATAACCTGGTTGCCTCGGCCAACGCCGAAGGAAACGATGTCTCCATCGTGGACGAGACGGGGCCGAGTCTTACGGCTACGGTTTCAGGAATGGAGGGGCCCACGAACGTCGTGTACGACCCTTCGGAAGATGAGTTCCTAGTAAGTTCGAGCCAGAGCAACCAGTTTTTCGCCCTTACCGTGCTCACACAACAGTCCACGCCGGTGAAGGTTGGGATCAATCCGACGGGGATTGCCTACAATTCCCTGAGCAGCACCTTGGTGACTGCAAATACGACGAGCGGCACAATGACGGTGGTGGACTTTCTCGACCGCCGGATCCGCGGCGTGATTGATCTGTTTGGGATGCCATGCAATCGCGCGATCACGCCCACGTGTCAGTTCGTTTCGCCTCAGACGACCTCGTCGCAAGAACTGCTTCCGACGTTCTCCGTAGACGTTCACCCACTGGCGAACCTGGCCGTCGTGGCCGACACGACCAACAACCGGCTGTTGATCGTTCCGCTGCCGCGCTAGAGGCGTGCGCTTCCGCCCCTTCGCGGGGACGCAACGAAAGAGACGGAGCTTGCCCCGCGTTGGGTGCCGGGTGAGGGCGGATCGCTAGGGCGCTTTATTTCGATTGACGCCCGCAAAAATGGGCCACTATAATGCGCCATTTGTAAAACTTACAGGGACATGACAAGGAGTGGGAATGAAAGTTAATTCTATGTGCAAATGCCTGCTGGCGGCTGTGGCGGCCCTCTTGGTGCCCGCGGCTATGGCATGGGCCCAGGGTGGCAGCGCCGCTGCAGCTGCCCCCACCAAGATCGCCACGATCAGCGTCCGGAATGCAATCATTGGGACTGCGGAAGGAAAAGAAGCTTCTGCCGAATTGCAGTCGCAGTTCGCCCCCAAGCAGACCGAGATGCAGAACATGCAGAAGCAGTACGATGAGATTCAGACCCGCCTGTCCACGGGTGACCGCACGCTGAGCGACGAAGAAAAAGCCAGGCTGCAACGGCAGGCCGAATTGCTGACCCACAAGATCCAGCGCAGCCAGGACGATCTCCAGGAGGAACTGCAAGCGGCTCAGGACGACGTCTTGAATCGCATCGGCCGCAAGATGCTCGACGTCATTGATCGGTACGCCCGCGAGAACGGATTCGCTGTCGTGCTGGACACTTCGCAGAGCAACCTGGTGATTTACGGGGCCAACCAAGTGGACATCACGGCCCAGATCGTGCAGCTCTACGATCAAGCGTACCCCGTGAAGCCGGCGTCAGCCACTCCGCGCCCGGCTCCGCAGACTCCCCCGAAGAATCCTCCGGGACAATAGGGAGCTGAATCGTAGCGGGGCCAGCGCGCGGCGGGATCGCCTCAGCTCGGGGAGTTTGAGAATTGTGCTGAAGATTCCACGGCTCCTGCGCCGCCGGCCGTGTGTGATTCGCGTTCGGGCATTCACCAGAAGGCGCGCGAGAGACTCGGCGGCGCCCTCTCGGAGATCCATGCTAGGCAGAATCAGCGTTCGCGGCTAGAATAGCTTCGCCTGCCGAGGTGAGCTGCCAGCAAGGGATCCATTCGTGGAGCCGATACTCTCAGTCGAGAATCTTTGGAAAGTTTATCGCAGCGGCAAACTCGAAGTCACCGCGCTCCGGGGACTTGCGTTTCAGGTGCTGCCCAGTGAATCGGTTGCCGTGATGGGGCCGTCCGGGTGCGGGAAGTCGTCGCTGCTTTACATCCTCGGCGGACTGGCACGGGCCACGAAGGGGCGCGTCCTGATTGACGGGAACGACCTCGTTACCATGGGCGATGCCCAACGAACCAAGCTCCGCCGCCATAAAATCGGATTCGTTTTCCAACGGTTCAACTTGCTTCCTACCCTCGACGCGTATGGCAACATTGCCATCGCGCAACATATTCACGGCGACGGTTTCGATCCGCATCGTTTCGAGGTTGTGACCCGCATGCTGGGCTTGACCGACCGGTTGCACCATCGGCCGTCCGAATTGTCGGGCGGCGAACAACAGCGCGTGGCGATTGCGCGCGCCATTATTAACGAGCCGAAGCTCATCCTCGCGGACGAGCCCACGGGAAATCTCGACAGCAAGAATTCCGAGACCGTGCTCACCATGCTGCGGCAGCTCAACAAGGACTTCGGCCAAACCATCATCATGATCACGCACAATCCAGAGGCTGCCGCGTATGCCGACCGCGTCATTCACATGCGCGACGGCGCCATTGTGGACGGTGAACTTTCCGAGTGAGACCATGCGTAGGCTTTGGCGCATTCTCGTTCGTACGGTCTTCTGGTCGTATGAACGCGGGACTTGGCCGTACGACGTCGCGGTGATTGCCATCGTTGTATTCGTGCTTCTCTCGCCGCGCTCGTGGTTCCATGACCAGTCCGCGGTCGGTCCGCCCGCCGCGCAATCCCTCGTGCTCCTGAAGAGCGCCGACTCGTCGGAAGCGACGCAAACCTATCGAGTGGATGCGCGACTCCTGGCCTCGCCGATTCGAACTCCGGAACTCGAGCACGATCTGCACGACGCAATGCGCAAGAATGTGGACTCGTTGAAGCGCGGCGGGTTCCAAATTCTTAGGATCGAACCGATTCGCGGCGACAATGGCACGGTCGCTTCTTACGACGTTACCATTAAGCCCTAAGTTCCCTTTTCTGTTCCGCACCATGTAACTGCTTCACTCCCCATCACATCTAACGGGATGTGGTAGGATGCCCTCCTCGCGCTTCCACACATTCTGGAGAGAGTTCGTTGCTCGGATTTTGGCCAAGATGCATCGCAGCGCTCGCCGCCCTGACGTTCCTGGCGGATTGTCTCGCCTCGATTCCCGTGCGGGCCGGACAGCAAATCCCTTGGACGGTGGAGACGGTCCTGCGTCAACTCGACAACGAAGCCAAGAATTTCAGGAGTCTGACCGCGGACATCGAGTACACGAAAGTGACGGTCGTGGTGGATGATCGTTCCACCGAAAGCGGCCAGATTCTCGTCCGGCACGACGACAAGATGCGCATTGAATTCACGCAGCCGGACCCGCGTACCATCTTGCGCGACGGCGCGAATCTCTACCTCTTCAATCCCAAAATCAACCGGGTCGAGGAATATGACCTTGGCAAGAACAAGGCTATGGTCGACCAGTTCCTGCTGCTCGGGTTCGGAACTCCGGGTGCGTCACTCCGGAAGAACTACGTCATCACTCTGCAGGACGAAGAGGCGCTGGACAATCGTAAAGTGATTTTGCTGGAGCTTGCGCCGAAGGACGAGCAGGTGCGCAAGCAAGTGTCCACGATTCAAATCTGGCTGGACGAAGCCACCTGGCTGCCCGCGCAACAAAAATTCCTCGAGACGGGTTCCGGCGATTACTTCATCATTCGTTACACCAATGTCGTTCGCAACGTAAGGCTCCCCGATGAACGATTCAAGCCGAACTGGCCCAAGGGAGCGACGCGAGTCAAGCCGCAAACCTGAGTCCGCTTGCGGAACGCATCCGTTCCCGCTCTCCTCTATTTCCGAGCCGCTCCAGGGGTGCTCTGTCCCAGTTGCCGCCGCTCATGTTCGATGAGCGCTTCCTTTCGCTCCAACCCCCAGCGATAACCTCCCAACCCGCCGTCCTTGCGTATCACCCGATGGCAGGGAACGACAATGGAGACGGGATTCGTGGCGCACGCTCGCGCAACCGCCCGCATCCCCCGCGCGAGACCCAGCGAGTGGGCGACCTGCCCGTAGGTGCGGGTCGCGCCATAAGGAATCTTTCGAAGAGCCTCCCACACCCGGCGTTGGAAGGCCGTCGCTTGTACATCCGTCGGCAAATCGAGATGAGGTTGCCGGCCGGCCAAATGGCGCACCACGGCGCTCACCCATTCCGAGTGATGTCCCGAGCGGCGTGAAATCTCGGCTCGTGGGTACTCCCTCCGTAATTCGCGCTCAAGCGAGGTAGCAGAGTCCCCCAAATAGATGGCGGAGATTCCCTTTGCGGTTTCAGCCACCAGGACGCGTCCGAGCGCGCAATGGGCTACTGAGAACGTGAGTTGCATTCCTCGCCCCCCTTTGCGATATGTGGCGGGCGTCATTCCAAGTTGCGCATCGGAACGTTCGTAAAGACGGCTCGCGGAGCCGTACCCTGCTTCATACAGTGCTGTGGTCACGTCGTCTCCCTTTTGCAAGCGCCGCTTCAAGCGGCCCAAGCGTACAGCATCCGCGTATTGCCGCGGCGTGAGGCCGATCACGCGGCGGAATGCCCGGCTTAGTTGGTGCGAACTCAAGTCTGCATTTCTTGCGAGAACGCCCAAGCGAAGTGCTTCTTCGCCGTTCTCTTCGATTTGCCGGCATGCACGAGCCACGGTTGCCGTCGCGGGGTCCCGGGCGGCCCCAGAGAAATTTCGCGGCTTGCAACGGCGGCATTCGCGATACCCGGCGCACTCTGCCGCGTCCGGACCGCGAAAGAAAAGCACCTGCGCGCGTCGCGGCCTGCGCGAGGGGCACGATGGCCTGCAATAGATGCCCGTCGAGCGGACCGCGTACACGAACGCTCCGTCGAGGGCGGCATCCCGGCGCTGAATCGCATTCCAACATTTCTGGGAGTCGCGCCCCGATGTCTGCCTGAACTTGACCCGCGAATTCATCCTTGAGTTCAGCCTCACAGCGGCCAGATTGGGACACTTCCGTTTGAAATTCTATCCGATTCTAGCGCTCAAATCCGAATGGCCCTCCGCGCAGCGGCGGCCAATCCGGCTGAACCGTGAGGTAGTTCATAAGACACTGCGAGGTTTGATTCCTTTGACGCGTGCGGCAGCGAAGTAGATAGTGTCTGCGAGCGGCGCCTGGAACGTGGAAAGAGGGAGAAGTATGCGCGCTGCTCGCATCCCAAAGGAATCTACTGAAGGTAAACACGCTTCGGCTGGCGGGATCTACGCTGCCGCTGTGACCGGCTGGCCCGAAGCGCCTCAGTGGGTGGAACGTGCTCGCCCTCGCGGTATCCGCCGCGTTCCCACGCATACGGTGCAAGTGCCCAACGAGCGGCGAAACTATGCGCGCGCAAGAATGCGCCTGGGGCTTCGTCTGACGCGGATCGCTGGCCAGCGCCCGGAGAGGCACCTGCAGTTGCACACGCAAAACATCAGTTCAAGCGGTGTCTATTTTCTCTGTCCGGTTCCTCTTGAGCCGGGGACTCCGATCAATCTCGAAGTTGCCTTGGTCGAGCGGCAATCTCGCCGAGGCAGCGTGCGCATGGTGACCGAGGCCCACATCGTCCGCATGGGCCACGCTAGGATCAAGGGCATGCACGGGCTCGCCGCCATGTTTGACGACATCAGCTTTCAACGCGACGACCCTGTCCCGCAGCGTTGCCATCCCTTGTGATTTGCCCAGCTATTTGCGGCGAATCGTCGTGCCAGGAGGGCCGGCCGCTTCCTCCGCACGTGGCACGACCATAGTGCTAGGATGCTTCCACGGACCCTCCGCCTGAGAGGCGTGTTGCTGGATTGGGACGGCACGCTTCTGGATTCTTATCGAGCGGACGCGCATGCCTATTTGGAAATGTTTCATGTACTGGGCATCGCCTGGGGACTCAAGGAACTCAAGAAGTGCTATTCCCCCAACTGGTATAACGTCTATCGCGCCGCGCGAATCCCGCGGTTCCGATGGGACGAGGCTGACCGTCTCTGGCGCCGCTACTATCGCTACGACGATGCGCGATTGTTCCCGGGCGCGCGAGGCGTGCTCTCCACTCTGGGCCGGAAATACGCCCTGGGGCTGGTGACGAGCGGTAGTCGCGAACGTGTCCGGAAGCAACTGCGGAAACTCGGCGTTGGCGGTTGCTTTGCTGCGCGTGTCTTCAGCGAAGACGCGACACGCCGGAAACCTCATCCGGCCCTATTGGGCCTTGCGCTCCTGCGAATGCGTCTTGCAGCCGATGAGTGCGTCTACATCGGGGATGCGCCGGAGGATATCGAAATGGCCCGGCGCGCCGGCGTCGCTTCGGTAGGTGTGGTGGGGACATCGCCTGTGCCTGTGCGGCTCCGCGCGACGCGTCCGGACGCAATGATTGATTCGGTCGCCGACCTTCCGCGACTGCTCTCAACACTGAACCAGTAACACGATTCCGGCCAGCGTCGCCGATCAACGGGGAGGAGCCGGCGGCCCTGCGGAGGGTGTGGCGACAGGAGCGGTCGTTTTCACCGCCGAAAAAGGAGTGTAATCCGTCCAGAAAATCACCAGGCGAATCGGGACGGTTACATCCTTCAAAGTGACCTGGCTGTCTGCTCTAAAATACGCGGGAAACCAGTTGTCACCCACGGGCTGGCGGTAGGTCTCGAACGTATTGAATGGGAGTTCCGGGGAAGTGACGTCTCCCAATTCCGTCACCCACCGGCCGTAGGTCTTCACAATTGCCAAATCATGATCGTCCACCCAGACCACTCCAGAAAAATAGGGACGCCGGCGATCGAGTCGCTTCGGTTCCACCGAAAAGATGTAGGTTTGCAACTCGTCGAGAGGTTGCTTTCCTTGGTACTTGATCGTGTAATTCGGTAACTGATCCGTCGTCAACGGAAACGCGGCGAGCGAAGCGAAGGTCTGAAGATCTTCAGGCGTAAGGCGCAAAATCTTGAGCGTCGATTTCGGTTTATCGACAAGGTGCTCGTATCGAGTGCCGTCGGAACCCACTTGAGGCACAGTATCCACTTCGGCCTGATAGGCAGGCTTGCCGTCCTCTCCGATCTCTTCTAATAGCAGTTTCTTATGATAGCTGAAGGAATCCCGGGCCTTCGCGTATTCATCCTCGTGCGCCGCAAACCGCTGAATGATTTCCTCCGGGGGAATCGGAGGCGCCTCCGGGGCCGGACTGTTAGGAATGCGCACGATGTCGCCGGTCGAAGGAGCCGCCACAGGTCCGTTCTGCTGTTGCGCCGTCGAAACAGGCGGCAAAGCCGCCCACAGCAGGACCACCATCAGTGCAGCAAACCGTGTTCTGTACGCGCTCATGGGATTCAGTCTACTCAGATGCCGAATGCGGCAATCGGGGTCCTCCAGGCGGTCCACAGCTAAGGGGACATAAACACAGTGTAACGCATCACCGCCTCCGCGGGAGTGCCGGAGCCCAGCGGCAACGCCAACTGCAGGAGGACATCTCCGTTCTCCATATGCAGGCTCATCTCCCCAGCGGTCCACTCCAAACGAAGGCTGGCGCTTCCCGGCGTGCGAATCTCCAAGTGGGTCACATCCGATGGAAGCGCACGTGGCGGCCCATCGGAACCGTCTCCGGTAACGAAAGGAGCGCACGTCTCGGCGGGTGGATTCGCAGTCTGTGCCGCCTGCACTGCCGGAGAGGCGGACCAGCAGATTTCGGTTCCGTCCGGATCCGCCTGCGTTGCCGGCACGCGGCTCGCCGTGATGAATTGCATTTCCTCAGCGGGCGGAGCGCCCGCTGCCGAATCGAGAGTGACACGATAGTGCACCTCAAATGCGTCGGGCGAAACGAGCGAAATGGCTTTCTCAATTGTCGCGCCGCCGGGCCCTGCTTCCGCTGCGCGATATCTCATCCGCAAACCGGGCTGGTTGTCGGCGCTTGTCCACTCGGCATCGTACGATCGATTGAAAGTAAAATCCTTGGGCTGATCTGCGCCAGCTGGCAGGAACCAATCCCGCAGCGCGCCCGTCACGGTCGTCAAGTTCTCTCCGGAGATTTTTGAGACCAGCGCGACGGCCCTTCCGCCGTCGCGCGGACAAAACACGAGTCGCAACGCATTTGTTTCCAGCGTCCATTCGGGCGCCCCGTCGCGATCGAAGTCAAATTGGTAGTGGATTGGCCCGCCTTCCCTCAAGTCCGCAAACGCGAGAGGAATCACTGTGCGTTCCCCTTTGCTCTGCAATGTCAGTTCGTCTTGGCTCAGCGCGGAACCTTCAACCCCGGCCTCGCTAGTGCCCGTCGGCTCAAGTTTGATACGACTGAGGTCAGTCGCTCCGGGACTCACGCGCACGTAAGTCGAGCCACGCGCGGGCCCGTCCACCCGGGCCGTCAGAGATTCTTCCAAAGGGCCGCGATTGATCGTGCGCAGAACGAGCCAATCCTCCTTTTCTTCTTGCAAGATCAACAGCGCGGGCGAAGTCACCAGCGAAGCATTTTGGCCCAGCGGAAAACGCACTGCATTTACGACGGACGCCTCGTAGATCGAGCGCCGCTGCTTGGACGGGTTTAGCTTTTCGTCGACGCGCGGTTTGTAGCGAAGATAAAGCTTGAGTACCCGTAGATAATCCGGAGCTGCGCCGCGCAGAAGAGTCACGGTGAGCACGTGATTTCCGGGGACCCAAGATCCTTCGACTTCATCCCCGTCGAGCTCGATCCGCTCGGGCTGGCTGCCCAGTCGCAGTAGCACCGTGGCGCGCGCAGGTGCGTAAAACGTCAAGTCCAGCGCATTGCCGTCGGCCTCGACGCCCAGCAACTCCGCGCCCGCGTACAAGAGTTCATCTTGGCAATCTCCGGGCATTTTTGCCGTCGTGCAAAGAGAAGCCCGAACCGGCAGCAGCAGTGAATCGTGTGCGGGAACCGTGGCGTGAAGCTCGATGCTGCCTCCAACCTCCGCCCTGGGGTGGAGAGGAGGCGCAAGCAACTCGAGGTCAGCCTCCTTGGGCTCGAGTGGGTCCAGATTTGTGAGACTCACCAGAGCAGCAGCGCACAAAGGCCGGGTACTGCAACTGGCCGCAGGCGAGACTCCTCCCGCGGAAGGGCCGTCCGCCACCAACTCGGAAATCAGCAACGGGCTCACGGGCGACATCTTGTCTAACTGTTTTGCCGTGGCTGTCGCGCCGGCGTCCACTAGCACAGAGGCCAGGCTTTGGGCTGCCTGGGCGGTCGCATCCTGCGAGCTTTGAACTTCCAATGAGTCTTCAAGCATCACCGAGGAGAAAAAATCTTGGTTCCATTCAATCACGGCGCCCCGCCCGTAAGCATGACGCGACGCTCGCAGTTCGTTCGGACCGGCCACGGGGGTCGCGGGACCGCTCCACAACTGGGCAAGGCTGCTGCTGGAAGGCAGATCAGGAGCGAAGATCAAAGTCCCGCCGCGCGCGACGTACTCGATCAACTTCTCCTGTTCCGCGCTTGTAAGCTCGAATGTCCCTCCCTTGCCGTCGGGAACAACCGCCAACAAAGCCGGATCGCGCATGAGCCGGTCAACCGTCTGCGACGCCGGGTAAACCAGTTCTGGATTCCAGCCCGCCAGCTCCGCAATTCGAATCACCTGCTCCAGAATTGTTGTCGCCCGCTCTCGAGCCAACTTCCATCCCGGGCCGGAAGCCTCGGCCCGCAGATCTATAATCCCAAAATCTGACCGAACGTGCGCACTGGCGAGCCACTCGCCCCATCCGGCAATCAGTTGGCCATTTCGCCCGACGACGATGGCGCCAGGCTGCGGATCGCCGTCGATGCCAAGAGGCAAATCGCTATTCAAGTAGCGGCTCGATGCCGGGGGCTCGTAGCCTGCGGGCGTGATCGAATTTTGCAACGGCGAGTACGTTATTCCACGCGCGCCGACGGCAAGCAGCATCCTCGAATCCAACAGGACTGACGAGGGAGCAATCCTGACGACTGGATCATTCTCGCCCGCGACGCCGGAGTTCGCCTGAAAGCTGGTAACAACCGGCGGCATGCCGGACTGCTCGGAAAGCGCTCCCAGAAGCAAGGCAATCGACTCCGCGTCTTGTCTTCTCGGGCCCCGTTCTTCCGGATGCCCCCCATGCCCCTGCCTCTGCGAGATGGGAAACCAGCTACCGGATGCTCCCTCGACATGCTCTAGGGTCGAATCGGCCAGCCATGCCGCTAGCGGAGACATTCCTGATTCAGCCAGGTCGGCAGGCTCGATCAAAATGGGAGCGTCAACACCGGAAGCGAAAAGCGCGTCGCGCAAAGGAGCAATATAGTGCTGAAGATTCGCTGAATCGGCATCCGAGACCAAGCTCGGCCAGTCTTCGACGATGAGGAAGAGTAGCGGTCCGCTCGTACCTTCATCTCTCGGCTGAACCGGAATGCCGCTGATCTTATGTGGCTCTGTTTCAAGAGGGGGCGTGGTTACGTATTTGCGCCGAGAATCGTAAGGCGCGAGCTCCGCACCCAACGCGGCAAACCAGTTTCGCGCTGCACCCAAATAGCTTGCATTGGCGAGCCACGCGGCTGCCGCAGCATCCGCGTCCTGGCGCAATTCCTGTTCCAGCGGCGGTTCGTCTCCATCGGCAATCTGCGACGCCGTCATGCCGAACTGCGTATCCGGCAACAGCCAGTCAGGGAATCCGCCCGAGCGCCACTGGTCGCCTATCGCCGGGCCGGTACGGACGATCAGCTTGAATCCGCGGTCGGCGATTAAATGGAGCAGGCCGCGAAGGTCTCGGCGCGGATTTGACGCTCCGGAGAAATCGTAGTTTCCCGAAGCGGGTTCGTGCCAGTTCCAGGGAATTCGCAAGTCGATGGTGTTGATTCCGAGGTCGCGATAGCGATCGAGGCAGTGTGGCCAGAGGTCCCGCGGGATTCGGAAGTAGTCAAACGAAGCGGCGTGGACGAAAAACGGCTTCCCATCAACGCGCAGTTCGGGCCAGCCTGCGTTTGAAA
>DASPOJ010000028.1:0-5463 GCA_035626055.1 Candidatus Methylomirabilota bacterium | reverse complement strand
GCATTGATTGGCGCGCTTGGCAGCGTGAGGCCGCTATACGCGAATGTCGTGTAACTGAGGCCGTATCCAAACGGCCAGAGCGGCTCGCCCGCAAAATAGCGGTACGTCCGGCCCCTCATCGAGTAGTCCTCAAAGTTGGGCAGTTGGTGGACGTCTTTATAGAAGGTCACGGGCAGACGCCCGCCAGGATTGTTCTTGCCGCTCAAGGTCTCCGCAACGGCGGCCCCTCCCTCTTCGCCGGGATACCAGGCTTCCAGGATCGCGTTGGCGTGCGCCTTCTCCCAATTCACGCCCAACGCGCTGCCGTTCATGAGCACAACAACGAGGGGCTTGCCGGTAGCGGCCACCGCCTGCACTAACTCCTCTTCGGCTTCCGGCATGTCGAGGCTGGTGCGGTCTCCGCCAAGGAAACCGGGCTCTTCAATCTGCATCTCTTCGCCTTCAAGCCGACTCGTGATCCCCACCACGGCGATGATCACGTCCGCTTGTTTCGCGGCGGCAATCGCGGCCGGATCAGGCGCATCGCTCACGGGTACCCAGATGAGTTGTGCCGCGGGCGCATTCTCAGACCGCTCCAGGTACAGCACGTCCAGCTTCACCGGCACTCCCTTCTCCAGATGCACGCGGCCGAGATTCGCGCCGTTGCGCACCTGCGCGACCTGCTTGTCGCCGACTGCAATCCGTGCGAAACCATTGGCGCTGGCTCCGACGAGGTAATCGCCGGTTTCCGGGGCTGTGAGGAAGCCAGTCCACTCCACCGTTATCGAGGATTTCCCTTTCGCCTCCTCGGGAAGATTGTCCGCATTCAGATTGAGGGTTGATTCCACACGCGAGGTGAGCGGTGTCGGTGGCACGTTGAAGCTCCCACCTGTACCGTACTTGGCTTGGAGCCCGGGCTTACCGTCCGGCGTCGTGAGCGCGGACGCCGGCACGGGATCCCCCCGGCTGGAGAGAAACTGTGTGCCGGGAACGTAAGTGATCTTGGCATTTGGAAATTCGGCTTTCATTCCCTCCAGCACGCTCACGGTGTGCGTCGGAATACCGTTGTAATTGCCGAGCAGGACGTTGGTCTGATCCGCGAGCGGGCCGACAATCGCGATGTGCTTCACCGGCTTCAGCGGCAGCACCCCGTCGTTCTTCAGTAGCACCATGGATTCATCCGCGAGGTGGCGCGCCATGTCGCGATGCGCGGCGCTATCGAGCTGGCTCTCGTCAATGTTCGAGTACGGCACCATCGACGGCGGGTCGAACATTCCGAGGCGAATGCGCGCCGTGAACAGCCGGACGAGCGCGGTGTCTATCGCGCTTTCCGGGAGGTAGCCTTGCTGCACAGCGTCGAGGAACGGCTGGTATTCGCCCGCGCCCGACGAACCCGAGAAGTTCTCCGCGCATTCATTATCCATGCCGCGCTCCAGCGAGATGGCCGAGGTCTGCGCCTGGGTCGGCCGGTAACGATGGCCGGTGAAGATGTCGCGGACGGCGTCGCAGTCGGAGACCACGTAGCCTTGGAAGTTCCAGGCACCGCGAAGCGTGTGCTGTAGCAGGAATTCGTTCGCGCACCCGGGCTGGCCGTTGATGGCGTTATACGAGCACATCACGGAACCAGCGCGGCCCTCGACGACCGCGGCGCGAAACCCAGGCAAATACGTGTCTTCCTCGTCGTGCTTGCTTACATCCACATCGGCGAAGTGCCGGGTCGGCTCCGGCCCGCTGTGCACGGCATAATGTTTTGGCGTGGAGATCACGCGGTAATAACGCGGATCATCACCCTGCATTCCGGTGACGAAGGCCACCGCCATGCGCCCGGTGAGAAATGGGTCTTCGCCGTATGTCTCCTGGCCGCGGCCCCAACGCGGATCGCGGAAGATGTTGACGTTGGGCGCCCAGAAGTCGAGCCCCTCCATAATATTCGAGTGCCCGGCGCGCACATCCTGATCGTGCTTGACGCGCGCTTCGACGCTGATGGCAGCCGCCATTTCCTGAATTCCCGGCGCATCGAAGCTAGCGGCCAGGCCGATGGGCTCGGGGAATTCCGTCGTGCCATTTACAGCCACGCCGTGGAGGGCTTCGCTCCACCAATCGTAGGCGGGAACGCCAAGGCTCGGGATGGCGCGCGCATTGTTGACAAGCTGCGAGGCCTTCTCCTCGAGCGTCATGCGGTGCACGAGGTCCGCCGCGCGCTGCTCGGGCGAAAGGCTGGGATTCAGATAGGGCAGCTTCGCCACTTCCTGCGCAGCGGCGGCGCAGGCCAAGAGGATCACGCAGGCGATAAGGGCAGACAGCAGGTTCTTTCCGGTGTATTTCATCTCTTCTCCCTGAAGGTGTCTAACTGCGGTCGCGCGGTTCCGTGAGCATGGCCAAGGCGCCCCACTCAGCCGCCACGAAGACTAATGGTGCACCGTCGGACTGTCAACCCGGGCCACAAGGAATACCGAGCCGGCCTCCCCTAAGCATGCATTGATTTTCACGAAAGCCGTTTGTCCGCGAGGGTGCCACATCTCTCGCGCAGCGAAAAGTGGGGGCATTCTCTCTTATCCACCTCGACGGGAGGCGCGGCCTTAGACCACGTCATATCCCCGCCCCCGGGCGTAGAATAGTCACTGGCAATCGCCCAGCCCATCGCCTAAGCCGTCGGAGGTCCCCCGATGCGACGCGCACTCTACTGTTCCGCCGCTCCATTCATATCGGGCCTTCTTTTGTTGGCAATTGCGCCGCTGCTAATTCGCGCCGCGTCTCCGGACAATCGTCCCGGGACGCTCACAGGCATCGTCGTGAACGCGAAGGGCGCTCGGGTGGCGGGCGCGCAAGTCCTCTGGCAGAACGCCGACGGCCAAAGCATCCACGCGCTGCACACCGATGCGCAAGGCCGCTTCCGTATCGACCGCCTCTATGCCGGGCTCTATGATCTTCGCGCGACCACCGGCACGACGTGGTCCGAGTGGGAACGCAATGTTTTGGTTCGTCCCGGGGGCGAAACGTCCATCACGCTGCGCCTCGTCCTGACCGCGCCGCGCGGTCCGTCCTTCGTCGCGCTCACAGGTAAGATTACGCTCTTCGCCGTGCCCGTCCCTGGCGCGCTGCCACACGATCCCGCTGTGGATCCGCACGGCTACGTCTGGTTCACGCTGCAAAATGTAAATCGTGTCGCGCGCTTCGACACGAAGATGACCCAGTGGAGACTGTTCACTCCGCCGACCGCGAATTCCGGTCCGCACGGTCTCGTCTCCGACGCCCAGGGCAACATTTGGTTCACAGAGAATTCCGTCGGCAAGATTGGCCGCATCGACGCGCAAACCGGCGATGTGACCGAATATCCTGTGCCGGGCGTTTCCGATCCGCACACGCCGATTTTCGCCCTCGACGGCTCCCTCTGGTTCACCGCTGAGAACGCAAACTTGATCACGCGCATGGATACGGCCACGGGCAAAATGCAGTCTTTCGCCGTGCCGACGCAGAACGCTCTGCCCTACGGCATCGCGCTCGGCCTCGATGGCGCCTTATGGTTTTGCGAGTTCGGCTCGAACCGCATCGGCCGCTTGGATCCGGACACGGGCGCCGTGCAGGAGTTTGCCCTCGACGATGACTCGGCGCGCCCGCGCCGCTTGGTCGTCATAAAGAACGCCGTTTATTTCAGCGATTACGCCGGCGGGCGCCTCGGCCGTTTCGACATCGCCACGCATGAATTCAAACTGTGGCCCTCGCCTTCAGGTGCGGCCGCGAAGCCCTACGCCATCAGCGCGGACTCCGCCGGAAATATTTGGTACGTTGAGACCGGAGCAAACAAGCTCGTTCGCTTCGATCCGCGCACGGAAAAATTCGATCTCTTCCCGCTGCCCGAAGGCTCGGACACGCGCAACATCGCGCGCGATTCGCGCGGACGCCTCTGGCTCACGCTGCCCATGGCGGATCAGGTCGCCATGGTGCAATGACAAGGACGTGCGCTGAGAGAAAAGTGATGTGGGTAGCCCCCAAAGGAATCGCAGGGGCCGGCAAAGGCCCCTGCCCTGCAAGAATAATTCTTACTGCTCGCTGGAAGGCGGGGGAGTTCCCGGCTTCGGCGCCGGCTTTTGGAACTTGCTTTCGTCCACCTTCACGTTGAGTTGTATGTCGGTGTAGTGGACCGTGTGCGATTCAGACGGCTGCGCCTCGCGCACTGTGAACGGCAGGTTCAGCCCGCCCACGCTTTTGTAGTCCGAGTAGTCAGTCTCGGAAGGATAGTTCCCGAGCGGCGTTGTCACGGCAAACTCGTATCGCAGTAGCAATCCGCTGTCGGCGTCGAAATACAGCCGCTCGCGCGCGCCGCCCCCGGCAGGGATTCCCATCACGACGTACGTGCGGTGCTCGCCCACGGACCCCACGCTGACGAGCCGCAACTGTGAGTAGTGCTTCCGCACGTCCAGCAGGCGCAGCAAATCCGCGGCGCGCTTCTCTTGCTCGAGTTGAATTCCTTCGACGTCGTGCACTTGTCCCGCTGGATCCACTTGCCACGCGGCGTGGCCATCGAAACCTGTCGTGATTATCCCGTTCTTGGTTTGCAGCGAGACCCACTGCTTGTTCGGCGCTTCACCCAGGGATTCGACCGTCATCGTCGTGCTGCCCTCGCCCTCCAGCGATCCCTTCGCGTCGATGCTGGTGAGCTTGTCAATCACGGCCGCACCACCCAATGCCTGAGTGTACTTGTCCAGGATTTGATCCACGGTTGGATACGCGGCCTGCGACTGCCCCGGCGCATTCATTCCGGGAGCTCCCGGTCCGGCCCCCGCACCGGGTGCCATCGGCATCGGGTGCTCGCCGCCCTGTTCGCCCATTTGGTGCTCGTGTTCCTCGCCACCGGCGCCGCCCATCACGCTTGCCATCGTCGGCCCCGCCCCGGGCTCGGGAATCGCGGGCACGCCGGTCGGGTGAGGCGACCCCAGATGGCACGTGTAGCACGTCACTTCCGTCCGCCCGTTGAAGTTCAACTTGTTGACGGACAACTCCATCTGGATCATTTCACGCGCGGTTTTCTTTTCGCGCTTGTCGTCATTTTGAAATGGATTCACATGGCAAAAACTGCATCGCACGCCGAGCGACGCCGACATAAATTCCATGGACGGCACCAGTTGGTCCGCCGGAATGTCCGTGAGCACGGTGACGTTCATGAACGCCTGCTGCGCCGTCTTCACCTCGGGCGCTGCGCTCTGCCCGCCGGCCGCGCCGGGGAGGGGCGCAGGGGAAGGCGCTTGCCCCGCCGGAGCGCCGCCTTGCGGGCTTCCGCCCGCTTGCGCGCGGGAAACTTTCGGAGATGCGAACGCCGCCGCCAGACTCAACACCAGCACGACGGCCCACCATCCAGACGCACTCACATTCCGAATCTTCGCTCTTGTTTTCACAAAGCCCCCTCAGTCCAACAGGCATTCCGGCAATGCACGTATAAGAATGCGCCATTTCAGCCGCAGTTATCAACAGTGGAGCGCGCGGCCG
>DASPOJ010000027.1:0-5116 GCA_035626055.1 Candidatus Methylomirabilota bacterium | reverse complement strand
GATGCCGAAGATCGGGTACGTCCTCCGCCTGCACGTGGATGGTCTGACGGCGACGTTTCTTCTGCTGGCGGCGCTGATTGCCGTGCCGGCCGCGTTCTACTCCATCGTGTACATGAAGCAATATGCGGAATACAGCGTGGCGCGCTACTACCCCTACTTTCTGCTGTTCCTCGCAGCCATGTACGGCTTGCTCAGCACCACTGACATGATGTGGTTCTTCTTCATCTTTTGGATGATGATGACGCTGCCGGGCTACGCACTCATCCGGTTCGAGTACAAGAAGCGCCAGAACGTTTGGGCGGCCAATAAATTTCTCATCATGATGCTGATCGCTTGCGCCTCGACGATGATCGGCGCGGAAGTGCTAGCCGTGGCGGGCGCGGCGGCTCGCGGCAGCACAAGCTTGATGTATGACTTCGATACGGTAAGCAGAAATCTGCCAATGCTGTTGGAGAAGAATCCTTTTGCGGCTGCCTCGGCGTTCGCGCTCTTCCTGGTGGGCTTTGGGATCAAGATGGGCATGTGGCCGTTCGGGCAAGTCTGGCTGCCGGATGCGCACCCGGCGGCGCCTTCGCCGGTGAGCGCCATGCTTTCCGGGGTGATGATCAAGACGGGCGTTTACGGGCTGATGCGCTACTTCCTCTGGCTGGTGCCGTTGGGCGCGTTGCCGCATTACCCGCTCGCCCGGTGGGGAGGTGTTGTCGCCGTTCTCGGCACAATTACTCTTTTCACCGGCACGATGGAGGCGCTCAAGCAGGAGCAATCGAAGCGGCTGCTCGCCTTTCACAGCATCGGTCAAGTGGGCTACATCCTGCTGGGCACAGGCGCGTGCATGGCTCTCTTGCCGGCTTCAGGCCCGAACGCCGCGCTGTTCGCCACGATCGCGTTTTTCGGCGCGCTGTTCCACGTGCTGAATCACGGTCTCTTCAAGGGGCTGCTCTTCCTCAATGCCGGGTCGATGCTTCACGCTACCGGCACGCAGGACTTGAATAAGATGGGCGGGTTGATGAAGTTGATGCCGCTGACCGCGATAACAGCGCTGGTCGCTTCTTTCTCGATTTCCGGCGTGCCGTTGTTCAACGGGTTTGTGAGCAAATGGACCATTTACGTGGCGGCGATTCAGGGGAGCCGGTCGGCGCGGTATCTCGGCGTCTGCGCCGTGGTCGCTATACTCACTAGCGCGCTGACGCTGGCTTCGTTCGTCAAATTCTTCGGAGTGAGCTTCCTTTCGCGCGCGAGCGCGGTGGTCAACGAGCGAGCCGCCCGGAAGGGCCGCCTCGAAGTCAGCTGGAAGATGCAGGCTCCTCAAGTATTCCTCGCGCTGGCTTGCGTCCTGCTTGGTGTGGTGCCGGCGATCGGATTCCGTCTGATCCAGCAAGCGCTGGATGCCAGCAAACAAGGATTCGGAATCGTGATGTCGGCCGCCCAGCCGATGAGCGTTGATCCCATCCGCGGGATTGGAGTTTTCAACGGCGCAGCGCGGTTTGCGCCGCTTGGGTTTGCCGCCGTGCTGGGTGTGACGTTCCTCCTGGCGTACGCGATATCCAAAGTGGGCGCCGCCACGCGGCGCGCGGCGCAACCTTGGCTATGCGGCTACGTGCGCGAAGCGGATTGCCATCGTTACGTGGCTCACAATTTCTACGGCGAGATCAAACGGTATTTCCGGTGGCTCGGTAGAGCGCCTCGCCCGCAGGCGGGGAGATCGCCGGCCTGGAAAGAACGCTGACATGATTGCCCGCGAGAGGCTCGATCAGTTGAAAGCGAAGTTCGGCCCGGCAATTTTGCGGGCGGATTTGCCAGCCGAGAACCGCCTGTTTGTCGTTGTGGAACCGTCGGCCGTGAAGGTCGTCTGCCAGTACGTCTTTCGTGATCTCGACGCGCGCTACGTGATTACCATCGGCGCGGATGACCGGCCGTACTCCGGAAAGTTCCTGGTGGCGCACGACTTCGCATTCGACCGGGATCATGTGCTTTGCAGCATTTTGGTGTACCTGCCCGCGGCCTCGCCGAGAATAGACAGCATTTCCGAAGTCGTGCCCGCGGCGAGCTGGGCAGAGCGCGAAATGCGGGACCTCGTCGGGATCGAGCCGGTGGGGCACCGTTACATGAAACGCCTGGTGTTGCCCGATGGCTGGCCGGAGGGCTTGCACCCGCTCCGCAAAGACGTGAGCTGGAATCACGTTCCTGAAAGTTTCGACGACACGCGTGAGTTCACTTTCGAGGAGCCGCCCGAGGGCTGCACGGTTGTGCCGTTTGGGCCGTTTCATCCGACGCTCGACGAGCCGGCGCATTTCCGCATGTACGTGGAAGGCGAAATGGTGCGCGGATGCGAATACCGCGGGTTCATGGCGCATCGCGGCATCGAAAAGCTCGCGGAGTCCGTGCTCGGCTACAACGACATTCCCATGTTGGCGGAGCGGATCTGCGGGATCTGCGGTTGCGTGCATAGCGTGGCGTACGCGCAGGCCGTCGAAGACGCGGCGCCGCTGAAGCCGCCGCCGCGCGCGGAGTACATCCGCACGATCATGCTCGAACTCGAGCGGTTGCATAGCCACCTGTTGTGGACCGGGCTGGCATGCCACATCCTCGGCTTCGACACGCTATTCATGCAGAGCTTCCGGATCCGGGAGCCGATCATGTGGATCGCGGAAAAGATCACCGGCAATCGGAAAACGTACGCACTCGTCGTGGTCGGCGGCGTGCGCCGGGATATCACTCCCGAATTGAAAAATGAGCTGCGGCAAGTTCTCGACAGGCTCGAAGCCGAATGGCGGCCGGTCGTAGATGCCGTGAGCAAGGACAAGAACATCCAAAAGCGCACGAGCGGAGTGGGCGTTGCGGATTTGACAGCGGTTAAGAATGTGGCGCTGCTCGGACCCGTGGCGCGAGCGGCGGGCGCGGACATCGATTGCCGGCGGGACCATCCTTATGCGGCGTACGGTCGCGTCGAGTTTGACGTGATCACCGAGCGCGGCGGCGACGTGTGGTCGCGCGTGCTCGTCAGACTGAGGGAAGTCTTCGAGTCGATCCGGATAATCCGCCAGTGCCTGGAGAAGATGGAACCGGGCCCAATCCAACTGCAGATTCAGGATGAACTGCCTGCGGGTCGGATGGGGTTGTCTTCGGTCGAAGCGCCGCGCGGCGAGAGCCATCACTTCGTGATTACGGGCGAGAACAATCATCCGCGGCGCTGGCGAGTGCGCGCGCCGACCTATCAGAATCTCCAGGCGGTGCCGGCGATGATCAAGGATCAGCAGATCGCGGACATGACGATTTCCCTGGGCAGCATCGACCCGTGCTTTTCCTGCACCGACCGGCTGGAAACGATTGACCTGCGCTCCGGCGCCGTGAAGGTCTGGTCGCAGCAGGAGTTGTTGAAAGTGACGCGGGCAAAGAAGGATTAGGACCGGACATGAAGCTTCATCTGATGTGGGCGATTGCAGGCGTGGCGCTGAATGTGGGACTCGTGCTGCTCGTGGCGCCGTTGTTCCAAGGCATCTTGCGCAAGATCACGGCGCGCATTCAATCGCGCCAGGGACCTCCCATCCGGCAGCCGTATTTTGACCTGTTGAAACTTCTGGGCAAGGAGGACATCGAGTCGGGCCAGACGCCGTCCATGCAGCGTTTTGCGGCGTATCTGGCGCTGGCCGCGGTGCTGACGGCGACATGTCTCGTGCCGATGGGGTTCGGAGCGCCGCTGAACGGCGCGGGCGACGGAATTCTGCTGATCTACTTGTTGACGCTGTGTGGGATTTGCACCCTGTTGGCAGGGCTGGCGGCGGGTTCAACGTATTCGCTGGTCGGTATCAGCCGCGAGATGATGAGCATGATTGTGCTCGAGCCGCTGTTTGCGATCGCCGTCGTCGTCGGAGCGATGCACGCGCAATCCTTCCGATTGAACACCGTGCTGCACGGATCCGTGTATTCCACGGGCGGATTTCCGTGGTCGGGGTTGCTCATGCTGAGCGTGATGCTGCTTTCGTTTCAAGCGTTCGTGCAGCGCGTGCCGTTCGATATCTCGGAAGCGGAGACGGAGTTGATGGAAGGCCCGCTCCTGGAGTACTCCGGGCCGAAGCTGGCGCTGTTCAAGTACGCGTTCATGGCAAAACTAATTGTTTACAGCGCGCTGTTTGTAGCCCTGTTCGTGCCGTGGGGTTCGGGCCTGGCGTTTCCGCTGGGCTGGCTGCTGTTCTGGGTGAAGGTGTCGGTGCTCGTCTTGCTGGTGACGGTGGTGGCGGCGACGCATGCACGCTACCGCATCGATCAGGCCATCCGCTTTTTCGCCGGTTTGCTGGCGGTGGCGTTGGTGGCGCTGGTTCTGGCGAGCTATGGACATTAACGAGGTACGGCCATTTCTGTCTTGAGCAAATTGAAAGAGACGATCATCTGCCTGACGGCGGGGCGAGTGACCCTCCCGTACCCGGCTGCGGCGAAGCCGGTGCCCGAGGGGTTCCGCGGACGGCCCATCTTTGACGCGCGCAAGTGCATTGGGTGCGCGGGCTGCGCGAATAATTGTCCGGCGCGTGAAATTCTCATCTACGACGTTTCGCAGGAGATTCGCGTCCTTGAATACTTGGGCCGGCGCTGCACCTACTGTGGCCGGTGCGCCGACGTGTGCCCCGAAAAAGCCATCACCATGAGCGCGGAGTTCGAGGCCGCCACCAACGCGATTGGCGACAACCGGCAGCGCATCGAAATCTTCATGAGCACCTGCCAGCGTTGTGGCCGCTGCTTCACGGAGCCGTCCGCGCTCGAAAAGTTGAAGATGAAGGGCTATCGCTTCGATGATCCGGAGAACGACCGCTGGGTCTTTCGCTCGCGGGCGTTCTTGGAGAAAGACAAGGTCGTTGACGATATCGAGATTGAGTTGGACTGAGTGGACTATGCTGAAAACGCTTTGCCAGAAAATGTTCGGCCGCTCGCTGTGGGTCTACCACGCGAATAGCGGCGGCTGCAACGGCTGCGACATCGAGGTGCTGAACGTCCTGACGCCGTACTACGACGCGGAGCGCTTCGGCATCAAGCTGGTCGGGTCGCCGCGCCACGCCGACGTGATGCTTTGCCAGGGGCCTGCGATGCGCTCGACGGCGACGGCGCTGAAGCGGGCGTACGAAGC
>DASPOJ010000026.1:0-2185 GCA_035626055.1 Candidatus Methylomirabilota bacterium | reverse complement strand
GGCCAGACCGGGCTTCAAGAGAACGTCGCCGGTCTGCTTTGCTACGTGCTCGGATGGCTGACGGGGATCATTTTCCTGATTATCGACAAGCGCCCGTCCGTGAAGTTTCACGCGGCGCAATCCATCGTCGTGTTCGGGGGAATCCAAATACTTCAAATCATCCTGTCGGTTTTCACCAGCGGCTGGCTCTTCGGCGGCTTCGGCTTTTGGAATCTGTGGTGGATCACGTCACTGCTCTGGTTCGTGCTGGGCCTTCTCACGTTCATTCTCTGGATACTTCTGATGATCAAGGCCTACCAGGGAGAGAGGTTCCGCGTCCCGGTGGCGGCCAACATCGCCGACGGCCTGGCCGGAAAGTAACTCGAATCCGGTCCCCATGGAGTGCACGGAGCACGCGTTGCGGCGGCCGCGCCAGCGAAGAGACGTGTGACGATTCGGCGCGTTCACCGTCTGTCTTGCATTGCTCGTCGTGGCGCTCTCACCGCTTCGCTCCGCGCCAGAAGCGGATCATCGCTCCAAACTGCAGGAGAGCCTTGCTCAGCGCTACCGTCTCACGGTGCTTGGGCCGGGGATTCTGGGAATTCGCGGCGGACAGAAAACGATCCGCAAGTCCGGCGGTATTGCCGAACTTCGCCGCGACGGCCTCTTCGGAAAGACCAGCTATTTGAACGCCGCACAAGCGGGCTAAAGAATTTCCACGCGCGGGCCGGTTCCGGCCACGCTCGCTTCGGCGACGCGGGCCGCGACAGCGCGCGCCATAGCGTACAGGCTGGGCGCGCCGGGAGCTGTATCTCCGAGCGCAGCGACGGGTTTTCCGGTGTCGCCGCCGATCCGAATCCGCGGATCGATTTCGATTTCGCCCAGGAACGGCACGCCGAACTGTTCGGCGGTTCGGCGTCCTTCGCCATATCCGAAAACATCGATGCGCTCGCTGCAATGCGGGCAAATGAAATAGCTCATGTTCTCCACGACGCCGAGCACTTCCACATTGACTTGGCGGAACATTTCAATCGCTTTGCGCACATCGGCCAGCGCCACCACGGACGGCGTCGTCACCAGGACGGCTCCCGTCACCGCCACGCTTTGAATCAGCGTGAGTTGAACGTCGCCCGTGCCGGGCGGCAAATCCACGATGAGGTAATCAAGCTCGCCCCAAACCACGCTGTACAAGAATTGGCGCATCGCGCTGTGCAGCATCGGCCCGCGCCAAATCATCGGTTTATCGCCGGGGACGAGCAGCCCCATCGAGATCATTTTCAAGCCCTGCGCTTCGACCGGCATGATTTCCCGCTCGCTCAGCGCTTGCGGCTGCCCTTCGGCGCCAAGCATCAGCGGCACGTTCGGTCCGTATACGTCGGCGTCGAGCAGTCCCACTGCCGCGCCCATTCGTTGCAGCGCAATGGCGAGGTTCACGGCCACGGTCGTTTTGCCGACGCCGCCTTTCCCGCTTGCGACCGCGACGAGATTCTTCACTCCTGCGATCGGCATTTTTTCCTGCGGGCCTGCACCGGGTGACGGCATGGGCATTTTTCTCCGAGACTCAGAAATATTTGCGACGAGCCTTCATTTTGAACGAGATTCGTGCGCGCGTCCACCAGCGGCGCGACTGAAATGCAGGGAAGAACGAAAACGACAGACATCCAGTGCTCGATTCGAGTACAATCGCGCTCATCGTAGCGAAGCAACGCGGCTGCTCGCTGCGCCCGTCAACGGCAACCCCAACGTCGCGCCCAGGGCGACCGGACCCACTGTATCCGGTGAACCGAAGACCTCAAACCTGGCCAAGCCTGACTCCCAGCCGCTCTCATTAGTGCTGGAGACGGACAGGCGCAACTTCAAAAGGACGGATGCCGGTGAGACTATCAAGAATGGTCTTATTGGGTGCCCTAGTCGTGCTCGTTGCTTCCCCCGTGTTCGCCCAACGAATCGACATACACCTTGATCCGCAGCCCGCGATCAGCGGGGGGTGCCCGGCGCACGTGCGGTTCACAGGCTACATTCAAACTTTTCAGTCGATGGATGTGACTTACCAATGGTTGCGGAGTGATGGCGGCAAGAGCGAGCACACGATTCACTTCCCGCGCGGGATGAGGCGGGACATCTCCACCGACTGGACTCTCTCGGCCGACTACCAAGGCTGGGTGCAATTGGTGATTCTCGATCCCAAACACTTGCAGACAATCAA
>DASPOJ010000025.1:0-25092 GCA_035626055.1 Candidatus Methylomirabilota bacterium | reverse complement strand
TTTGGAGTTCGGCTAAGATACTTCTCCCGTAGCGCCTGGCCTTTTCTCCGAGCCGAGAGATGGCGCGCGCCCACCTGGGTGCGACTCCTCCCAGGCGCTCTGGGACCAACTGGAACCAAGAAGATGAAGAAGCTCCTAGCCGCCAATCGCAGCGAGATCGCCATTCGCATTCTGCGCGCCGCAGATGAGCTGGGCTTGCGCACCGTGGCGATTTATTCCCAGCAAGACCGGCTATGCCTCCATCGATTCAAGGCCGACGAAGCCTACCTGATCGGCGAGGGCAAAGGCCCGGTCGAAGCGTATCTCGACATCGCCGGGATTGTGAAGCTGGCGCGGGAACGGGAAGTGGACGCAATCCATCCCGGCTACGGATTCCTTTCGGAGAATCCGGCGTTCGCGCGTGCGTGCCAGGAGGCCGGGATTCAATTCATCGGGCCGACGCCCGAGTTGCTTGAGTTGCTGGGCGACAAGACGGCGGCTCGCGAATTGGCGGCCTCAGCGGGGATCCCGATTCTTCCGGGGACCCTGGCGCCGGTGCGGTCACTGGCGGAGGCCCAAAAGGTTGCGCAGGAAATTGGATTTCCCGTGATGCTCAAGGCCGCGATGGGCGGCGGCGGACGCGGCATGCGCATCGTGCGGGAGGCAGGGGATCTTGAGAAGCGGCTGGAGGAAGCGCAAAGCGAGGCGCTCTCGACGTTTGGCGACGCTTCCGTCTTTATCGAGAAGTTTCTGGCCAGCGCCCGGCACATTGAAGTGCAGGTTCTGGGCGACCACCACGGCAACCTGATTCATCTCTGGGAACGCGATTGCTCGGTGCAACGGCGGAACCAGAAGGTGGTCGAGGTCGCTCCCGCGGCGAGTTTGGATCCGACGATCCGCCGCGAACTGTGCGAGGCGGCGGTGCAATTGGCGAGAGCGGTGCGCTACCAGAACGCCGGAACGGTGGAATTCCTCGTGGATGTCGAAACGGGGAATTGGTATTTCATCGAGGTCAACCCGCGAATTCAGGTGGAGCATACGGTCACGGAAGTGGTGACGGGGATCGACCTGGTCCGCTCGCAGATCTTGATCGCGCAAGGACGCAAACTGCACGACCCGCCGATGTCCTTGCCGCAGAGCGATGCCGTTCCGCTCTACGGAACCGCGCTGCAGTGCCGTGTTACGACCGAAGACCCCGAGAACAATTTCGCGCCGGACTACGGCAAACTCACGACCTACCGCTCCCCGGCGGGATTCGGCATCCGACTGGATGGAGGCAGCGCGTATGCGGGGGCGGTGCTCGCGCCATTCTACGATTCGCTGCTGGTGAAAACGACGGCGTGGGGAATCACTCTTCCCGAAGCGTGCCAGCGGATGGACCGCGCGCTGCGCGAGTTTCGCATCCGCGGCGTCAAGACGAACATTCCGTTTCTTGAGAACGTCGTCCGGCACCCGCGATTCCAGGCGGGCAGCGTAACGACTGCGTTCCTGGACGAATCGCCGGAGTTGCTGCGCATTCCGCGCAGGGCCGACCGCGCGACCCGGCTGCTTTCGTACATCGGCGACGTGATCCTCAACGGAAACCCGGAAGTGAAGGGAAGGAAGATCCCGGAAGCCTTGCCTGTGGCTGCGATCCCGCGCGCCACCGGAGACATTCCTCCGGGAACGCGGCAACTTTTGCAGAAGCTGGGGCCTGAGAAATTCGCACGATGGGCGCGCAAGGAGAAACGCCTGCTGGTGACGGACACGACGTTCCGCGACGCACATCAATCGCTGCTCGCTACGCGCGTGCGCACGCACGACCTGCTGGCCGCGGCACCGGCGGTGGCGGGGCGTCTCTCAAACCTTTTCAGCCTCGAAATGTGGGGCGGGGCGACGTTCGATGCGGCCATGCGCTTTCTTCACGAGGATCCCTGGCATCGGCTGCGGGAGTTGCGGGAACAGATTCCCAACATTTGCTTCCAGATGCTGCTGCGCGGCGCCAACGCCGTCGGCTACGCCTCTTACCCAGATAATGTCATTCGCGAGTTCGTGCGCGAGGCGCACAAGCAGGGGATCGACATCTTCCGCATCTTTGACTCGCTGAACTCGATTGAGAACATGCGTGCCGCGATCGATGCCGTGTTGGAAACGGGCGCCGTCTGCGAGCCCGCCATTTGCTACACCGGAGACATCCTTGACCCGGCGCGGCCGAAGTATTCGCTCAAGTACTTCGTGGCGATGGCGAAGCAACTGGAAAAGCTCGGGGCGCACTTCCTCGCGATCAAAGACATGGCCGGCTTATGCAAGCCGTACGCGGCCTTCCAGCTCGTGAAGGCGCTGCGCGCGGAAATCGGCATCCCGGTGCATTTCCATACCCACGATACGAGCGGCCTCAACGCCGCTTCCATCCTGAAAGCCACGGACGCGGGCGTGGACGTCGCCGACGCAGCGCTTGCGTCCATGAGCGGGGGCACCAGCCAGCCGAACTTGAATTCGCTCGTTGCGGCGCTGCAACACACGCCTCGGGCCACCGGCCTCGACATCGAAGCGCTGAACGAATGCTCAGATTTTTGGGAGACGGTGCGCGGCTACTATCTGCCGTTTGATTCGGGACCGCGCGCGGGCTCGGCGCGGCTCTACCTGCACGAAATTCCCGGCGGCCAGTTCACGAATCTGCGCGAGCAGGCGGACGCAATGGGGCTCGGGCATCGCTGGCACGAAGTGGAAAAGACATACTCCGAGGTGAATCAACTTTTTGGAGACATCGTCAAAGTCACCCCCTCGAGCAAAGTGGTGGGAGACATGGCGCTTTTCCTGATGGCCAAGGACATGCGCCCCGAAGATATTTTGCACCTCGACGTGCATCACGATCTCGCCCTACCAAATTCCGTGGTGGAGATGTTCGCGGGCGCGCTCGGAACTCCGCAGGGGGGGTGGCCGAAGAAACTGCAGCGCATCATTTTGCGGGGCAAACGCGCGAGTCGCGGCAGGCCCGGCGCGCACCTCGATCCAATCGATTTCGCGGGGACGGAGAAGGCGCTCGAACAAAAGCTGGAACATTCCGTGCGGCACGACGAAGTTCTGAGCTACCTGATGTACCCCGACGTATTCGTGAAGTACGACCACTTCCGCCACACTTACGCCGACGTCAGCGTGCTGCCCACGCCCGCGTTCTTCTACGGTTTGCGCTTCGGCGACGAAATCACCGTAGAGATCGAAGCGGGAAAAGCGCTCATCATCAAGTTTCTGGCCGTGGGTGAACCGAGGCCCGACGGAACGCGCACGCTCTTTTTCGAGCTGAACGGCCAGCCGCGCGAAGTCACCGTGAGGGATCGTGCGCTGCGCGCCACCGCGAGCGCTCATCCGAAGGCCGATCCGGCGGACCCCGGCCAGGTGGGGGCGCCGACGCCGGGATTAATCACCGCAATTTCAGTGCAGATCAATCAAGCCGTGGCGCGCGGGGCGAAACTCATGACGCTGGAAGCCATGAAGATGCAATCGAACATCTACGCTCCGATCACAGGGCGCGTAACGAAGCTGGTTGTCTCGCCGGGCCAGCACGTGGAAGCGAAAGACTTGTTGCTGGTCATCACTCCTTAACTCTCGGCGCTCGCTGACGTGGCCAGCCGCACGCGCCTTCTGGCTTCCCTACAGGTGAGTTCGGATTGGTCGTGATTGCCGCAATTCGTCACAATTCACATGACACCGAAGAACTTTTTGAAATCCATGTTCAGGCAATGGGCCATATGCGGACCGGCACGGACTGCAAGACATTCATCGGTCAGCGTAAACGGGTTCCATGTTATTCTGTGTCATGGTGGCCCCCGCAACGAAGAGTCTCGCGGCAGGAGTTCCTCGCTCGCACAAGAAAGCGGATTCAAGTCGTCCCGCCCTCAATCTGCAATCATTTTTCGGCCCGGCCGGCCTGCGGAGAAGAGTATCTACGTTTCGGGCAAGAGAGACCATCTTCTCGCAGGGCGATCCGGCGAAACGTGTCCTGTACATTCAGGACGGCGGCGTGAAGATTTCCGTGGTCAATGAGGCCGGCAAAGAAGCTGTTGTGGCGATTCTGGGGCCTGGTGATTTCTTGGGCGAAGGATGCCTTGCGGGCCAATCGATCTGCATAGCGACGGCGACCGCGATTGCGCCCACCACCGCGTACGTCCTTGAGAAGGACGAAGTAATTCGCGCGCTCCACGAGGAGCACGAGTTTTCTGACCGCTTTGTCTCTTTCATGCTGGCCCGAAACCTCCGAACCGAAGAGAACTTGATCGACCTACTCTTCAACTCCAGTGAGAAACGGCTGGCGCGCACTCTGCTGCTACTCGCCCGCTATGGCGCGAGCAGGCGTTCTCAGAAGTTGCTTCCCAGGGTATCGCAAGAGATGCTGGCGGGGATGATCGGCACCACGAGGTCTCGGGTCAATTTCTTCATGAACAAATTCAGAAAGTTGGGCTTCCTCGAATACAGCAGCGGCAAGATCCGCATCAACAATTCTCTCTTGAGTGTTGTCCTGCACGACTGAGTTAACTTTCGCGCGACTTATTCTTGCATGTTGTTCTGCCTCAGCTTTCATCTCACACTCTCGCTGATTACAGACCGGTCATCTTCTCCAAGCGTTCCGGGTATCGGGCCCCTTCCACTTTGATCTTCGAGGCAGCGCTATCGATGTCGCGGAGGTCGTCAGACGACAGTTCGACTGCCGCTGCTCCGATGTTCTCTTCGAGGCGGTGTAGTTTCGTCGTGCCCGGGATCGGAACAATCCACGGCTTTTGAGCGAGCAGCCAAGCGAGCGCAATCTGAGCAGGAGTCGCGTTCTTCCATTTCCCAATGCTGCCGAGCAGGTCAATCAGTGCCTGGTTCGCCTTGAGAGCCCTTGGCGTAAAGCGAGGGAGCGTGCTGCGGAAGTCGGAGCTGTCGAATGTCGTGTTTTCTGTGATCGCCCCGGTCAGGAAGCCCTTGCCAAGGGGGCTATACGGCACGAAGCCAATCCCGAGTTCCTCCAGGATCGGTATCACTTCCTTTTCGGGGGTTCTTGTCCATAGCGAGTATTCGCTCTGGAGAGCGGTAATCGGCTGGACTGCGTGTGCGCGGCGAATCGTCTTCGCACCCGCCTCGGAAAGTCCGAAGTGCGTGACCTTGCCTGCTTGAATCAGTTCCTTCACTGCCCCGGCGACGTCTTCGATCGGCACGTTCGGGTCAACCCGGTGCTGATACAACAGATCGATGGAATCGACCTTCAACCGCTTGAGCGAGCCTTCGACAGCCTCCTTGATGTGCTCGGGCTTGCTATTCACACCTGCCGCCCCCGGCCGTTTATCGCTGCCGCTCAGATCGAACCCGAACTTGGTGGCGATCACCACTTTGCCGCGGTACGGGGCCAGCGCTTCACCCACCAGTTCTTCGTTGGTGAACGGACCATAGACTTCCGCGGTGTCAAAGAACGTGACTCCACGCTCGACAGCAGCATGGAGAAGGCCGGTCATCTCCTTCTTGTCTTTAGGCGGCCCGTAGGAAAAGCTCATTCCCATGCAGCCGAGGCCAAGAGCAGAGACTTCCAAGTTGCTGTTTCCAAGTTTGCGCTTTTGCATTGTTTCTCCTTCCGAAACCGTTTGTCTCATCCCAGATTGGCGTCAAACTCCGTCGAAGCGGTATCCCAATCCTTCCGATTTATTGCCCATTCCTCGTGTCTTGTCATGCGAAGAATTATGGGCGTATCCAAAGCAGAGCACCTATCTTAGGCAAAGGACAAGGAAACCAATAGATGAAAAATCCCAGCACGAAACGTCTCTCCACTATCAAACCGAGCGAGCGAATTGCGCATTGAGCTGGCTCGCAAGATTGCCTCGTTCATGGGCTCTAAAGAGAATCGGGCAACGGACATTCCCGGCGTGACGCTCCGCCGGCAGTTGCACCCGAGCGACAGTTGCCCAATGGGGGAAGGGATCGAGCGTGAGTCACAACATACGCAGGCTGAACGGCGCGTGTTGTTCCAAATCGGCCAGATCAGGTCCTTCGGCTGGCAACCGGATGCGAATCGGTCAAGATTCGCGCTTTCAAGAATCTCAAATGACTGAAAACAACGATTTGGCTCCCCGGGCTAGATTCGAACTAGCAACCCTTCGGTTAACAGCCGAATGCTCTACCGTTGAGCTACCGGGGAACATGGCACGCAGAGGAAAATCCGAGGTTCACCGCGCAAAGTGTAGCGAACGGACTTGGGGAAGTAAAGGCGCGGCTGCGGGAAACCGCAGGCGCTACTGAATGCGCTGCGGCTGGGATTCGTTGTCTACGAGCGATTCGAAGATCGCTAGGACGTGCCGGCGATAGGTAATCATTCGATCGAGAAGTTCACGCAGGCTTGGCTGGCGCTCGGCATCGCGATTCCATTTGGCCACAATGGCCGGAGGAACCTCGATGTCGCGGCGCAACTCATCGGCGGAATGTCCCCTCAGGAACAAACCATAAAAGAATGCGGCCTCTCGCTGCGGAAATGCGAGGTCGTTCTCTTCGTGCGAAATGGCTTCCGGCAGCATCGGCGTCGAGGAAAGGGCAGTTTACCTAAAGAATCTCCGTCGTCAAGGAATATGGGAATTTCCGTTCCCTGCCTCAACTCAACTAGCGCCGTTCCAACTTTCGCAGCCAACTACCGGCAGGCTTCTCTGCGTCGTTCGCATCCCTCGCTGCGTCCCTGAATTTCGCTCCAACCAGTTGGAACGGCACTAGGAAGGTTGTCGGCTCGTGCGGATGAATTCGCGCAGAGAGGAAACATTGGGGCCGTAGGCCCCGACGCGGGCCGCGTCAACGGGCAGACCGAGTCTCTCGGCAATCTCAATGTCAATTCCGGCGTCGTCCAACTCGGACAGGCTGAAACCCATGGCCGGGGCCACGCGGTTCAGGCCGCTCGGGTACACGGGACGCGGAGGGCGGCGACGCCGTCCCGGATGCCGTGCGATCTCAAAAAATGCGTGCCAATCACGCTTGTCCCACATACTCTGCTCCGCATCCTCAGCGACTCAGGCGCTACCGCATAAGATGCGTCTGAGCTTCAGCAGGTCACTTCGCGAACTCGGGCCGCGCTGAGACTCCCGTATACGCCAGATTCAGCGGGCCCGTCCACCGAATCATCCGCTCTGTATCCAACCCGTCACGATTCAACTGGACGCAGCTCCGGGCACCAGTTCAGAGCCCCTGCGAACCGTGCAACTGCATCGCAGCCTCGCCCGCTGCTATACTCTACGGTGCAGGCGGCCCTTCTGGTTTTTCCGTATGCCAAAACAAGTTATTGTCGCCCACTATCACGAGCTGTGGCTGAAGGGAGGAAACCGCAACTTCTTTCTGGCCAAACTGATAACAGCCGTGCGCCGCGCCCTGGAAGGTCTGCCGATCGAACGCATCGGCCGGCCCGAGAACCGGCTCGTCATCGAGCTCGGCGCCGGGGCACCGCTCGATGAAGTCCTGGCTCGGCTGGAGCGCGTCTTTGGGATCGCTAACTATGCCCTGGCGCGCACGGTCGATCGAACCGAGGAGCACGCGCTCGAAGATATCGCTCGGGTAGCGTGGGAAGAGACCCGCGGCGAAAGTTTCAAGACGTTTGCGGTGCGCGCGAAGAGAAGCGACAAGACGTTTCCCCATCGCGTCACGGAGATCGAGTCCGCGGTTGGGCGATACCTGCTGGACCGGTTGCGGGAAAACGGCCGCGACGTCCGTGTTCAGCTGAACGACCCGGAGCTGACCTGTCGGATTGAGATTCCGCCGGGGCCGGCGCTCGTCTACGCGCGGAAAATTCCCGGGCCGGGCGGTTTGCCCGCGAATACGGCGGGGAAGATGATGTGCTTGCTCTCGGGCGGCTTTGACTCAGCGGTCGCGGCGTACAAGATGATGAAGCGCGGCGCGCATTTGAATTTCGTTCATTTTTGGGGCGGAGGCGCGCGGCCGGGCGAATCCTCCGTGCACGTTGCGAGAGCGTTGGTGCGGCGATTGGTTCCTTACCAGTTCACGGCGAAACTGCACTTGGTGCCCTTCGAGCCAATCCAGCGCGAAATTGTGCGAGACGCGCCGGAGAATTTTCGGCTGCTGCTCTACCGCCGGATGATGCTGCGCATCGCTGAACGCTTGGCGCAATCGGATCACGCGCAGGGAATCATCGCGGGCGACAGCCTGGGCCAAGTCGCTTCCCAAACGCTGCGGAACATGGTTGCCGTGGGAGACGCGGTGCGGACGCCGGTGTTCCGGCCGCTCGCGGGGGATGACAAGATCGAGATCCTGGCCATCGCGCAGAAGATTGGAACCTACGAAATCTCGGCGGAACCTTTCCATGATTGCTGTCCGCTATTTCTCCCGCTCTCACCCGCGCTGCATGCGTCCGCGGAGGATCTCATCCAGGCGGAAGCTCGTCTCGATGTGCCCGCACTCGTGAAGCGCGGTGTCGAAACAGCCGTGTTGGAGCGCTACCAATACGCACACGGACGCGCGGAGCGAGTGGAATCTGCTGAGTCAGCGAGAGCGTAGAAAACCACTGGAAGAAATACTGGATGTGGTTCCGAGGCGCTGGATCGCTGGCAGCGCCCCGGAGATCAAAATCGTCGTAACTCTAAGGCCGGCTCAGGGCTACCATTCGCGACGCTCGCCACGGCCGCCACCGCCGCCTCGTCCGCCGCCACCGCCACCACGGCCACCGCCGAATCCCCCGCGGCCGCCGCCTCGCCCTCCACCGCCGCCACCACCCTCACGCATCGGCCGAGCTTCGTTCACGACGACGTTGCGTCCTTTGAATTGCTGGCCGTTCAGCGCCTGAACTGCCCGGTCTGCCTCTTCGTCATTCTGGATTTCGACAAAACCGAAGCCTCGCGGTTGTCCCGTGAAACGATCGCGGATGAGAGTAATATTAGAAGGAGTCACACCTGTCTGAGCGAACCATTCTCCGATTTCTTCTTCCGACGCCTGAAATGGGAGATTCCCCACGTAAAGCTTCTTCACTTGCATACCCCCTGACTTAAGGCGGGAATATCCGCCACATACCGAAGGCGCAGCAAAACTTGGCGGGAAGGATGCCAGAACAGAGCGCCCTAGCCCCCGCTGAGGCCTCAGCAATGGCGGGCATCTTCCCCCGAAACGAGCTTGGCGTCAACTAGAAGATTAACAAAAATCTAAAGTGCGCCTCCGGGCTGTCTGTGGCACGCTCGCTGGCTCGGGCGAAGCAATCAGCGCAGCCAACTTGTTGACAAACCATTGACAGGCCGGCCCCGAGATGGGCTACTTCCCCAGCGCGCAAACCGGGAGGATCAAGTCCGATAACTGGCGTTGATGTGCACGTATTCCGCAGTCAAATCGCAGGTCCAGGCGCGCGCCGTGCCTCGACCCAGCCTGAGGTCCACGAGAATCTTCACATTCCTGGCCAAAAGCCGCTCGTGCGCGGCTTTTTCACTGAACCGCAAGGGTTGCGAGGTGCCCGCTCCATCCTTGCGGCCGAACATTCTGACCCCGCCGAACCAGATTTCCACCCGATCCGGGTCCAAAGCAACGCCCGCTCGCCCAGCGGCCGCCAGGATGCGGCCCCAGTTGGGGTCCGCTCCGGCGACTGCAGTCTTGATCAGGGGTGAGTGGGCAATGGTGGTGGCGATTTGTCCGGCGTCCTTCGCGGAACGCGCCCCTTTCACCTCGATTTCGACTACTCGCGTTGCGCCTTCCGCATCGGCTACAGTCTCCATGGCGAGCGAGCGGCAAACCTCCTCCAGCGCGGCGACGAAAGCGCGGTACTCGCGCGTCGCGGAGGTGCGCAGGGTGGGCGCGCCGGACGCGCCGCTGGCGAGGACCAGCAAGGTGTCGTTGGTCGAAGTGTCGCCATCCACCGTGATCGCATTGAACGTGCGCACCGCGACATCGCGGAGTGCGCGCTGTAACAACACTGCGGGGGCTTTCGCGTCCGTAAGAACGAACGCGAGCATCGTGGCCATTTGTGGATGAATCATGCCTGCGCCCTTGACGCAGCCGATGAAGCGCACAAGCCTGCCGCCGATGCGGCACGTGGACACCGCCCACTTGGGACGCGTATCCGTCGTGAGAATTGCCTTCGTGAATTCCGAATAGGTTTGCGGCCGGCTTCCAATCAAGGTTTCGAGGTCCGGTAAGGCGCTCACGATCCGGTGAACCGGCAAGGGAACTCCGATAATGCCGGTCGAGCAGACCAGAATTTGCTCTGGCCGGCAGCCGAGCAGGAGAGCCGCCGCTCGAGCTGTCTTGCGAGAGGCCCGCAGGCCCGCCGCACCTGTGGCGCAATTCGCGTTTCCGGAATTAACGACAACCGCGCGGATGCGCGATGCGGAACGCTTGAGATGCGCCTGACACAATAGAACCGCAGACCCTTTTACCCGGTTGGTGGTGAATACTCCAGCCGCAGGGCACGGTTGTTTCGCAACGATCAAGCCGAGATCCAAACGACCGCTCCGCTTGATGCCGCAATGCGTACCGCCGAATCTAAAACCTCGCGGCAATGATTGGGGGGGAGCCAGTTCGCTCATCGTGTCGCCTCAAGCGCTGCAAGCCGTTTCTTCGCGGCGGCGACAGCTTCTCGCACGCGATCCGGAGCGGTACCGCCCGGAACTGCGCGCGCGGCAAGCGCGGCGTCGAGGGTCAAGGCAGCGCGCAAATCCTTCTCGAACAGCGGGGAGAACGTCTTCAGTTTCTCCAGAGGCAGGTCGGTCCACGGGGTACCACTGCGTTCGGCCTCGCGAATAATCTTGCCGACAATCTCATGCGCCTGGCGGAACGGCACCCCGCGGCGCACCAGATAGTCCGCAGCCTCCGTAGAGAGAAGCGCCGGGTCCGCCGCGGCCTGGCGAAGCCGCGCTTCCTGGAAGCGTGTGGCCTCGATGGCGCCCGCAGCAATCTCCACCAGAATGCCGGCCTGATCGTGCGCCGCGAATAGGGGTTCCTTGTCCTCCTGCAGGTCGCGTTGATAACTCGACGGCAAGCCTTTCATCGTGACCAGCAAGGTGGAGAGCGCTGATGTGACGCGGCCCGTCTTGCCGCGCAACAACTCCCAGGCGTCCGGGTTTTTCTTTTGCGGCATGAGGCTGCTACCCGTTGAATATTCGTCCGGCAAAACCAGAAAGCCGAACTCCTGCGACGCGAAAAGCACAAAATCTTCGGCTAGACGCGAGATGTGAATCGCCAGGATCGCGAGCGCCGACAAATAGTCCAGGGCAAAATCCCGGTCGCTCGCGGCATCCAGGCTGTTCGCCGTGGGCCGCGAAAAACCAAGTTCGCGCGCAATTGCTTCCCGGTCAACAGCGAGCGCGCATCCAGCAAGCGCCCCTGAACCCATCGGGCAAGCATCGGTGGAGGCGCGCGCCGCGGCGACACGTTCCGAATCGCGGAAGAAAGCCTCCGCATGAGCGAGCAAGAAGTGGGAGAGCAAGATCGGCTGCGCATGCTGCAAATGCGTCATCCCGGGCATCGGCACCCGAAGATTGCGCTCCGCTTGCCCTGCCAATGCGCCGATCAGGGCGTGGAGCCGTTTACAGGTTTGGGCCGCGGCATCGCGCACGAACATCCGGAAATCGGTGGCGACCAACTCATTCCGGCTGCGCCCAGCGTGCAACTTGTAGCCAAGCGGGCCAAGCTTTTCGACCAGCGCTTGTTCAACGAAGGAATGGACGTCCTCGGCAGCCGAGGCATCCAGCGACTGCGGTTCGCGAATCGCGCGCTCGCCGATGGCGCTGAGCGCTTCCATCGTGAGCTTCATTTCCTGAGCGCTCAGAATCCCCACGCGCTCGAGCGCGTGCGCCCAAGCGCGGTCCACGGCCAACTCATAAGGCAATAACCGGCGATCGAAAGAAAAAGAACGCTGGAATTCGTAGAAGACTTTGTCCGGTGCGCGATCGAATCGCCCGCCCCAGAGCTTGCCCGGGCCGGCCTCCTCTGCGGCGGGGCTCAAGGAGCCGCCCTCCGCGCGGGCCGGGTCACAGGAAGCGCGAACAGGTTGATGAAGCCCTCCGCGTCTTTCGGATTGTAACGATCCATGCTGAAGCTCGCGAGATCCGTTTGATAGAGGGAATTCGGCGAAGCGCGCCTGGTGACGACAACGCCGCCTTTATAGAGCTGCAGGCCTACTGTGCCCGTGACGCGCTCCTGAGCAGCAGTGAAGTACGCGTCCAGAGCTTCGCGCAGTTGCGTGAACCAGAGTCCGTAATAGACCAACTCGGCGTAACGCAACGAGAGCATCTGGGAAAAATGGGCGGTTTCGCGATCCAGGCAGAGCGCTTCGAGTTCGCGGTGCGCCATGACCAAGAGCGTCCCGCCGGGGCTTTCGTATGCCCCGCGAGACTTCATTCCCACAAGCCGGTTTTCCACGAGGTCGATACGGCCGATTCCGTGCGCCGCTGCCATGCGGTTTAACTCGGTCAGCAGCTCCACGGCAGGCAGCCTCCGGCCGTTTACAGAAATGGGCGTCCCGCCCTCAAATCCAATTTCGACCCCCACCGGAGTCTCCGGAGCGTTCTCCGGTGAGACGGTCCACTGCCACATCGATTCTTCCGGCGCGTTTGCCGGATTTTCCAGCCGGCCACCTTCGTGAGAAAGGTGCCAGATATTGCGGTCGCGGCTGTAAATGTTCGCCTTGCTCTGCTCGATCGGCACGCCGTGCGCGACGGCGTAGGCGATCGCCTCCTCGCGCGAAGAAATCTTCCACTCGCGCCAGGGAGCGACGATCGTCAATTGTGGAGCGAGTGCTTTGTAGGCCAGCTCGAAGCGAACCTGGTCGTTGCCTTTCCCCGTGCAGCCGTGCGCCACAGCGTCCGCGCCGACGCGTAGGGCAACTTCGACCTGGCGCTTGGCCAGCACTGGCCGTGCAAACGAAGTGCCGAGCAAGTACTTGTGCTCGTACACGGCCCCGGCGCGCAAAGTGGGCCAGATGTAGTTGGTGACGAACTCTTCGCGGAGATCCTCTATCGTGGCCGCCGAGGCGCCGGTGGCAAGCGCCTTGCGCCGGGCCCCTTCGAGATCCTCCTGTTGGCCCACGTCGCCAATCATGGCGATGACGTCGCAGCCGTAAGTCTCCTTCAGCCACGGAATGATGATCGACGTGTCCAGCCCGCCGGAATATGCGAGCACGGTCTTCTTCGGCACGGGGATTCCTTTCAGCCGAGCAGCTTGAGCAGGATGGCTTTCTGCACGTGAAGGCGGTTCTCCGCCTGGCCGAATACGATGGAGCGCGGCCCGTCGATCACGTCCTCGGCTACTTCGGAGCCTCGATGGGCAGGCAAACAATGAAGGAATACTGCGTCCGGCGCGGCCAGCGACATCAATTCCGCGTCCACTTGATACCCTGCGAACACAGCTGCGCGGGCCTCAGCCTCATCTTCCTGGCCCATGCTGGCCCAGACGTCGGTGTAGACCGCCTGCGCTCCCGCGACGGCGTCCGCGGGTGCGCGGTACAACTCAATCTTTCCGCGCGTTTCGCGGGCGACGCGCCGAGCTTCCGCAACAATGTGCGAATTCGGCTCGTAGCCGGCGGGCGTGGCGATGCGAACCTGGGCGCCAACGCGCGCGCCCGCGATCAGCAAAGAATGGCAGACGTTGTTGCCGTCTCCCACATAAGCGAATTTCAGCCCGCGCAAATTGCCGAAGCGTTCTTCGAGCGTGAAGAAATCCGAAAGCGTCTGGCACGGGTGGAAGCGATCAGAGAGCGCGTTGATCACTGGGATGGAAGCATGCGCGGCCAACTCTTCGAGCGCGTCCTGTTCGTACACACGCGCGATGATTCCGTGAACCCAGCCTGAAAGACAGCGACCTACGTCGGGGATGGATTCGCGCTCGCCGAGACGGGTGCCCGCGTGATCGAGAAAAACCGCGCCGCCTCCCAGGCTCTTGATCGCGACCTCAAATGTCACTCGCGTGCGCAGCGACGGCTTCTCGAAAATCATCGCCAGGAAGCGGCCGTGGAGCGCTTCCTCGTATCGCTGCGGGGCCGCCTTGACGTCCGCGGCCAGGCGATAGAGCTCGCGCACTTGCGCGGGGCCCCATTCGGCGCCGGTCAATAAGTCCGTCATCGTCGTTACTGCTTGGGCCACCGCATTCATGGTTCACCTCACCGCCGCCAAGGCCATTGCCGGCGCTTCGCTCAGGCTCGATGCCGAAACTTCTTGCGGGCGAGCGGTCTTTGCCAGCACGGTCTCCAGAATTTTGAGTCCGTCCCCCACCTGCCGCGCGGTCAGGATGAACGGCGGCAGGAACCGGAGCACAGATTCATGGGTGCAATTGATCAACAATCCGCGGCGCATCGCCTCGGCAACGTAGGGTCCCCCTTCGACGCTGAGCTCCATTCCGAGAATGAGGCCTTCGCCGCGCACCTCGCGAATAAAGTCGAATCGGGCCGCCATCCGCAAGAGACCGTCGCGAAGCTGCGCGCCGCGCGCGCGGACGTTTTCAAGCAACCCCTGCTCTTCGACTGTCGCGAGGAACTCCAGTGCAACCGCGCAAATCAGCGGCCCTCCGCCAAACGTCGTGCCATGCAACCCCGGAGAAAACACGGAGGCAAACTCCTCGCGCGCCAGGAAGGCCCCGAGCGGCAAGCCACCCGCCAGCGGCTTCGCCACAATGACGATGTCCGGCAAGCCCGACAGGCGCTGGTAGACAAACGCCCGGCCGCTCCGTCCGAGGCCGCATTGAATTTCATCGGCGATGAGCGCTGCGTCCTGGCGGGTCGCAAGCTCGCGAGCCTTCTGCCAAAAAACTGGACTGACGGTGTTGATTCCGCCTTCTCCCTGGATGGGCTCGATGACGATGGCGCACACCGAGTCATCGAACTTCGCTTCCAAGTCGGCAACATCATTGAACCGCACAAATTCCGCGCCGGGCACCAGCGGGGCAAAGGGATCCCGGTACTTCGCCGGGTGCGTGACCGAAAGCGCGCCAAACGTACGCCCGTGGAAGGAGTTCTCAAGCGCCAGGAATTTCGTTTTCTTCCCGCCGAATTTCCGGTGCGCGGCCAAACGCGCCAGTTTGAGCGCCCCCTCAATGGCTTCGGTGCCGCTATTGGTGAAAAAGACCCGGTCCATCCCGGACCATTCCACAAGCTTGCGGGCCAAGGGCCCCTGATACGGATTGTGAAACAAGTTGGAGACGTGCACGACGCGCGCCGCTTCACGCCGGATTACACGCACCAGCCGTGGATGGGCGTAGCCCAGGGCGTTCACCGCGAGACCGCCCAGAAAATCCAGGTAGGCGCGCCCCCGCTGGTCGTAGACGTAGCAGCCGCGCCCGCGCTCAAAGACGGCCGGAGGGCGCTTGTACGTGTTCATCAGGAAGCGCAGTTCGTCGCGAACGGCGCCCGTGGCCGCAAGTTTCTTCGCGGACTTCTTTCTCGGTTTCACCGCGCCGCTCCCGCCGCCGCGGCGGGAAACATCGGGAGCACGCGCGTACCGGGACCTTTACTCCCATTTGCGGCAGATAACAATCCGCGTGGATGCGCCCCGCCGACGATCCGCACTTGTGAAACGCCTGCCGATAACGCACGTTTGCAGGCTTCGAGCTTGAGAATCATTCCTCCGGAAACTTTGTGGTGCCGGATCAGATCTTCCACCTCTTCGCACGAAACGGCTTTCAGGACCTTCTGGCCGTCGAGGACGCCGGCAACGTCGGTGAGATAAACCAGCCGGTCCGCGTGAATGTATTCGGCGCACGCCGCAGCCATGTGATCCGCATTGATGTTGTAGAGTTCGCCGTCGGCCCCCAGCCCCATACACGCCGCAACCGGCACGATTCCGGCCTTCCAGAGCGTCTCGAGGAACTCGACGTTCACGCCCGTCAGGTACCCGACGAACCCAAGCCCGCCCGTCACTTCGTCATGCACCATCGGCTCCGCCAGGAAACACGCGGAGTCCGAAGCGCAGATGCCGATCGCCGGCTGGCCTGCGGTGGAGATCGCCCCGGCAAGATTCTTGTTTAGCAGCCCTCCGAACACCATTACAGCGACGTCGCGCGTCTCGCGGTCCGTGACGCGCAAGCCGTTCACGAAGTTGCTCTGGATCCCCATCCTCTGCAGCATCGCCGTGAACAGCTTGCCTCCGCCGTGCACAACCAGGAGTTCGTGACCCTGCTGTGCGAGGTGGGCCACTTGGCGCGACAGCGACTCGAGCAGTTTCGCGTCGTCGAGCAATGCCCCAGCAAATTTGACGACTACTCTCATCGGAGCCCCGTTGCCTCCTCAATTCCCATCATGCCGTTGAAATTCTGCACCGCTTGCCCCGCGGCGCCCTTGCCGAGATTATCGAGGCAGGAAACCACGGCCAGGCGCTTGCCGGAAGCATCCAGCGCGAACCCAATGTCGCAAAAATTCGTGTGGGCCACGTGCTGCAATTCCGGCAGTTTCCCGGCCCGCCAGATCCGCACCATGGGCCGGCCCGCGTAGAATTTGCGATACAGCGCCTCGACCTCCTCCGCCTGGCGCGGCCGATCCAACCAGAGATAAATGGTCGAAAGAATTCCGCGCGCTAGCGGCAACAGATGGGTCGAAAAAATAACTTCGCCCTCTGCGACGCCCGCGTGATCGGTCACTTCCGGCGTGTGCCGGTGGCTGAAGAGTCCGTACGCGCGAAAGTTTTCGTCCACCTCCACAAATTGCATCTCGCGCTTCAGTTGCTTGCCCGCGCCCGTAGCGCCCGACTTGCAATCGCACACGATGCCGGACCCAGGAGCCGCCCAGCCCGCTTTGGTCAAGGGACGCAACCCCAGAATCACCGAAGTCGGGTAGCAACCGGGATTGGCAACCAGCCTCGCTTTCGGCAATTGATCGCCATAAAGTTCCGGCAAGCCGTATACGGCTTCCTCAGCCAATGCGCGCGGCGGAGCCGGCAACTCGTACCACCGCGTGAACGTCTCCGGATTGCGGAAGCGAAACGCACCGGATAAATCCACTACGCGCAGGCCAGCTTCCATGAGCGCTGGCACGAGCTCGAGAGAGGCCTCATGCGGCGTCGAAAGAAACGCCGCGGTCGCGCCGCTCGAGACGATCGCCGACACCGAAAGCGTGCGGCAAGGCGCCTCGCCCACGCCCAGCAGATGCGGGTAGAGCTCAGAAAGGCACCGAACGTCTGCAGCGCCGTCGCGCAAATAGAAGATCGGTGTGTCGATCCGGGGATGCCGCAGAAGGAGCCGGGCTAACTCGAATCCTGCATACCCCGTTGCCCCGACGACGGCGACCCGCACGGGCTCCGTCATCGCAGCATGCCCTCCATGCGCTTCTGCGCGGTCATGCGCGCCTGGCGGGACGTCGTGATCACCAGCACCGTGTCGTCTCCCGCAATCGTTCCCGCGATCTCTTTCATCTGTGCCGCATCGACGGCCGCGGCCAGCGGCTGCGCTCCGGAGGGCGGTGTCTTCAAAACAAGCAAATTGTCCGCGGGCCGCACATCCAAGAGGAATTCACGCAGCGCGCGGGCCAGCGGAGGCAGCGGCACAGATTCGTTCCCGCTATTGCTGAGTGGCTTGTACCCGGCGGCAGTTTTCACCAATTTGAGCTCGGCCACGTCGCGCGAAAGCGTCGCCTGCGTCACGCGGACTTTCACGTGAGCCAGTTGCTTGCGCAATTCGTCCTGGCTCGAAATCGGCGCGCTTGAAACGAGTTTCAGGATCTGTCCTTGCCGGAATCGCTTTTGTGTCGCCAGCCCCATAACAGCAAGATTATACATCCCCCTGCATAATTATGCGAGGCCAGTCCCCATGTGTCAAATAAATTCTGCGTATTTTCCACAGCACATGGCCTTCCGGTCACATTGACGACGCAACAACCGGTGCCTAAACTCTTTGTGCAAGATGAACGCTAACACGAAGCAACTTGCGTGCGCTCTTTCTCTGTGCGGCGCGGTGACGGCGGTTGCCCTTGGCGGATGCAACCGCAATCACTCTGCGCCCCTTGCGCAAACCGCCGGGCCGGCTGGGGCAACCACGACCGGTATTCCACCCCTGACGGAGCAAAAATTGGACCCGCTGACACCATCCGACGTCGAGGTGTATCTGAGAGTGATGGGCGCCGCTGCCGAGCGCGTGCGGGTTCCGACTCGCGAGGACATGCAAACGATTGCGCGCGCCCGGGAAATCATCTCGGCCGCCGCAACCGGACACGCTCCCAGCTCGGCGGACGCCAGCACGCTGCAACAGGCTTCTCAAATCTGCCTCGCCATGGACCAAATTGTGGCTCGCGAGATGCAAATTGATCCGAACCGCTACATTGCAATCGCAGACGCAATCGAGGCCGTCATTCCGAATCCTGATCTTGCTGCGCCGCAGGAAAAGTCCGCCGGGGTTCGTCCTCGATCTCCTCTCGAGCGGCGGATCGTGAGCGTCAACGTTGCAAATGAGGCGTTCTTGGTTTCGTATCGAAGCGAAATCCAACGCCTGCTCTCCGTGGTGCGAAATCCCGCAAATCTGCCGAAAATTTGATGCTTCCCGAAAAATTCTTTGGCCCACGCCAACCGCTGCAATACACGGGGGCGGCAACTCCTGTGTTTGTCTGCACATGGGCAATTGATTTGAATCCCCTTTTTTGCTGTTTTCATCAGATACTAAACGGTTCGGGGGGATGTGCTGGGGAAGATAGTTATCAGCGATTGCGGAAATCGAGTCACCTTTGGGGCGAGCCACTTAGATGCCGGGATTTCATATGACAAGGACAAATAAGAGCGGGCCCGACTCGGGCAGCCGGGGCACCAAGTTGCAAACGCGAAAATGGGCCGTCTGGCCGGTCGCGTTAATGCTGGCCGCCACTTCTCTCTCCCTTCGCGCACAGCAACCTGAGCCGCTTCGGCTCACGCTGCATGACGCCGTGGCTCTAGGGCTTCGGCAGAACCCGCAGGTGCAGATTGGCATCCTTGACCTGGCGGAAAGCGTCCAGGAAAAGAATATCGCGCGCGCGGACCTGCTGCCGCAGGTGAACCTGAACGTTTCCGACACCGCATTTCGCGGAAACGTGGAGGCTGCCTTCGGTCAAAGATTTCCGGGCCTGGCGGAACACTATGGCCCATTCCAAATTTTCGAGGCCGGACCGCAATTCTCCGTGCCAGTGTTCGACCTCTCGCTTTGGCGGAAGTGGCAAGCGGCGAAATCCGGCGAGCAAGCGAGCGGCGCCGATCGGATTTCCGTTCGCGAACAAGTGACGCTGCTGGTTGTCTCTCAGTATCTCTTCTGTCTCCGCGCGGAAGCGGATGTACAGGCAGGCCAATCGCGAGTGGATCTCGCGCAAGCGCTCTACGATCAGGCTGTGGACCTCCAGAAGCACGGAGCGGGAACCGGCCTGGACACGCTTCGGGCGAACGTCGAGTTGCAGAACGAAAAACAGGGATTGCTGGTGGCCCAGACCGCGGAGAAAACCTCGCTCTTCGGACTGGCGCGCCTGCTGAATATCGATCCGAATCAGTCCGTCGAGTTGGAAGATGCTATGAGTTTCTTCGAGACGCCGGATACGAATCTGCAAGAGAGCCTCGACGCCTCCCTTTCCGCACGACCCGAGATGCGGGCGCTGAACGCCCGGGAGAAAGCGCTCGAGGAACAGAAGCGGGCGATCAGCGAGTCTCGCCTGCCGACGGCCCGGTTTGTCGGGACGTGGAATTATCTGGGAATTTCCATCACGACGGGCATTCCGTCGTACAACTATGCGGTCGAATTTGATGTGCCCATATTCACAGGCGGCCGAATTCACGCTGAGATTATTCGCGCGAATCTTGAACTGCTGAAGCTCGCGCGAGAACGCGACGCCCTGAAGGATGAAATAGCGCTGGAAGTCAAGACGGCCGCGGCGGACTTAACCTCCGCTCGAAATGAAGTGGATGTGGCAAACGAGGGAGTTTCTCTCGCGCAGGAAGAAGTCCGGCAGGCCCGCGACCGTTTCGCCGCCGGAGTCGCGAACAATATTGAGGTCGTTTCCGCTCAGGACGCTCTCGCCCGCGCCAACGACAATCAAATCGCCGCGCTGTATCGCTACAATCAGGCGCGCGCGGATCTGGCCCACTCGACTGGGCAAATGGAATTGCTATATGGAAAGTGAAAGAGAACACACAAACATGGAGACGCTGGAGTTGGACCAGAAGCCCACACCGCCGCCAACGGCCGCGGAGAACAGACAGACTCCGCTGCCAAACGGCAGGCGGAAAAGACTATTGATCGGCGGCACCGCTGTCCTGCTGGTGTTGGTGACGACGGTCTACCTATACTTCCGAAACCGTGTCTCGACCGACGACGCGCAGGTTGAATCACATGTCACGCCGGTGTCCTCGAAGATTTATGGCAATGTAGCCGAAGTCCTTGTCACGGACAACGCTCCGGTCAAGGCGGGGCAGCTCTTGGTCCGCATTGACCCGCGCGACTACGAGGCAAAAGTTGAACAGGCGCGCGCCGCGCTCGCTCTTGCGGTGAGCCACGCAAAGGGCGCCGCCAGCGTTGTGCCGATGACATCGGCCACGACTACGAGCGACATTTCCGCAGCGGAGGCCGATGTGGAGACGGCCAGGCTGGCCTACCAGGAAGCCACTACTGCCACCCTCGCCGTCGCCCAAGCCAACGTGGCGAAGAGCCAGGCGAGCTACGACAAGGCCAAGGCGGACTTGGATCGCATGAAGCCGCTAGCGGACAAAGCGGAGATCTCGCAACAGGAATACGACGGCTACGTAGAGGCGGCGCGCATGGCCCAGGGCCAACTCGAGGCTGACCAGCAGAAACTCGCGCAGGCGCAGCAGAACATCCCCATTGCAAAAGCGAATCTCGCGGCTGCCGAGGCGCGGCTGGCCGATGCTCGAGCCAACTCCGAGCAAGTTACAGTTCGTTCCTCCGATGCGTCGGCTGCTTCCGCCGCGGTCGCTGCGGCACAAGCCAATTTGGACGCCGCCGAACTCGAGCTGAGCTACACAAACATCGTTGCCCCGGTGGACGGCTACGTCACCCACAAGTCGGTTGAGGTCGGCGAGATCGTGCAGCCCGGCCAGGGCTTGCTCGTCGTTGTGCCGCTGAATGACGTCTGGGTTATCGCAAATTTCAAAGAGACGCAACTCGCCGATGTGCGGCCGGGACAGCGAGCGAAAATTGATGTGGATATGTACGGAAAGACGTTTCCCGGCCACGTGGACTCGATTGCCGGAGCCACCGGCGCGCGGCTCTCATTGTTTCCGCCTGAAAATGCCACGGGGAATTTCGTCAAAGTCGTTCAGCGCATCCCGGTGAAAATTTTGCTGGATCCGATCCCGCCCGATCAAGCCATCCTCCGGCCCGGTATGAATGTGAGCGTCACGATTTTGACGAAGTGAGGCCGACCCCCGGCTCGGGAGATTCCGCTCCGCATATGGACCAAGTGCTTTCATTTCCGATTAGGGAGCAAGACGGCCGCATCAATCCCTGGCTGGTTGCGGGGACCGTCATGCTCGCCACGTTCATGGAAATCCTGGACACGAGCGTGGCCAACGTGGCGTTGCCTCACATCGCGGGCAGTTTGTCGGCCAGCATTGATGAGAGCACCTGGGTGCTAACGAGCTACCTGGTTTCCAACGCGATCGTGCTTCCGCTTTCGGGTTGGTTTTCCTCCCTGTTCGGACGCAAGCGCTTCTACATGTTCTGCGTCGGGCTCTTCACGGTGAGTTCGCTGATGTGCGGATTCGCCCCGAGCCTTCCGCTGCTGGTGACGTTTCGCGTCCTGCAAGGAGCGGGAGGAGGAGCGCTGCAGCCAGTTTCGCAGGCCATCCTTGTCGAGAGTTTCCCCAGGGCCAAGCAGGGGCAGGCCATGGCCGTCTTCGGAATGGGAGTTGTTTTCGCTCCCGTCATTGGACCGACCCTCGGCGGCTGGATCACGGACAACTTTAGCTGGCGCTGGATCTTCTTCATCAACATCCCCATTGGAATTCTCTCTCTGCTCATGACGCAAGTAATCCTATTCGATCCTCATTACCTCAAACGGAAAGACTTGCGAACATTCAGAATCGATTATGTCGGCATCGGGCTGCTTAGCGTCGGTCTGGGCTTCCTGCAGATCATGCTGGACAAAGGGCAGCGGGATGACTGGTTTGGATCGCACTTCATCGTCGCGTGCGCCGTGATCACGGGGGTGACTTTGATCGGCGCGGTCTCTTGGGAATGGCACTCGAAGGACCCAATCGTGAACTTCCGCCTGATGCGCGACCGCAATTTCGCGCTCGCCACTCTGACGATGTTCACGCTCGGCGCGGTGCTCTACTCGACGACTGTTCTTCTGCCGGAAATGGCCCAACTACTATTGGGGTATGACGCGACGACCAGTGGATGGATGCTGTCTCCTGGAGGCGTTGCGGTGATGGCGCTTTTGCCCTTTGTGGGATGGATGCTCGGGAGGATTGAGCCGCGCTGGCTGGTCACATTCGGCACCTTGATCATCGCGGCCTCTCTGATCAACATGTCGCATTTTGCCCTAGACCTCGATTTTCGCACGGCGATGCTGGCCCGCGTTTATCAAAGCTGTGGGATGGCGTTCCTATTTGTGCCCATCAATGTGATGGCCTTCTATTTCATATCCAAAGAGAAGGTCAACAACGCCACGGGCATCATCAATCTGGCGCGCAACATCGGCGGCAGTGTCGGCATCTCAGCAGTGCAGACGTTGCTCGCGCGCCAACAGCAGACGCATCAGAATTACCTGGTCGCGCACGCCACGCCATATTCCTATGCCTACCGCTCGGCGTTGTCCGGAATGACGCAGATGCTCGCCGCGCACAGCTCCAGTACGGTTGATGCTTCGGCTCAGGCGCGGGGATTGGTCTATGAGGTCGTCCAGCGCCAATCCATGATGTTGGCTTTTGTGGATAATTTCCGGCTCCTTGCCGGAGTCGCTCTTGTAATCGTGCCGCTCATGTTCCTGATGAAAAAAATCCGGCCAACAAGAACCGCACCGCCGGTCGCGCACTGACATGATTTCATCTTTGATACGGAGACCTAATCCGATGCAAGCCGCCGCCTCGAACATTCCGAAGAAAGAGATGACTTGCAACGAAGAGACGCTGGTGCGCCGAGCGCTCACTGGCGATTCCGAGGCGCTCGAAGCGCTCTTCGCGCGGGATAATCGCGCCCTCTACCAGACCGCCCTGCGTCTGCTCGGCAATGCCGAAGACGCCGAGGACGCCTTGCAGGAGGGCTTGCTCGCGGCGTACCGGAATCTTCGCCGCTTTCAGCGACGCTCGAAATTCTCCACCTGGCTTACGCGCATCGTCATCAACGCAGCCTTGATGCGCCGGCGCAGCCAGAAATCGCGTCCCGCCGCTTCGCTTGATGAATGGTTGACCAGCGAAGAACCCATTGTGTCCGGCCGTGCCTACCGGCGGGCAGGTGAACGCCTCGCCGATGCCGGTCCGAATCCGGAACAGATCTACGTGGGCCGCGAAATGGCCGAACGCCTCGAAGAGGGGCTTCGGACGCTGTCTCCAGTTCTGCGAAAAGCTTTCCGGATGCGCGAGTTGCAAGGGTTGAGCGCCGAAGAAACGGCTGCGGCGCTCGGCGTCTCGCGCAACGCGCTGAAGGCGCGGCTCTGGCGCGCGCGTCACTTGCTCACCGAGCGCCTCAGGGCGACGCTGCAATCGCCGTTCTCAGGCACGGAGTCCGGCCAGGAAGCCTGACGCGGGCTCGAACCCCCGCTTGTTCGATTGTTTGCCTGCCTGCCAGTAGGCAGGGGAGTACGACGTTGCACGCGGACCTCTCGAGCGTCATACTCGGTTCGCGACATGGCAACGCGATCGCACTTCTCCGTTCGGCTCGTCGTTCGACTTTTCTTGGCGTTTGCAGTTCTCGCACTGAATTCACCCTCGCTGTGCCTCGCTCAGGAGAATTCCACGGGACCTTCGCACGCGCTGGCGACCGCCGGTGCGAGCAGCACTCAAGACGCCGGCCCGCAACGTTACCAGCCGCCTCCCGCCGTGGCCGCGGCGGCCAGCGCATTCGCGCGCGCGGAACACCGGCTCTACTTTGCGGACTTCGTGTGGGGCATCCTCGTGCTGATGCTGTTGATTCGATGGCGCCTCGGCCCGCGTTTTCGTGGCTGGGCCGAGCGGTCCGGCCGGAATGGTTTCCTTCAGGCTTTGATCTTTTCCCCGTGCTTGATTGTCACGATCGACGTGCTGAGCTTCCCCTTTAGGATTTATGGTCATTCGCTATCGCGCAAGTACCACATGTCCATCGAGGATTGGCCTTCGTGGCTGCTCGACCGGCTCAAGGAAGAGGCCATCGGCGTTGCCATCGCGATTTTGGCCGTCTGGATCTTTTACGCCATCGTCCGGAAGAGTCCGAAGCGTTGGTGGCTGTATTCCTGGCTGGCGCTGCTTCCCGTTCTCGTATTTCTTGTCTTTGTAACCCCAGTCCTAATCGAGCCGCTTTTCTTTGAGTACAGGCCCCTGGCGCAAGCCCAGCCCACCCTGTCCGCGCAAATCGAGCAACTGGCTCGCCACAGCAGCCTCGACATTCCTGCCAATCGCATCTTTGAAATGACCGCCAGCGCAAAGCTCAATTCGGTGAACGCCTATGTCACCGGCGTCGGGGCGTCGAAGCGCGGCGTCATCTGGGACACTACGATTGCGAAAATGTCGCCGCCGGAGATTCTCTTCACCGTCGGCCACGAAATGGGCCACTACGTTCTGCACCATGTGTGGAAAGGCATGGCAGCAGCGGCAGCCGCGATTCTGGTTTTTCTTTTCGCCGCCTATCACATGCTCTGGTCGTTTCTCGGACGAACCGGCGGACGCTGGGGGATCCGCGGCCCGGGCGACCTGGCGTCGCTGCCGGTGCTACTCCTCCTGCTCTCCATGTTTGGATTTCTTCTCACGCCCGTCGGCAACGCCGTCAGCCGCTACATCGAGCACCAAGCCGATCAATTTGGGCTTGAGGTCATCCACGGCGTAGTGCCGAATCCATCCGGCGCCGCTGCAAGCGCTTTCGAGCTCCTCGGTGAAGTGGATCTCGAAGCGCCCAACCCAACGTGGTTCGAGAAGCAATGGTTCTACGACCATCCGCCGCTGGATGAGCGCATCCGCTTCGCGAGAAGCTACGATCCGTGGTCGAAGGGTGAATCGCCTGAGTTTGTGAAGTGAGCGGCGCGCGTCAGGGCCACGCCTGCCGCCGCTTGGCAAACGCCGC
>DASPOJ010000024.1:0-4537 GCA_035626055.1 Candidatus Methylomirabilota bacterium | reverse complement strand
GCAGAGAGGTCCCTCCCGCCTGCGCCCAAGCCCAGGGCTACGGCGCGGCGAGCGTGCGCTCGGGATGACACGTTAAAAAGACAGAGCGGAGAGAACAAAGCAGCAAAGAGGTGCCTCCCGCCTTCGCCAAGGCTTCCGCCTCCGCCAAGGCCTCGGCGGACTGGCGGCGCGACAAGCGTACGTTCGGGATGACACGTTAAAAAGACAGAGCGGAGAGAACAAAGCAGCAAAGAGGTGCCTCCCGCCTTCCCGATGGAATCGGGACTCGCAGAAACCGCTCGTCGCCAAGGCTTCCGCCTGCGCCAAGGCTTCGGCGGACTGGCGGCGCGGCGAGCGTGCGCTCGGGATGACACGTTAAATCAACGAGGCGGGAAAAAGCGCGCAGTCAAGAGTGACTGCACCACCCAGAACGCGAACAGAGAAAAGCGGGCGGGGGAGTGGGAGAGTTGCGGATTTCAAATTTGAAATTTCAAAGGAAGACAAAGGCCCCCTGCGGGAAGAGGATAGGGCAACCTCAAAATCGAAATCGAATGCCCGGCCACGGGCCGGGGGAGGGAAAAACGGGCGGCGTCACTTCCCTGGTGTTCGCTTCAGGGGCTGAAGCCCCATCAGACTGTAGGCTTCTATGCCGGAGCTAAAGCTCCGGCCCCCTAAAGAAAAAGCTAACGTGTTTCCGGGACGACAGACTGGAAGCTGTTTCATAAATGCTTGGGTGCCGGAAGCATGCCCACTTCAGGGGCTAAAGCCCCATGTTTGCCGCGGCTTGTTGTCGGAGCTAAAGCTCCGACCCCCTAAAACCCATTTATGGGATGACTTCTAGCGGTTGCCGAAATTTTCGGGGTCGAAGTCGGGGGAGCCGGGAGCGGGTGTGTTCGCGGAGATGAGGACGACGCTCTGGCCGGTCAGCTCAAAACGCTTTCGGCACTTGCGGCAGGCGACCAGTTCGTCCACGCGCACCATGTAGGAACGCGCCTGCTCGAATTTCTTTCTGTCTTCCGCGCCCGCGCCGCGAGGCAGTTCGTTTTTCTTCGTGCGGACGATCCAGCGGATCGGATAGTTGTCTTCGCGATGGCAGCTCGGGCACATGAGCTTGATGGGTTTGGTTTCCTGGCGCTCGTTATAGAACTGCCGCTCGTCCATCAGGCTGCTCCGTTTGCCGCATATTTAGAAGATTCCTCAGGGGTTAAAACCCGTGAGGAACCCGGAACTTTTTGTCGGAGCTAAAGCTCCGACCCCCTAAAGACCGAAGCACCGCTAGGATCGCTTCGCGATCTCGTTGATTGTAACAAACTCGCGGCCCGCGTCACGCCAACGAGGAAGCCAATGCGCCAAAGCCGCAACGACGTGGCGGCGGTCGCCATTCAAGCCGCGATGATCGCCGTCGTGCAGCAGGACGATGTCGCCGCGGTGCGCGCCGCTCTGGCCGACACGAGCGAGGCGCGCGATCAATTTCTCCGGCGGTTGCGGCTTCCAGTCGTAGCAGATCACCGACCACATCGCGACGCCGCGCAAGCCCGCGCGGCGCACGGCTCCGCGGAGCTGCGGCCCGCGAAAACCGTAGGGCGGGCGCATCCACTGCGGCGGCGCGCCGGGGGGCGGGGCGTCCGATGCGGTGGCGCGGGCAATCGCATCGCGGCAGAGCGACAACTCTTCTTCGATGCGGCGCGGAGAGAGCAGCGTCAGGGCGGGATGCGTGTCGGTGTGGTTGCCGAGAGCGTGTCCGCGGGCGGCAATTTCGCGGACGAGATCGGGGCAGTCGCGCACGAAGCGGCCAATCAAGAAAAAAGTGGCGCGCACGGAAGAGCGATCGAGCAGATCGAGGAGTTGCGGCGTCGCTGCGGGATTCGGCCCGTCATCGAAGGTCAACGCAATTTCATTCGCGCGCGGGGTGTGGCGCAGCGTCGGACCAAACAATTGCGAGCCGGGATGAAAGGCACCCCACGCCGCCGTGCCGGCGCCAGCCGCGAGAATCGCGGGCGCGGCCATCCACGCGGGATTCATGCACGTCCTCCCGATGCGGCACGCCGGGCCGCAGCGCTGCGAAGAGAAATGGCGAAGTTTGCGCGCATGAGTCTTGCCGCTTGCGCACATTCTCGCACGGCGCGTATTTTGGAACCACTCCCCTCCTCCGGGGTAACTACTTATTGCGGGCTGGCGTCTAAGACGATACGCGGGTAGGAAGCGGCGGCAGGCGAGACGGAAGGCTCATTCGGAATGTGAAGAGGGCGCGCCGAAGTGCATCGAAGAGCATTATTTTCCCTGGGGGTTCTAAGCCTCATTTGTGCTTGCGGGCTCTGCGCGCAGGAGCCTGCTCCGGGGGCGCAGGTTAGTCCACCTGCCGCAACGCCACAAACGGCGAGCGCTCAAGCGCCGACTGTTCAGCCGAGCGGAGTGGTGCGCACGACCGGCGGCACGCCGGTTCCCGGGGCGGCCATACGCCTGCTCGAAATTGTCACCGGACACGCGTGGCTCACGTGGACCGATGAGAACGGCAAATTCATTTTCCCGGCGCTGCCCGCGGGACATTACCGCGTGGAAGTTTCGCAACTGGGTTTCGAAACACTCACCAAGGAGATCGATCTCGGCCCGGCGGGAGCGGGGCAGGCCGCGACAGAGCCGGGGCTGGCGGCCGCCAGCACGGCGCCCATCGAGTTGCGTCTCGCGGTGGCGACACTGGCGGAATTGAATCCCGCGCCGGCGGCCGTACCGGCGACCCCAAGCAGCGCGGCTCCGGCCCCACTGCAAACTCCTGCGCAGAGTCCCAGCGCCGGGAATTCGACGCCGCCGAATTCCGCCTCGAGCGCTCCGGGTAATCCGTCGCAAAATCAGGCCGCGGCAAATACGCCGTCCCAGGGAAATGCGCGCCGCAATCCTTCCTCTTCGACCGCCGCGGGAGGAGGAGCACCGGGCCGCGCCGGCGCGGGCGGCCAGCGGCGCGGCTTCCAGCAAGTGGGCCTCAACGGGCAAGGGCAAGGAAACGCGAACGGAAACGAAGCCGATTCTTCCACCGATGCGAATGCGTCCGCGCAGCAGGAGAGCCCGCTCGGACAAGCGTCATCCTCCGATTCGTTCATGATGAACGGGACAGTGGCAATGGGAGCGGGAGGGCCGGATATGTTTGGCGCCGGGCAGGGAGCATTTGGTCCCGGCGGCCCGGATAACGGTGGGATGAACGCAGCAACAGGAGGGCAGGGCCTCCAGGGCGGCGGCGGATTTGGCGGGCCCGGCGGTGGCGGCGGGCCTGGAGGGCCAGGCGGCGGATTCGGCGGGCCCGGCAGTGGCGGCGGGCCTGGAGGGCCGGGCGGCGGTGGATTTGGCGGGCCGGGCGGTGGCGGAGGGGGACCAGGCGGACGCGGAGGCCGAGGACAACAAGGCGGCGGAGCGCAGGGAGTGGGGGGGCTGTGGGGCGCGCAGCGCGTGATGCGTCAGCGAATCAACCGCATACATTTCAGTTTGTACGACGGGTACAGCAATGCCGTGTTGAATGCGGCGCCGTATCCGCTGAAGGGCAGCTCGCTCCCGAAGCCGGAATCGTGGCAAGAGCGCTTCGGCGGAAACCTGGGCGGTCCGTTGCGGATCCCGCACGTTTATGACGGGCGCGACAAGACATTCATTTTTGTCAACGTGGAATCGCAATGGAATCGCAACACGTTGGACCAATTCTCGACGGTGCCGACGCTGGCGGAGCGCGACGGCAATTTCAGCGGGGTCACGTACGCGAATTCGACAACGCCGATACAGCTTTTCTGTCCGACGACAGCTACGATTCCGAATTGCCCGGCAGGGATGGCGATGGGCAGCCAGCTCGTCAGTCCAACGACGGGCGCGAGTTTGATCAACCCGACCGCAGCGGCGCTGCTGCAATACTACCCGAGGCCCACTTGCGCAACCTGCGTGACCCAGAACCTTCAGTTTGAGACGGTGGTCCCGGCGAACTCGGAACTTTTCAATATTCGGGTGATCCAAACAATCTCGCCGAAGATTAATCTGACGGCCGGATACAGCCTGAATGATTCGCATTCACATTCGTTCAATAGTTTTCCGGCGCTTGAAGGCAATTCGAACTCGCTCGGGCAGAGCGTCACGCTGGGCCTGACCGAAAACCTGACCAAGACGTTGATTCACACTTCGACCCTCTACTTCACGCGCAGCCGCTCGCAATCGACCAATCTCTTCACCGACGTGAACAATGTGGCCGCGACGCTGGGCATCTCCGGCGTTTCGACAAACCCGATGGACTATGGCCTGCCCGCGATCAGCCTGGCGAATTTCACGGGCGTCACGACGCCGACGCCTTCGTTGACGCGTAACCAGACGTGGCGCTTCGTGGACAGCGTTCAAATCATCAAGCCGAAACACACGGTCACCGCCGGGTTCGAGATGCGCAGGATCGACACGAATACGCTGAGCGACCCGACGCCGAACGGATCCTTCACATTTTCCGGTTCGCTGACCTCGCAGATCGGGCCAGGCGAATTGCCGGTCGCGAATACTGGCTACGATCTCGCGGACTTTCTGCTCGGTCTGCCCGAGGCCA
>DASPOJ010000023.1:0-14867 GCA_035626055.1 Candidatus Methylomirabilota bacterium | reverse complement strand
CCCGCGGCCGTGCTATGCTTCCTCCTTCCGTCTTGACCCCGCCCGGGGAGCGCGTGCGGGACTTCCATGCCAGACGACAAGGGACTGCTGATCGTTTACACCGGACCGGGCAAGGGAAAGACGACCTGCGCGCTGGGGACGGCCTTCCGGGCCGTGGGCCAGGGACTGCGCGTGCTGATGGTGCAGTTCATCAAGGGCTCGTGGCACTACGGCGAGCTCGACGCGGCGAAGCTGCTGGGCGACGAACGATTCGAGATCCGGCCGATGGGGCGCGGCTTCGTGAAGTTGGGCGAACCGGAACTCGACCCGGAAGACGTGCGGTTGTGTGAACAAGCGTGGGAATACGGGAAGACGCAGATGGAGAGCGGGCGGTACGATCTGGTGGTCCTCGATGAGATCAACTACGTGATCAGCTATAAGATGCTCGACGCCGAGCGGGTGGCGGCAGCGCTCGCGGCGCGGCCGGAGCGGGTGCACGTGATCTGCACGGGGCGAAACGCGCATCCGAAACTCGTGGAGTTGGCGGATGTGGTGACGGTGATGCGCGAAGTGAAGCATCCTTACACGAAGGGAATCCTCGCGCGGCGAGGGATTGATTACTGATGGCCTGGTTCAAGCGGGAGAAAAAAGCGATCGAGCAGCCGGTGCCTCCGGACGAGCGGAAGGTGAAGACCGAAGGTCTTTGGATTAAGTGCGAGAGTTGCCGCGCGATCATCTGGAAGAAGGACCTCGAAGCGCACTGGAATTTGTGTCCCAAGTGCGGGCACCACTACCGTCTCAGCGCGAAGCGGCGGCTCGAGTTGCTGTTTGACGGACGTTGGGTGGAGCACGACGCGCAACTTGCATCGAGTGACCCGCTCAGATTCACGGACACGCGGCCTTACGCGGCGCGGCTGCGCGAATCTCAACGCAAATTGGGAATGCAGGACGCCATTCTCACCGGCGAAGGCTTGCTGAACGGCCGGGCGGCGATTTGCTGTTCGATGGAGTTCGGCTTTATCGGCGGCTCGATGGGGGCCGTGGTAGGGGAGAAGGTGACGCGGGCGATCGAGCGCTGCATCGCGCAGCGGATTCCGCTGGTCGTCGTGTCGTGTTCGGGCGGGGCGCGGATGATGGAAGGCACGATCAGCTTGATGCAACTGGCGAAGGTGTCCGCGGCGCTGGCGCGCCTGGATGATGAGAAGCTGCCGTACATTTCCGTGCTGACCGATCCGACCACCGGCGGCGTCACGGCGAGCTACGCCATGCTGGGCGACCTGAACATCGCCGAGCCCGGCGCGCTGATCGGGTTTGCCGGGCCGCGCGTGATCGAGCAGACGATCCGCCAAAAATTGCCGGAAGGATTTCAGCGCGCGGAATTCCTGCTGGAACACGGTTTTCTCGACGCCGTCGTGCCACGCAAGGAGTTGAAGGCCTACATCGGCTCGGCGCTCGACTTTTTCATCGGCTGAAGACCGCGAGCCTTCTCCCGTGACCTACGACGACGCCGTGCGGTATCTGCTGTCACTCGGCCGCGAACTGGCGTCGCCGCAACAGGCGCGCGTCGCGAAATTCGATCTCGCGAACATCAGCATACTTACGGAACGATTGTCGCATCCGGAACGCGCCTATCCCACCGCGCATATCGCCGGAACCAACGGCAAAGGCTCAACCGCCGCGATGCTCGCTTCGATTCTCGGCGCGGCGGGATTGCAAACCGGCCTCTTCACCTCGCCGCATCTGGAAAAAATCAACGAGCGAATCCGGCTTGGCGGCCGCGAAATCACCGACGAAGAATTTGCCGCGGCGTTCGACCGCATCCGTGCGGCAATCGAAGAGTTGCTGGCACAGGGGCGGCTCGCGGCGCATCCGACGTTCTTCGAGTGCCTGACGGCGCTGGCGTTCGATTATTTCGCGCAACCTCTCGGGATTGGGCCGGCCAGCCGGGCGATTCACCGCGAGCGCTCTCCGCAGACGGAGTTTGCCGTGTTTGAAGTGGGAATGGGCGGACGACTGGATGCGACCAACGTTGTTTTGCCCGAAGTCGCCGTCATCACGCAGATTGCCTTCGACCACGAAAATTATCTCGGCCATTCCATCGAAGAAATCGCCGCCGAAAAAGCCGGCATCATCAAGTCCGGCGCGTGGGTCGTGAGCGCGGCAGAACATCCCGTGGCGCGCGGTGTGGTTCGCGCGCGGGCGGAAGAACAAGGAGCGCGACTGGTGGAAATTGACGAGCGATTCGAGGTGAAGAATCTGCGGACGGAGCGGCCGGCTGGGGCAACACACTTCGAGGTTGTGGACAGGGAATCTCGACGAGCCACCGAATTGACCGTGCCGCTCGCGGGACGATTTCAGGCGCGCAACGCGGTGGCGGCTCTGGCGGCGGCGCGGCTGCTCGCTGAGCGCGGATTCCCAACCGGCGAGGCTGCGATTGCGCGCGGCATCGCTGAGGTTCGCTGGCCAGGAAGACTCGAACGCCTGGGCGAGCGGCCCTGTGTTTACATCGACGGAACGCACAACCCGGCGGGCGCGCGGGAGCTCGCGGCGTTTTGGAACGAGCAGTGCCCCGGCACGGCGATTCATCTGGTCTATGGAACGCTGCGCGACAAACCGGTCGATGAGATTTGCGGAGTGCTGTTTCCGCGCGCCGCGAACGTGATTCTCACCGAGCCGCGCCAATCGCGCGCGCTCAAGGCCGAGACGCTCGAGCACATGACGCGGCACCTCGCGCCCAACTGCGAAATCGTGAGCGACCCAGCCGCCGCCATCGAGCGAGCGCTGCAACTCGCCGCGCCCGAAGATGCGGTCTTCGCCACAGGCTCTCTCTATCTCGTGGCGGATTACCGGCGCGGCTGGGAACGCTCTCGCTCAAGGGCCGGGACGACCTCATTATTGCGTTGAGGGCAAGACCGAGGATCAGCTGCTGCGGCTCACGCGGGCGGCGGCTCCCACGGGTCGTAGGACCCGACGTACCAGATATGACCTTCGGGGTCGCTGCAGGTGAAGGCCTTGCCTCCGAAGGGCTTTTCTTCCAAGTCCATCAGCATTTTCGCGCCGGCGCGTTTGGCATTGGCGTAGATCCCATCGATGTCCGAAGCGACGAGGCAAGAGGATTGGGTCTCCGCCCCGCCGATTTCATCGGGCTGCTTGAAGAGTTTCGCGGCCGGCGACTGATTCTCCACCGAGCCGATCATGATCATGCCGTTGCCGAAAGTCAGTTGGGCATGCATCACAATGCCGCCGGGCGCTTCGTAGACGGCCTGCTTCTCAAAGCCAAAGGCATCGCAAAGCCAATCAATCATGGCTTTGGCATTGCGGTAGCGCAGTGCTGGGATTACAGACGACTTGCAGTTCTTTGCGAAGGTTGTCATGCGCGCCATTTTGCCACGTAAAGGCGTTAGCTGGCTTGCAAAAATCGGAACGGCGCGCCCGCGAGACCTCGGTTGCCGGGGTCCGGGAGCGGATGTTAGGATGAGCGTTCCCATGGCAAACGAAAAACCCAACAAACCGCGCGTCGGCGTGCCGTGGCGCACGCTTTCGGAAGAAACGCAGAACAGACGCCCCAAGATTAACAGCTACTTGAAAGCCGTGGCACACGCAGGCGGCGAGCCGGTGCTGCTTTCGCTTGAGACGCCCGCCGAGGAGCTGCACAAACTGGTTGCAACCCTAGATGCGTTCGTGCTGCCGGGCAGCCCCGCGGACGTGGACCCTTCGCGCTACGGCACGGCCAAGCACCCAAAGGCGGCGAAGGCCGACGCGGCGCGCGAGCGGGTGGATTTCGCGCTGCTGGACCACGCACTCAAGACTCACAAGCCGGTGCTGACAATCTGCTACGGCACGCAGCTCCTGAACGTCTACATGGGCGGCAGCCTGGTGCAAGACATTCCCGACGAGGTGGGCAGCCCCATCCGGCACGACCGAGACAAAGATGGGCCGGATAGGACGCACATCGCGAAGATCGAAGGCGGCCGACTCCTCAAGCTTGCGGGCGCGACGGAATTGACCGTGAATAGCTCACACCATCAATCAGTTCGAAAGGCGGCGCCCAAGCTGAAGGTCACGGCGCACGCGCCGGACGGAGTTGTGGAGGCTTTGGAGTACACGGGGCCAGACGACTGGGTGGTCGGGGTGCAATGGCATCCGGAGCGAATCGACGACGCGGCATCAGGGGCCGCGCTTTCTCGCGCGCTGTTCAAGGAATTGATGGCGGAAGCGCGCAAACGTCGCGACAAACACCAGTAGAATAGGGCGTTCCCCGGGCGCCCCTGACCGCACGGGGCAATAGCGGCGAATACTGCGGGGAAGCCCGGCACCGACACAGTCGAAACAAACTCTGCACTTTGTTCAGCCACACCGGAGAAAAAGCGAATGATCTCACTGGCAGGCAGGGCGGCACTCATCACGGGCGGGTCGCGCGGGATCGGCGCAGCAACCGTGAAGCTTTTTGCGCAAGCGGGCGCCGACGTGGTGTTCAGCTACAACCGCAGCAAGGAGCCGGCGGCGCAGGTGCAGCAGGAGGCACGCAAGCAGGGTACGCGAATCGAATCACTGAAAGTGGACCTCTCGCGCATGGCGGATGCGAAGAAGCTGGTCCAGCACACGATTCAGCGGCTGGGACGAATTGACATCCTCGTGGCAAACGCGGGGATCTGGAACGCGGCGGACGCTCCGATCGAGAAACTAACCGAGCGCGAGTGGGACGAGATGCTGCGCGTCGACCTGAAGAGCGTTTACGACGTGACGCACTTCGCCGCAGCGCAGATGATCGCGCAACACTCGGGGCGCATCATCGCCATCAGCTCGGCCGCGGGACAGCGCGGCGAGGCGTTTCATTCCCATTACGCCGCCGCCAAGGGCGGGATCATCAGCTTCGTGAAATCGCTTTCCACTGAACTGGCGCGGCACGGCATCCTTGTGAACGCGGTCGCGCCTGGGTGGGTTGCTACCGATATGTCGAAACCGTTGCTGGACACGAAGGAAGGCTTGAAGTTCGCGACGGCGGCGAGTCCGCTGAAGCGCGTGGCCACAGCGGAGGAGGTCGCGGGCCCCATCCTGTTCCTCGCGTCCGACCTGGCAACCTTTATCACCGGCGAAGTGCTCAATGTAAACGGGGGATCGGTGCTTTGCGGATGAGAACCTGCTTCGCGGTGAGCGTTTTGGCGATCATGGGGATTGCGGCGGCGCCGCGTGCCGCGCGGGCACAGGACGACGAGTCGCTGATGCCCGAACAAAGCGCCGCAAAGGCCAAGGAACTGTTGCAGCAAACGATCACGGCGCTCGGCGGCGACGCGTATCTCAATGTCCGCGATTATGTCTGCACGGGCCACGCGGCTGCCTTCGAGCATTCCGGCGAGGCGGGCGAGCCTTCCGAGTTCAAGGATCTCTGGCTGATGCCGGATAAAGAGCGCACGGAATTTGAGGTCAAGAGCATTCCGCTGGTGGCCATCCTGATCGGCCAGCCGCCGCAAAAAGGCGGCGTTAACATTCAATTGTTCGCCGGGAACCAGGGCTGGTCCATGGACCGCGGCGGGGTCAACGAACAGTCCCCAGAGGCCATCGCTGATTTTCAGGAGCAACTACGGAACAGCATGAATAACGTGCTGCGTCACCGGCTGAGCGAAGATGGGATGATGTTCCGCTATGCGGGAGTGGATATCGTGGACCTCAAGCCCGTGGACTGGGTCGAATTGGTGGACAGCACGAATCTCACGATGCGTCTCGCAATCGAGCAATCGACACATTTGCCGCTGCAATTCGTCGTCACGACGCGTGACCCAGAAACGCACGAGGAGACCAGCCGCACGACCATGTACTCAGAATTCCTTCCCTCGAACGGTGTGATGATGCCGCGCAACATCATGCGCATGCACAACACGATGACGGCCAGCCAGGTGTTCTACACGGAATGCGACGTCAACACGGGTCTCGACCCGAACCTTTTCACCAAGCAATCGCTGGAAGAGCGCTACGCCAAGCTTGGAAACAAAGACAAGCCAAACAAGAACAAGACGCAACCGGGTGCGCCGGGCAGCTCGCCCTGACCCACGGCTGCGGCGGCAGTATGCAATTTCTACCGCGCACTGATCGCTCGCTGCGTCGCGTTCTTGCTCTCCTTTCCTTTACCTCGCGCTATTGCTGGCGGAATCCAGTCAATTGATGTGTCGCCAAGTCGAGCGAGAAACGATCGAGCGTCTGGCCGGGAGCTTCGCTATTCGTGACTCCGACAAACTCGCAAGACAGCACGGTTGCCGCCGCGGTCAGACGCAGAAAGCCGAAGGTCGAGCCGAAATAATTCTCCAGAGTCAGGCGGTTTCCCTTGCCGTCGCCGTTGCTGGAATCCACGGGGGTACGCGGCGCTGGCGTGCCCGGATTGTGTTTCAAGCCGGCAAGGTTGGGGTAGCCTCCATTGCCCGCCACGACGTACGGCACCTGCCACGCTGCATTGCCAATTTTCAAGTAGCGCGTATAGCGCTCGTAGAGGTGCGCGTGGCCTGAAAAGACCGCGTCCGGGTGGACGCCGGTCTGTTTGCAGGCGCTGTCGAGCGCAGTGAGCACTTCCGGGCTAGGATTGTGCTGAGCGCTCCCGGTGAACGGCGGATGATGCACGGCAATGAGCAGCGCGCCCTGGAGAGCGCCCTTCTTGCGGTCCGCGCCGGCTTGTTGCAACTGGCTCGTCAGAAATTGCAATTGCGCTTGCCCCACGGTTGGGCCGGCGATCACGCCGCCGGCCTCGGCTGTGTTTGAGTAAAGGCCGATGATCCGGACAAATGGCGAGTTCAGCGTGAAATAGACGCCCGGCTGGGTCATAGTCGTGCGAGCCGTGCCCTGCGCTTCGTCAGCGTGCGTCGGGGCCGGGGAACAAAAGTGCTTTTGGAACGCCTCAAGAGATGCGGCGGGTTCTCCGCTATAGACCACAGCGTCGTGATTGCCCGGAATGGCAAGAATCGGCGCCGGGTAGTCGCGATAAGGATCGTAGAACTGGTCGTAGTAATACTTGTCCTGGCCGAAATAGTAGACGACGTCGCCGAGGTGGTAGAAGAATGCGGGACGCGCAGCCGCATCGGGGTGAGAGAAATCCTCGACCATTTTGTCCGCGACGAGAAACTGGTTCGCAGCATTCTTCACGCCGCCCGTGTCCCCCGCCATGTGAAAGGTCAGAAACTTCGAATAGGGTTTCAGCGCGCTACTCGGCAGGACGTCCGCGAGTGACATCACGGGCGGGTCCTTCTTAAGCGCCGGAATCGGCTGGAGTACTTGGCTGGCTTGCACGGCGGTGTCCGCTTTGACGTCCGAACTACTGAAGCTCGTGTAGTTGTCCGGAGTGGCATGCGGATCGGCGAACGAGAAACCGGAAGGCGAAGGGGACGAGCTGGGTGTAGCGGGGCCGGGCGTCCGTTTCTTGCTGGGCATTTGAGGCGCTCCTTTTTGGGGAATCATGGGACCAGAAAGTCGCAGGAGTGTAACAGGGCTAACAATATTCGTAAAGAGTTACCTCCGGGCTGGCAGGGAGGCCGAATGTTCCCGGGCCTATTAAGGCGCGCGGGTACGGCCCCAGGCGGCAGGAATTTTGGCCGCGTACGGGCGTGGCGGTATAATGATGGGATGGCAATGAGCGGGGAAAGCGCACAGATGCACGCCACCACGGTGTTGTGCGTGCGGCGGGACAACAAGGTCGTTATCGCGGGCGACGGCCAGGTGACCATGGGCGACCACGTCATGAAGCACACCGCGAAAAAGTTGCGCCGTCTATTCGACGGGAAGGTCCTGGCGGGATTCGCAGGCTCGACGGCGGACGCGCTTTCGCTCTTCGAGCGATTTGAGGGCAAACTGCAGGAGTTCCACGGGAATTTGCCGCGCGCTTCGGTCGAACTGGCGAAGGAGTGGCGGAAGGACCGCGCGCTGCGGCACCTTGAAGCGCTGCTGGTGGTGGCGGACGCGAAGTCCACCTTCCTGCTCTCCGGCAACGGAGACGTGATCGAACCCGATGACGGCATCTGCGGCATCGGATCCGGCGGGGCGTTCGCGCTCTCCGCGGCCCGGGCGCTGGCCCGGCACACAAAACTCAGCGCGAAGGAAATCGCGCAAGAGGCGATGAAAATCGCCAGCGAAGTCTGCATTTACACGAACGAAAACATTCTGATCGAGGAGTTGTAGTATTTTCCCCGCCCCGGACGGCCGGGGCGAGACGAGGCGGGTGAACTCGAATATGGTGATTTATCTTCCCGGCGAACATCGTGAGCCCGAGCCCCCGCCACAGCCGTCGTTTGACGAGCTGACGCCGCGGGAAATCGTCATCGAGCTGGACAAGTACATCGTGGGACAAAACGCGGCGAAGCGCGCCGTGGCCGTGGCCCTGCGCAACCGCGTGCGCCGACAGAAGCTGGAATCGGAACTCGCCGACGAAATCCTCCCGAAGAACATCCTCATGATCGGGCCTACCGGAGTGGGCAAGACGGAGCTGGCACGGCGGCTCGCGCGGCTGGCGGGGTGCCCCTTCGTGAAAGTGGAGGCCTCGAAGTACACCGAAGTGGGATACGTGGGACGCGACGTGGAATCCATGGTGCGCGATCTGGTCGAAACTTCGATCGACATGGTGCGCGAAGAGAAGCTGGACGAAGTCGCCGAGCGGGCCGAACAAGCCGCGGAAGAACGCGTGCTCGATCTGCTGCTTCCGCCATCGCCGCTCTTGGAAGCGCATGGTTCCACGGCTCCGCAAACGGAATCGATGCGGCGCGAGCAAAGCGACCGGACGCGCGAGAAGTTGCGCGCCCAACTGCGCGAAGGCAAGCTCGATCAGCGGCTGGTGGAAGTCGAGGTGCGCGAGCGTTCGATGCCCTCATTCGAGATCGTGACCAACCAGGGCATCGAGGAGATGGATATCAACGTCAAGGACATGCTCTCGGGACTCTTCGGGCAACAAAAGAAGAAGCGCAAGATGAGCGTGGCCGAGGCGTTCGAGTACATGATCCAGGAAGAAGAAAACAAGCTGATCGACATGGATCAGGTGACGCGGCTGGCCGTCGAGCGAGCCGAGCAGATGGGAATCATCTTCATCGATGAGATCGACAAGATCGCGGGACGCGAGTCGGGGCACGGGCCAGACGTCTCGCGCGAGGGCGTGCAGCGCGACATCCTTCCGATCATTGAGGGCACGACGGTCAATACGCGCTACGGCATGATCCGCACCGATCACATCCTGTTCATCGCCGCGGGCGCGTTTCACGTCACCAAACCGTCCGACTTGATTCCCGAGCTGCAGGGCCGCTTGCCGATTCGCGTCGAGCTGACCGCGCTCAGCGAGGACGATTTCGTCCGCATCCTCACCGAACCGAAGAACGCCCTCATCAAGCAGTACGTCGCGCTGCTGGAAATCGAGGGTCTCAAGCTGAGCTTCAGCGAGGACGCTGTCGCGGCCGTGGCGCGTTTCGCCGTGCAGGTGAACGAGCAAACGGAGAATATCGGCGCGCGGCGGCTGCACACGATTCTGGAGAAGTTGTTGGAAGAGATTTCATTCGAGGCGCCCGAGTTGAAGAAGAAAACGGTGAAGCTCGACGCCGCCTACGTGCAGAAGCAACTCTCCGAGATCGTCAAGAATCAGGACCTCAGCCGGTACATCCTCTGACGCTTCGCAAGGCGGCCATGCCGGGCAGCAACCTCAAAGCAAGAAAAGGTCTTCCAGTGCGGGGCGCATCGAACCATCGCGCAGCGGGCGTGCGGCTCAACGGCGCTTCTTGCGCGCTCCTGCTCGCGACCGCGTCGCTTTGCGCGGCCGGTTGCGCCACCCCGGGCGAACCAACGCCGCCACAGCCGGTTCTCCCTGTGGCGGTGGCGGATCTCGCGGCGCACCAGCAGGGCGACACCGTGATCCTGACCTTCACCCTGCCGACGAATTCGACCGAGCACGAGCCGCTCCCGGAGCCGCCCGCGGTAGAAATTTATCGCGGGATGCTGGCTGCGAATGAACCATCACACAAGACTCCGACGCGGCTCATCTATACGATTCCCAGCGCGCTCGTGGAAACGTATATGTCCGCCGGCCAGTTCGAATTCAGCGATCCGTTCCCCGCAGCGGACCTGGCGCAAGATTCAGGCGCGCAAATGATCTACATGGTGCGCACGCGCGTCTCGAAGAAGCGCGCCTCCAGCGATTCCAACGTGGCGGCGACCCGCGTCTATCCCGGGCCAGAAACCCCGGCCGACCTCCGCGGCACCGTCACCGAACATTCGATTGAACTCACCTGGCAACCAGCGACGGCTCCGGGCGCCGTCGCCGGCTATCGCGTTTACCGCGGTGAGCTTGTGGCGGGATCTCCCGCGCCAGCCGCCGAAATCTCCAAGCTCCAGTTCAGCGTGCCGCTGGAAATGTTGGGGCCCGCGCCGGAGAGCTCCTACAGCGACGCACAATTCGAGTTCGGCCGGACATACGTCTACACGGTGCGGAGTGTGGCGCAGTACGGCGCAGATTCAGTCGAATCCGCGGATTCCGCGCCGGCGATTGTCACGCCGCGCGATATCTTCCCTCCCGCCGCGCCGCAGGGCCTCGAAGCGCTATACGTCCCTGAGACCAGTCAGGCGCCCGCGGACGTCGAACTGTCGTGGGCAATCAGCCCGGAAACGGACCTGGCCGGGTATAACGTTTACCGGAGTGAGCAGTCGGGCACACCCGGAAAACGCGTGAACCAGGAATTGTTGCTGAGCCCGACGTTTCGTGATACTTCAGTTCTAGCGGGCAGGCGCTACTTCTACCAGGTGACCGCTGTGGATCGCGCCGGCAACGAAAGCCCTCTCAGTAGCGCCGTTTCGGCTGAAGTCCCCGCAAGGACGCACTAGCGAAAGGCAAGAGTGAGCGCCCAATCCCAGCTCGCGGGCATCAAGAGATTCTGTTCCCTCCACGACACTACGTTGCGGGTAGGAATTCTCACGGGTGCGGCGCTTTCAGGTGTGTTTTTGACGTGGCTATTCGTGGCGAATCGCATGCCGGAGTTGGAGCGGTTTGCGTACCTGCGGAATGTCACGGCGGCGGCGGCCGTGCTCGTGCTGATGTCCCTTCCCGTATGGCGATTCCTGATATCGCCGGGGCAGATGTTCGTCTCGGGAATCCTGGGGTGGGCGCTGGCGTCACTCTGCTATTTCTTGCTGGAGATCAGGTTCCCGCGCCTGGAAAATCGCATGGGCGCGCTTCACATCTTCATGCTCGGCGCCATCGCCTACGGATTCCTGTCCGTGCTCGCCTGGGTTGTGAGCATCCTGCGACTCGCGCGGCGGCATCCGGTAGCGGCCGCCCGGCGCAGAGGTCCCTGACGCCCAATGAAATTCTGCCGTTTTCAGCCGCTAGAGTTCAGCGCCGCCGTTACCCGCGCGGGCCAAACCCTGTCCCCAAGTCCTCGCATCGGTCGAATCGAAGGCGAGTGGGTCCACGAAGTGTCCGGCAGTTTGCTGGGGGAGACGCGGCCGGCCGGTAAGAGCTGGAAGCTCGCTGAAGTTGCGTTCCTGCCGCCGGCGGTGCCGTCGAAAATCGTGTGCGTGGGGCACAACTACCATGCCCACATTGCGGAATTCCAGCACGATATCCCGAGCGAGCCGTTGATCTTCCTCAAGCCGCCTTCCTCCATCATTGCGCCCGGCGAAGCGATTGTCTTGCCGGAGGCTTCCAAACGCGTCGACTACGAAGGCGAGTTGTGCATCGTGATGAGGCGTGCCTGCACGCAACTCTCAGATACGGACGATGTGCGGCCCTATGTTCTCGGCTATACCTGCCTGAATGACGTCACCGCGCGCGACCTGCAGGAAAAAGATTCGCAGTGGACGCGCGCCAAGGGATTCGACACCTTCTGCCCGTTTGGGCCGGTGGTGGAAACGGAGCTCGATCTCAAGAGCGCCACCGTGGAAACGTACGTCAACGGCCGGAAGAAACAGTCCGCGCCGATCAGCCTGATGATCTTTTCCGTTGATGTTATAATTCGCTGGATATCACGCATTATGACGCTGGAGCCCGGAGACATCATCGCAACAGGAACTCCGGCGGGCGTCGGGCCGCTTGCGGCGGGCGATGTGGTGGAAGTGGCCGTGAGCGGAATCGGCACACTGCGGAATCCGGTTCAAGGACGAATCGCTTAGGAATCTTGGAGAGGCTTCGGAAGGGTCCGCGCAGGAGACAAGAACGGCATGAAATTCTTCCTCGATACGGCAAATCTGGATGAGATTCGCCGCGGCGTTTCGATGGGCGTAATCGACGGCGTCACGACGAATCCGACGCTGATCGCGAAGGAAAAGAGACCGTTTCGCGAACACATTCTTGAAATCTGCGACGTGGTCGGCCAGGGGGTCGTGAACGCGGAAGTGGTTTCGACCGACACGGAAGGCATCTTAAACGAGGCGCGCGAGATTGCCACCTGGCATCCGAACATCGTGGTCAAGATTCCCTGCATTCCGGACGGGGTGCGCGCGCTCAGCGTTCTCTCGAGGGAAGGGATTCGCGTGAACGTGACGCTGGTCTTCTCCGCCAGCCAGGCGCTGATCGTGGCGAAGGCGAGCGCGTATTTCGTCAGCCCGTTCCTGGGCCGCCTGGACGATGTCTCCCAGGACGGCTTGCACCTGCTCCGCGAAATCATCGAAATCTACCGCGCCTATAATTTTTCGACGCAAGTGCTCGCGGCCAGCCTGCGGGGTCCTCTCCACGTCGTGGAAGCGGCAAAAATGGGCGCACACATCGGCACAATGCCGTACAAGGTCTTCGAGCAACTCTTCAAACATCCGCTGACCGATCGCGGGCTGCAAGGTTTTCTGGGTGACTGGGCGAGCGCAAGAGAGGTGCTCGGCGACGTCTTCACGCCGGCTGCCGCTCGCAAGACGGGGCGTTGAAGCCGCTACCTAACGATTGGCGCACGATTGCGGCCGCCGGAGCGGCCCTTGCGGCGGCCGTTGGCTCCGCCATCGCCTGGAAATACCGCCATCGACCCGATCCCGAAGAAATAGAACGCAAACGACGCGCTTATATCAACCAGGTCGGCCGGATTGCCGAGGGCCGCGTCACCGAACTGGTGGACGTTGCGCCGCAAACTCAATCCGTTACGCGATTCGGCATTTTGGGACCCCGGACACACAAGATCCCGACCCGCTCCAAGAGTGGCCGGCGGCTGGTTTGCTACAGTTACTCGATTTCCGGCGTAACGTACGAAACGGCTCAAGACATCACCAGCCTGGAAGCTCGCGGGCTGGTCAAGCGATTGGTTGCCGGCCAACTCACAAGCGTGAAATACGACCCGGCGAACCCGACCAATTCAATTCTTGTGACGGACGATTGGTCGGGCATTCCATAGGACTTTCATGCGCAAGATCGTTCTGAATGCTTTGGCCGGCGCGATGGCCCTGGGCGTGTTGCTCGCCGCAGCTGCCGCGTTGATTCTCTCGACGGAATACGCGGGCCGGATCACGCACCCTTTTCTCCACGCCCTGGCCGACCTTGCCGAACTGCTGGGTGGCGTGCCGATTCTGATGGGCGCGCTGTACATTTCGACGCGAGCGGCCGTGGGCATGTTCGGGAGCAGCCCCGAAACCCGCACGGCTACGCCCATCCACGGAGATTAAGTGGAGAGGGAAATGACGTCCGCACCCAAGCCACCCAAGCCGCACACCCGGCTCATAAACGAATGAAAGTTCTACTGTTCCCCCCGGCATCGAGAAATCATCGATAGACTGGCACGGAGAATATGTCGGGACCTGGGTGTTCCCGGACTGCAGTGATGAAGGATTTCCGAGGCCTCGAGAAGTCGAGACCTCGGAATCTGTTGAACCGCAAGGAATAGACTTACTGTGTGACGGTCTTAGCCGCGTCGCCGGTCTGGAAACCTGAGCCGGAAACGACTCGGCAAACGGAAGAATTCTCGTCCACTTCCGTGACTTCAACGATTCCCAGCGCGGTCGTCAATTTGCGGATGACGGCGCCCGTGGCCGGGTCCTTGATGACTTTCGTCACGCGCTCGATCGAGAGTTGATCGCCGACCTTCAGCCCGGCCTTTGCGCCAACGTTGAGAATCACCTGCCCGCCTTCCACGTCAGCGACAAGGCCTTCCACGATCACAAGGCGCGGGTGCAGCTTGGAGTTGTCCGCAATTACATCGCCGGTCATCTCCATGACCGCTTTATTCACCGCTTCGCCGATAATCGTGTCCTGAAAATTGCTGTCGCCGAAGTCCACGTTTCCGCCGCCCCAGCCATGCCAATTGCCTCCGCCGCCGAGCAGCGACGTGCTGGACCGCGACGACTCGCCGTGGCCTTCCGCGACGCCTAGGATTTCGGCGGTATCGATGTCCACGATGCGGGCGTCCAGTCCGACAATGGCCTTCGTATTCTTGTGACCGACCCCGCCGAGTCCAAAACCGCCCCAGCCGCCACCGCCGCCGCCGACGTTTGTGTTCTTCGTGTCGGAGCCGAATTGGGTCACGCTGCCGACGATGATGACGTCCACGCCGAGCAGCTTCCCCAGCCTCGCCGCCGAAGTTGGATTCGCCCGGTCGCTATTGGAAAAATTCTGTTCAGCCAAAATTTTGTCCAGCGCCTTCCGTTCGATCACCGAGTAGGTCCCGTCCTTCACCAGGTATTTGACTAGAAGATCCGCGATGCCTTTGCCGACATCCACGTCCGTCCCAAAAAGGGCGCTCGAGCTGGTCTGGACCGTGGCGTAATCGAAATCAAACACGGCAATACGAATCCGGCGCGCTTGCGGCGTGCCTGCGCCGGGCACTGGCGGAACCGCAGCCGTGCTCGGCGGCAATTGGTTATTGTCTTGCGCCAGCAGCGCGAGGGGAACGATCAAGAATGCAAGAAACACAAGCATCTTCTTCATAAGAGCTCTCCTCTGGCCCATCCGGAAAGACAGGACTGGC